>NZ_JBZUUL010000027.1:0-188446 GCF_058819085.1 Faecalicatena sp.
TATGGAAGAGGGTCTTGGATTCGCTATCCGTGAAGGTGGACGTACAGTTGGATCAGGAAAGGTTGCTAAGATCATCGAGTAATCGTTGGTTTACAATATCCTAACAATATAAAATACCGCAATCCTTGAGGTAATCAGGGATTGCGGTTTTTTTGTACAAATGCCCCGCCAATTTTTAAAAGTGTATCAGTATCGTATTAAAGCAAAAAGCGTGATTATAGTGCGACTGCGCAAATCCATTATCCGTGGTTTGGGTGGAATTAAGTGGAAGAGTGTGATATAATATTTTCAGAAAAATGCATACTATTTGAGGAAAGGACGGTCTTTCGGATGAATCTGTGTGTGATTGTCAGAAAGCCTTAAGGATACGGGGATGAAGAGAAAGTGGAGGTACGCTCTCCTGGGATTTTTCCTTGGAATGATATTTTTGGTCGGATTTGTATTTCATTCGGTGTACAGTACACAGTCATACGGACGTTTAATTAATTATGTGGGAATCGTTCGGGGAGCTACGCAGCGGCTTGTTAAACTGGAGCTGAACGATATCCAAAGAGACGATCTGATCGTATATCTGGATGAGATCATGGATGGGCTGAACAGTGGCGGAGGAAAATACGAGCTTCTTTTGGTGGATGAAGAGGAGTATCAGGATTGCTTAGCCAAGCTTGACAAGGAGTGGGAAGTGCTTAAGGAAGAGATTTATGCCTACCGCAGCGATCCTTCTACCAAAGAGGCGCTGCTCGAGAGCAGTGAGGTTTATTTTGATCTGGCAAATGATACGGTATTTGCGGCAGAGGGCTTCTCAACACACCGGGTCCGCACGCTGCTGCTCATGACAATCGTACTGACCGGCTGTATCATTGTAATATGGCTTGTATACTTCTGGTCGAACATCAGGAAGATCCTGAACCTTGAGAGTGTGAATCGAAATCTGGAGGATAAGGCGGGAAGGGACATCCTGACGAATGCCTATACAGTAAGCCGTTTTAAAGAGCTTGCACAGAATCTTTTAGATCACTGTGGAGATAAGAAGTATGCGATCTTCTACGCTGACTTTGCCGATTTTAAGTATATCAATGATGTATTCGGTTATGAATGGGGAGATCGGATTCTCAAAGAGTATGCCGCGATCATTGACCGGGAATTAGAAGAAGGTGAGATATTCGGGCGCGTTAATGCAGATAATTTTGTGATCCTGCGCCAGTATACATCAAAAAAAGAAGTTTTAGACCGCCAGAAGAAGGTCGACAGCCAGATTACAGAGTACATGCATCATTCCAACGAAAAGCACGTACTTTCGGTATGCTGCGGAGTCTGCTGTATAGAAGATGCGGTAGAAGATCTTAAGATCGAAGGTTTAATGGACCGGGCCAATTTTGCCAGAAAATCTGTAAAGACTGGAAGATATGATAAGTACCGTTTCTATAATGAGAGTATCCGAAAGAAGCTGTATCTGGAGAAGTCCATTGAAAGCAGCATGGAATCGGCTCTGGAGAATCGGGAATTTCTGGTGTATTACCAGCCCAAGGTGGATCTTGCAACGGATAAGATCGCATGTTCCGAGGCTTTGGTACGCTGGAGGAAACAGGATGGCACGATCATCTCCCCGGGGAGTTTTATCCCTGTTTTTGAGAAGAATTATACCATTCCTCTTTTGGATAGATATGTCTTTGAGGAAGTCTGCAGATGGCTCAGGCATCTTATGGATGAAGGGCATGAGCCGCTGCCGGTATCAGTTAATGTATCAAGGCTCCAGTTTTATAATAGTGATTTTGTTAAGATCTATACGGAAATCCGCGACCGCTACCGGATTCCCGCGAGACTGCTGGAGATCGAGTTTACAGAGACGATTCTGTTCGACAGCTGGGATATCCTGTCCAGGATCGTAGAAGACCTGCATAATGCAGGTTTTTCCTGCTCGATTGATGATTTCGGGAAAGGATATTCTTCCCTGAGTACGGTTCAGAATCTGAATATCGATGTTTTAAAGATCGATGCCACCTTTTTCCCGAATATCGTTGAGAAGGAAAAGGACAGGCTCATGGTCAAAGGGATCATCAACCTGGTCAAACAGTTCGGCGTGATTACAGTGGCAGAGGGTATTGAAAGTATGGATCAGGTGGAGTTTCTTAGAAGTGTCCACTGCGATATGATACAGGGGTATGTATACTACCGTCCAATGCCCCAGGAAGATTATGAAAGGCTGCTGTTTTCTGAGACAGAATAGAAGTAAATATATAGAGCGGATAATAGGCTGCCGCAGAAGGCAGGATTCTTTTAAATAAGAACTTACATTCTTATTACCGTGATGGCTGTAGAAGACGTGGAAAACTACGTGAGGCAGCTGATTAAGAGTACCATAGAAAGAGTGACTGGAGGTTTATCTGACATAGATGCCTTAAGGTCACTTTTTTGCTAATGAGAATGATCGTGAAAAGTTTGTAAGTCCATGCTTTTTACTCTAGATTGAGGTAAAATGAGTATAGAAGAAAACAGTGCAACTGGCAGTTGCGGAGATGCAAATAAGAATTGGTAGTGTGTTTGTGGTGGAGATAGTATATTAAGGATAAAAAAATTGGTTTGAAAAATCTGCGTGAAAGAGCACAAAGCCAAATTGGAAAAGCAGGAGGTGTGAGTATGACGATCGGTGAGAAGATTCAGCGTTGCAGAAAGGCTCAGAGGATGTCTCAGGAAGAGCTGGCAGGGAGACTGGGGGTATCCAGACAGGCAGTTTCCAAATGGGAACTGAATGAGTCCATACCGGACACAGAGAATGTGATTGAGCTGGGACGGATTTTTGGGGTCTCTTTGGATTACCTTCTGAAAGTGGAGATAGAAGAACCGGACTATGAACGTGGGAAAGCTGGCGGTGATCAGATAAAACAGGAATGGGAAACAAAGCTTATAGAGGGGGAAAGGGAGGGAAGGCGACAAGAAAAGTCGGGAAGGTTTCCGGTAATTATTTTTCTTATGGTGTTGACTGCTTTGCCTTTGATGTGGGGATTTTGGGGAGGAGATCTGATTGGCGGATTGGTTATGGCGTTGAATCTTGCTATACTTTGGGGGATGGTGTATCTCGCATTCCTCATTGCCCGAGCGTTGAAGAAGTATATTCAGAGGTAAGAAAGCGGCTTTTGATTGTGGATATCTTGGGTGTGTGATAAAATTTATGTGTATAAGTATTGGAGTAACTGTCATGGTTTATGAGTTCATCAAAGAAAGAAGGAAGATTTATGCAGGGTTTTACGTTTTATAGTCCGACGTATTTTGTTTTCGGGAAAGGGAAAGAAGAGGAAGCGGGGCACTATGTAAAACGTTTTGGCGGCAGCAAGGTGCTGATCCACTATGGCGGTGGCAGTGTGAAGCGTTCAGGACTGCTCGACAGGGTGAAGACGTCTTTGGAGCAGGAAGGTTTAGAATATGTGGAGCTGGGCGGTGTAAGACCTAACCCAAGAAGCGGGCTTGTTTATAAAGGGATTGAACTGTGTAGGAATGAGGGGGTTGATTTTGTACTGGCCGTAGGAGGCGGAAGCACGATTGATTCTTCCAAGGCCATCGCGGCAGGAGCGATCTATGACGGAGATTTCTGGGATTTTTATCAGGGAAAGTTGATCGAGCGGGCATTACCTGTCGGGACGATCCTCACGATCGCGGCAGCCGGCAGCGAAGGATCACCGGATTCTGTGATCACAAAGGAAGAGGGCATGTTTAAGAGAGGCGCCACCGGGGAAGGGATCCGTCCGGCATTTTCTATCTTAAATCCTGAATTGACACAGACACTGCCCGCTTATCAGACGGCGTGCGGGGCAACGGATATCATGGCACATGTATTTGAACGTTATTTTACCAACACAAAAGAAGTGGAGATCACAGACCGGTTTTGCGAGGCGGTCCTTTTGACAATGGTCAAGGAGGTGCCAAAAGTACTTGAAGATCCCAATAATTATGAGGCCCGTGCTAATATTATGTGGGCGGGGATGACTGCTCACAATAATATCTGCGGAGTCGGGCGGGAACAGGACTGGTCCAGCCATGATATAGAGCATGAATTAAGCGCTGTATATGACTGCGCCCACGGAGCCGGACTCGCAGTGGTATTTCCGGCATGGATGCGTTATACTGTGGAACATGCTCCGATGAAATTCGCACAGATCGCAGTCAGGCTGTGGGGATGCCAGATGGATTTTGAAAATCCGATGAATACGGCTCTTGCGGGAATCGATGCGTTTAAGAACTTTCTGCGGTCCATAGGGATGCCGGTATCATTTGCAGAGCTTGGTGCCAAAGAAGAGGACATCCCCGCAATGGCACAGAAGTGCTGTTACGGGGATAACAGAGGAGGCAGTGTTGGTAACTTTGTGAAATTATCTCAGAAGGATGTGGAAAACATCTATCGTCTGGCATTATAATGTGAAAAACGTTAATTGAGCCGGAAATGGAAGGGACAGAGGAGTTGAGTGTCAGCGCAGCAGGCACTGCCGGCACAGGAATAGTGTAAGGCTGTCCTTGACATTTAGAATCTGATGTTGGAAAATGATAAGTAGAGCTTTAATTGAAGTTTTACTTTGATATGTAAGAATGACAGGATGGAGGAGAATATAACATGAAAATCGGTATTGGAAATGACCACTCAGCACTAGAGTTAAAGGCAGAGATCATTGAGTTTTTAAAGGAAAAGGGACATGAGGTCGTAGATTACGGGACAAATTCAACAGAAAGCTGTGATTACCCGGTATATGGGGAGATCGTTGCACACGCGGTTGTGAATAAAGAAGTAGACCAGGGGATTCTGATCTGCGGAACCGGACTGGGGATCTCGCTGGCTGCAAACAAGGTAAAGGGAATTCGTGCGGCAGTGTGCAGCGAGCCATTTACAGCAAAGATGGCGAGACAGCATAATAATTGTAATATCCTGGCATTTGGGGCAAGGGTTGTCGGCGGTGAGCTTGCAAAGATGATCGTTGAGACATGGCTGGATACAGATTTTGAAGGTGGACGCCATCAGAGAAGAGTAGACCTGATCTGTGCGATCGAGGAAAAAGAACAGGATTAATGGAAGACCTATAAAGAAGCATTTCAGAAGCTTTTTGAAAAGAAAATTCCATAAGACGAACAAAATACACAGCCTGAGTGTAGTCTCAGTCTGTGTATTTTTTATAAATTCTAAAAAAATGGAAAAATATGGTAAAATTATCCCTTGTCCGGAGCAAAATGTGCTAAAATATGGGCATAGGAAACCTTTGGGTTTTCTTACATGTGGTGTGTTGATCGGGGTACTTTTCTGAAAATGCATAGGGAGAACGATATGGAGGAACGCAGAAGAAAGATATTACAGGAACTGGAAGAAAAGGGGAAGGTTCGTGTAAATGAATTGAGTGCAGAGCTTGGGTGTTCTGAGGTTACGATCAGGAATGACATCAAATGTATGGAGCGCGCAGGACTTCTGATCCGTACTCATGGCGGTGCTTTAAAGATAGAGGAAACCCCGCAGAAGAAGTATTCCGCTGAGAGTATTTACAGAAATGCTGACAAGAAAAAGGCCATTGCAGCTTGTGCATATGGCACGATCGAAGAACGGGACACGATTATCATCGATGATACTTCCACAGGATTTTACCTGGCGCTGTACATTAAACAGCATCCGGAAAAAAGAATTGCCGTGGTGACGAACTCACTGCTGGTAGGCAATGAGCTTGCAGGTGTAGACCATGTTGAGCTTTATATGGTAGGCGGACCGGTGGGCGGTTATCTGGCCTCAACTGTGGGAGATGAGGCGATTGCCGATATTTCGAGGTTTCATGTGGATAAGGCTTTTATAGGCGTGCATGGGATCAATTTTGATGTGGGGATCACATCAACGGTGTCCACGCAGACTCAGATAAAACAGGCAGAGATGAAGGTGGCTGACAGGGTGATCGTGCTGGCGGACAGCACAAAGTTTGGCGGCGGCTATCTGTCGGTGATCTGCCCGATGGATGAAGTCCAGCAGATCATAACGGATGGTGAGGTAGAAGAAAAGTATATAGAACGGGCCAGACAAGAGAATATCCCGCTTGTCATTGCATAGCAAAAATTCCCCGGCAGCTTAAGATGATGATCTAAGCCGCCGGGGAATTTTTTGTTTTAGTTATGATAAAGCGCTACGAGACTGGTCTTTAAGCATCTACATTTTACGATTCGATCTCTTGGATCAGGTCTTCCAGAACGTCCTCCACGGAGTCGGTCACATAAGTGGAATAATAGGCGATCCCCGGTGCCGCATTGGACATAGAGTAACTGGTTTTGACGAGCTGCAGCATTTCTACATCATTATACTGGTCGCCGAAAGCCATGCATTCCTCTGGCTTTACATGAAGCAGATCCATCAAGCCTTTTAGCGCAGTTCCTTTATTGGAGCCCGGAGCGATAAAATCGATCCAGAGATTCCCGGAGGTGACGACTTTGATTTCGTCCCCGAACATGTTCTGTAAATGTTTCAGATATTTATCGATGATATGTGGACCGTCAGTCATATTGCAGATCGCGATCTTTAAGATAGGACCCTCCACTTTGGTGATATCCTCTACGATCTGGGTTGTGTTCTGCATCACATTGACGATGTGGTTGACGAAGGCCGGATGGTTATCTTCGATAAAGCAGGAATCCTCTCTGGAAACGACAACTTCGAAATGGTTCTGTTTCTTGATTTCTGCAAGTATTCTGGATGCAAGTCCATCGTCAATAGCAGCACGGGAAATAACATTTCCCTTATGAACACAGATCGATCCGTTTTCAGCAATATAGGATATTTCATCCTTGATTTTTTCGAAAACTCTGCGCTGATTATCATATTGTCTGCCGCTTGCAGAAACAAAGTGAATACCTTTTTGTGTTAATTGGTGGATCAATTCGATGGCACGGGGCGTGAGTTCCTGGGCACCGCCCAAAAGGAGCGTGCCGTCTAAATCACTGGCTACTAATTTAATCATAAAAACCTCCAAATTCATACGTGATCCGGCAGGATAAAAATATCCTTATAAACCACGGTCATATTATATTTTGTAAAAAATACGGGGTAGTGTTTTAGACTAGACTCCTTATATCTTACCCCAAAAATAGGGGAATGTATAGCCTTGTACTGTGAAAAATTGTGTGCTAGTATGGGTATTGTGGGAGTTGTGTGGGAATTGCAAGGGGGTCAGACCCCTCTGCAGAGGGGTCTGACCCCCTTGCAATTCCCACACAATTTCCACAATAAAAGTTTCTATAGAATGATCCAGGATTTCAAAGAAAGCTGAGGGATAATATGAATAGGTATGATGTCATTATAATAGGTGCCGGGCCGTCTGGTATTTTCTGCGCATATGAATTGAAGAGGCAGAATCCGGACATTCGTGTATTGATGGTTGAAAAGGGACGCTGCATTGAAGAACGCCAGTGCCCGAAACGAAAGACAAAGGTATGTGTTGGCTGCCAGCCATGCTCCATTACGACAGGATTTGCAGGGGCCGGGGCATTTTCAGATGGAAAATTATCCTTGTCTCCAGATGTGGGAGGAACACTGCCGGAGATCCTCGGATATGAGAAGGCAACTCAGCTGATCCATGAGGCAGACAGTATTTATCTGGAATTCGGTGCCGACAAAAAGGTATATGGCATTGAGGACCAGCAGGCGATCACAGACATCCGCACCAAGGCCATCCGTGCCAACCTAAAGCTGATCGAATGCCCGATCCGTCATCTGGGTACAGAAGAGGGCTATAAGATTTATACCCGTCTGCAGCATCATCTGCTGGATGCGGGAGTGGAGATATTATTTAAGACCATGGTGACTGACATTATTATAGAAGATGGTGTGGCAAAAGGAGTCACTACAGATAAAGGGGATACCTATTATGCCCCGGAGATCGTGGCCGGAGTCGGCAGAGAGGGGTCTGAGTGGTTTTCTCATATCTGCAAGGGACATGAGATCGAGACCAGAAACGGTACCGTAGATGTGGGAGTCCGTGTGGAGGTCCGCGATGAGATCATGAAGGAGCTGAATGAGAAGCTCTACGAGGCTAAATTAGTATACTATACCCCCACGTTTGATGATAAGGTCCGTGTTTTCTGTACGAATCCGTCTGGAGAGGTGGCGACGGAATACTATGAGAACGGACTGGCTGTGGTGAATGGACATGCATACAAATCGAAAGATATGAAGACGAATAATACGAACTTTGCGCTGCTTGTTTCCAAGAACTTTACTGAGCCGTTCAAATCTCCCATCGAATACGGCAAGCAGATCGCTCAGCTTGGAAATATGCTGTGTGACGGTAAGATCCTTCTGCAGAGATACGGTGATTTCCGCAGGGGCCGCCGTACCACAGGAGAACGTCTGATCCGCAATAATATCACTCCGACTTTAAAGGATGCAGTGCCTGGAGATTTATCATTAGTCTTTCCGCACAGGATCATGGTCGCGATCGATGAGATGATCCAGGCATTGGATAAAGTAACCCCGGGAATCGCAAGCGATGAGACACTGTTATATGGCGTAGAGGTAAAATTTTATTCCAATAAGGTTCTGGTAAATGAGGACTTTGAGACCAACGTAAAAGGACTGCGTGCCATGGGGGACGGCGCTTCTGTAACCAGAGGGCTGCAGCAGGCCTCCGCAAACGGACTATGCGTGGCACGTGCAATTGTACGCGATCATGCCTATGCATGACACTTATGACAGATGAAAAAAATTGTTGTATCTTGGGCCTGATGAGAATATAATGTTAATGGATGTTGTATCCTATGCAGCATTGTAACTGAAAACTAGATGATAAGAGGATGAAGACATATGGGTAAATATTTTGGAACAGATGGATTTAGAGGAGAAGCGAATGTTGTCCTGACGGTAGAACATGCCTTTAAAGTCGGACGTTACCTGGGATGGTATTTTGGCCGTGACCACAAAGCAAGGATCGTGATCGGTAAGGATACGAGAAGAAGCAGCTACATGTATGAATATGCGCTGGCTTCCGGACTGACGGCTTCGGGTGCAGATGCATACCTGCTTCATGTAACAACAACTCCAAGTGTGTCATACGTTGTACGCACGGAGGATTTCGACTGCGGCATCATGATTTCTGCAAGCCATAACCCATTCTACGATAATGGTATCAAGGTCATCAACGGACAGGGACATAAGATGGAGGCAGAGGTAGAGGAGAAGATCGAAGCATATATTGATGGTGAGATCGAAGAGCTGCCGCTTGCAACTAAGGAAGATATCGGACGCACGATCGATTATGCTGCGGGAAGAAACCGTTATATCGGCCACCTGATCTCCCTTGCAACCCGTTCCTTTAAGGATATGAGGATCGGCCTTGACTGTGCGAACGGAAGTGCATTCAGTATTGCGAAAAGCGTTTTTGATGCACTGGGAGCGAAGACATATGTGATCAACAATGAGCCTGATGGAACGAATATCAATACGAACTGCGGTTCTACACATATCGAAATATTACAGCAGTATGTAAGGGACAAAAAGTTAGATGTAGGATTTGCATTTGACGGGGATGCGGACAGATGTATTGCGGTAGATAATAATGGGAATGTAGTCGATGGAGACTTGATCCTTTATGTCTGCGGAAAATATCTGATGGAGCAGGGACGCCTTGCCGGCAATACCATCGTCACAACGGTAATGTCTAATCTTGGACTTTACAAGGCCTGTGATAAGATCGGAATGAACTACGAGCAGACAGCTGTAGGTGACAAGTATGTCTACGAGAATATGCTGCAGAACGGTTATGTATTAGGCGGTGAGCAGTCCGGCCACATCATTTTCAGTAAACATGCAAGGACAGGTGACGGGATCCTGACCTCTCTGATGATCATGGAAGTTATCATGGAGAAAAAGCAGACACTGGCTAAGCTGTGTGAAGACGTAAAGATTTATCCGCAGCTTTTGAAAAATGTCCGTGTGACAGATAAGAAGACTGCAAGGGAGAACCCGGCTGTAGTGAAGGCTGTCGAGGATGTGGCTGCTGCACTGGGGAGCGACGGAAGAATCCTTGTGAGAGAGAGCGGGACGGAACCTGTGATCCGTGTGATGGTAGAAGCTTCTTCTGATGAGATCTGTGAGAAATATGTGAATCAGGTCGTCGAGGTGATGGCAGAAGAGAAGCTGATCATCGAAGGTTAGATCCAGCTTCACTGGCTGTCTGAGTCATTGAGGATAGAGTACAGGATAATAAAAGGGGATTACATCCATGCTGGTTAGAGGCATGGTGTAATCCCTTTTCTGATAGCCGTATTTCGCGTTTCTCTGCCCGATAGAGCGTGTTTGGGTGCACGCTGCATACTTTATCGCTGGACTGCATTTAGGTGCAGATAAGGCGCTGTGTGACAATATCGGAGTATATCTCAATATTTTCGTTACTGACATCGATGACATGTATCACATCGGAGTAAATCTCTTCTTCGGTGCTTCCACTGAGTAGTTCTGTTAAAATATTCTTCTGGCTCAATATTTTTTCTTCATTGAAGACCACATCCCGTTCACTTTGGAACAGCGCAATATAGAAGATATTGGATTCTACGATATCCTGGAAGAAATGGCTTCCGTAGGAGAGCTCCGGCATCAGTCCAAGCTTTTCATAAGAAATCTCGCAGATGGCATTCATATTGCACAGGTCCGTGAAGCGTACCGGAACACCCAGGGCAGGAGTAGTCGTCCCCCATCGTCCCGGCCCGGCCAGGACAGCGTGTCTGCCCTTTAAGATGCGGTTGAGAGAGCCGATCTGGTTGGCGATGGCGTACTTCTGCGGTTCGGTCAGGGCCAGGTATGGTTTAATCTTCACAAAGATGAAATAGTGGACAGGGAGGCGTACATTACCACCCATGAAATTCCCTTTGGAAGCAAAATAGCACTGATCCCTGTCTACCCTTTCCGGAAATTCGATCTTCCTGCCAAGGCCCTTTGTCTGCAGCGGGCGGCATTGGAGGAGGCTGATGCGGTAGTGCTCCTCTTTATCAAAGTTACAGGTGAATTCGATGTCCACCGGATAATCATAGGTATGTGATAAAACAGCCAGTACATTTTCCAGTGCCTTCGGAAAATCTGTATGCCGCAGCAGCCTGGTAAAGCTGACGATATCCGGTACATTCCGGCTGCGGTGTCCAGTTTCGCGGAAGTATCTTGCCAGTTCAAAATCCGGTTCCATGAAAAGTCGCACGTTTGTTTTCAGCGGAAGGCCCTTTACCGCCTCTATGGGGATCGTCTGAAATTCATTTTCCTCCAGATCGATCACGTCTACATAGTGCTGTGAAAACTTCCTCTCATCTCCGTAGGCTAACAGAGGAGGACGCTCCGGCTTGTCCAGGGCTACGATACGCGGATAATCAGAGTTGACCCTGTCCACGGCCCGCGTTCCCATGCCGAATACCAGACGGAGCATTCCTTTGGAGGGATCGGTGTTCTTATCCCAGACAAATAGGTTGGAGGAATTGCCCACACCTGCACAGTGGGGGAAGAAGTATTTTCCGTGATAGTCCCCGGAAACTCTCTGTACAAGCAGTGCCATCTGTTCATCCTTATCTGCCAGCCCGCGGTTGAGGCGGTATTCCAGTGCTTCCCGGCTCATGGTGCTGGCATAGACCTTGCGTACCGCATCCAAAAAGGCATCATAGCGCTCTTCCGGTGTGCCCTGGTTTGGGCAGAAGAAGCTGTCATATTTTCCGGCAAAGGCATTTCCAAAATTATCCTCCAGAAGGGAGCTGGAGCGTACAATGATGGGGGATTGTCCATAATATTCCAGCATGACCATGATCTGTTCCTTGATGGTCGTGGGGAAATGTCCGGTTAAGAGGATTTCCCGCAGCTCTTCGGCCGCGGTAAAGTATCCTTCTCCGGTCTTCTGCTGCATACGCAGGCGCCATCCTCCATTCTGCACGATGTAGGTGTAAAAAACGTCTGAACCAATATAATAGGAGTCATGCCGCTCCATATGTTCTTTATAAAAATCGGGATTTTTCGTCTCCAGGATCTTGCGGGCGAGCAGCATCCCTACAGATTTACCGCCGATATAGCCCGTACCGATCTCGCGGCTTCCGATCTGGATCAGATCCTCCAGCCGGAAAAATTCCCTGCTCAGAGAAGCGATACGGGAACGCTTTCCGATCAGGAGGTTCAGCAGGTTTTCCTTGACGTAGGCCTGTTCCTGCAGGGGGGCATTCAGGTATGGTTTTGCCTCCTCAAAGCGGATGTCCCAGTAGTCCAGCTTCTTTGTATGGATCTGCAGCCGGGAGAAGAGCTCTGCAGAACTGGCACTGTCCGTAATACACTCCGAGCCCTCAGGTGTGAGCAGATGGGGCAGGAACATGACGGGGGAGTACCGATGCCAGACTTTGAGCGGGTGCAGGTAATATTGATTGTCAATGCGGTACAGATTTAAAAGGAGCTGGGTAACCTCACGTATCCTGGCGATGGTGTCCTGAGTATGTGCATTGCGGTACAGCGCAAAATAAGTAACATTTTCCCTTTCCCGCAGATAAGGGCATGTGACTTGAAAGAAGTTCCCGGTCATCAGATCAGAGCACCAGTGTTCCTGCAGCTCGCTTAAACAGTCGAATACAAAAAAAGTTCCTTTTTCCTCGGCGGCAATGATCTGGTAGACACGGCTTGTAAAGGATTCAAATCCCATTCCCACATCTAATGTGTGGATCGTAAAATCCGCGTTCTGCTCCTTTAAGGATGCCTCATCCACGAGAGGGGTATGGCATCCGAAATGAAGGTAGACCAGACGCCTGCCCTCTGCCGCGGCCTGTTTTACAAATTGTTCCACCACAAAAGAATAGGCTTCAAAAGAATCTACCTGCCATATGATATTATCTCCGGGATAGAGTGTCTCGATCACTTCGTCGATCCCCTGTAATCCTGTGCTTATATACTCCATACTCTCCATTTTGTTCCTCCGATCCCTGATACGCTGCAAGGTTATGAAATGCCGGAGCATCAGGCCTGCTGACTGTTTTTACGTTGTCACTCCTGTCTCACCAAAAGTATAAGGATGAGACAGAACATGAGTTGTAACAACAGTTTACCACAAATACCGGAAAAATCAAAATACGGCTTCAAAATAAAAAGTATCCTGCGTGATATTTTGGGGTTTCTGTTAAATACACAAATATATGACACAGGATACTTTGATATGCTTAGATGTGAAGCGGCATATTAGGTAAGTAGAAAAAGGGGCAGAATTTACCGGCTGACAATAACGGTAGGGTATCCTGCTCTTTTTAAACGCTGTTCCATGGCAGCAGCGTCATCGAGTGTCTCGAAATTCCCCACCTGAACCCGGAAGAATCTGTCTTCATCCACAATAGAAGCCGGAAAATCCTGTTCCAGCAGCTCATTCAGCAGCCGGTTGGCATAAGTAGGATTGCGGAATGCACCCACCTGGACCCGGTATCCCGGCGGATCGATCACGTCATTCATTTCCAGCGTATCCAGGATCCCGGAAGCGATCGCCTGTGCGATATCATCGAAATTATTATCGAACAGCAGGTTATCCGTATCGGAATTAATAAAGCCTACCTCCACCAGTACGGCAGGCATTCTGGTTCGGCGCAGTACGACCAGATTTGGGCGGGCCTTTACACCGAGATTTACGAAGCCCACAGCCTCCAGCTGTTCATTGATATTTTCCGCCATCTCCAGTTTGATGCCGGAAAGGTCATACACCAGTGATTCCACGCCGGATACGACATTATCGGTGGGGAAGGAGTTCCGGTGTATGGAGATAAAGAAGTCCACGCCTGCATTGTTGGCCTTCATTGCTTTCTGGTAGGGGGACTCATAGACATCGGTGGTCCGTGTATACTGTACATCAATACCGTTATTTTCCAGGATCTCTCCGATAGCCAGTACAAGGCGCAGATTGTCGTCTTTTTCCTGGCGTCCGTTAAAAACGGCTCCGGGATCGCGCCCGCCGTGTCCGGCGTCTAACATGATTGAATAGGGCATAAGTTTCATTCCTTTCAGATTGTTCTACTTTATGATATGTGAAAAGGGGAAAGAAAGTGACTTGTCCTTGGGGTGTAAAAAAATTCCCCGATCGTCTGTATCCTGCGATCAGGGAATGCTGATAAATCTTATGCTTCTTTGGAATCATTCGCCGGATCCTCATCTGATCGGCTGTCTTCCTCTTCATTTGAATCTTTCTCTTCCGGGAGATAGACATGAACGCTTTCTACACGGTTCTTATCCAGCTTTTCAACAACAAGCCGGATTCCATTCTCCTCCGTAACCTCGTCGCCCACTTCAGGCAGCCTGTCGAGGTGTTCGATGATAAATCCGCCGAGGGAATCGTAATCCTCGGATTCCAGTTCCACATCCAGACGGTCATTCACATCATCCAGGCTCATGGAGCCTTCAATAATATATTCATATTCGTTGATCTGCCTGATGAATTCCTCTTCATTCTCATCATACTCATCATGGATCTCACCGACGATCTCCTCCAGGATATCCTCCAGAGTGATCAGTCCGGCGGTCTCACCGTATTCATCCAGAACAATGGCGATATTGAAGGAGGCATCTCTCATCTCTACAAGCAGCTCCGAAATATTCTTGTATTCATAGGTAAAATAAGCTTCACGCAGGATATCCCGCACACTGAAATGTTCTTTGTTATCGAACAAAAGCAGGTCCTTCATGTTGATCGTACCTATCACGTTATCCGTTGTATCTTCATAGACAGGGAGACGTGTGAACTTATCTTCTTTGAAAATATCAATCAGTTCTTTATAGGTACTGTTTACATCGGCAAATGTTACATGCACACGGGGGACCATGACATCCTTGGCGCGCGCATCTCCCAGGTCAAACACATTGTAGATCATCTCTTTTTCTTCCGATTCGATGATCCCGTCCTCGTGGCTGACATCCACGATCGTACGGAGCTCGTCCTCTGTCATGGTGTCATTCTTCGCATTCGGGTCGATCCGGAATAAAAACAGGATCCCGCGGGAAAATACATTAATGATAAAAATAAATGGCGTCATAATAGTCATAAACGGCCGTATCACACGTATATAAGAAAGAGAAAGCTTATCTGAATTCAGGGTAGCGATACTCTTAGGGGTAATCTCACCGAATACCAGGATCGCGACTGTCAACAGTGCGGTTGCGATACTGACCATATATCCGCCAAAGCTGTATGCTAATGTAGCTGCCAGTGATGAAGCGGAGATATTGACGATATTGTTGCCGATCAAAATGGCGCTCAGCATTTTGCGTGAATGTCTTTCTGTCACGTCTAACACAGCCTTCGCGCGCTTGTTGCCGTCCTCTGCAAGGGAACGCATGCGGATCTTGCTGACCGTAGTCAGTGCTGTCTCCGCAGATGAAAAAAATGCAGACAGTAGTAATAATACGATTAATATAACAAATTGTATGGCATCACTCGAGTCCAATTATCTGTTCACTCCTTTATTTCTTTAATTGCTCTGTTGCCAAAAGCATGTACACGAAATAAATATACATCATTTAACAGAAATTTGCAAGTATACCGGGCATTTTCGGCTATTTTCGGGCACATGGCAATGGACTTTTACATGTGCAGCAGGCCGGAGGACAGGACAGAAACTTTGAGAAAGGATGGTATGCAGCGGTGGGCTTCGTATCCCTGGTTGAATTTAAGCCTGGTTTGTTGTATGATTGGGAAAAGAATAGTTCAAAAGAAATGGAGAACATTTATGAGTTTATATGAAGAATTATGTAATGTACTGGGCAGTGAGCAGGTACTTTGTGATGAGGCAATGAGCAGACATACGACATTTCGGATCGGCGGTCCTGCCGATTATTTTGTGATACCCCGCAGTATAGCGGAGATAAAAGAAACGATTGACATATGCAGGAAGGCAGAGATCTCTTACTATATTCTGGGGAATGGCAGCAATCTCCTGGTGGGGGATAAGGGATACCGGGGAGTGGTCATCCAGGTCTATAAGAACCTGAATGATATTTACACGGAAGGAAACCAGATCCATGCTCAGGCAGGTGCGCTGCTCTCAAAGATCGCTGCGGAGGCACTGGGACACGGCCTGAAAGGCTTTGAATTTGCCTCAGGCATTCCGGGAACACTCGGGGGTGCTGTGATGATGAATGCAGGCGCTTATGGCGGAGAGATGAAGCAGGTGCTTTTAAACGCCACGGTATTGATGCCGGATGGGGAGGTGAAGACCCTGGGCGTTGAAGACCTCAAGCTGGGTTACCGGACCAGTATTATTGCAAAGAATGGATATGTAGTCCTTGAGGCGGTGCTTAGCCTTGAACAGGGCGATCCGGAGGCGATCCGCACTTATATGGAGGAATTAAAAGAGAAGCGTGTAACAAAGCAGCCCCTGGAGTACCCAAGTGCAGGAAGTACGTTTAAACGTCCGGAAGGGTATTTTGCAGGAAAGCTGATCGAGGACGCAGGGCTTCGCGGATTCCGTGTGGGGAATGCCCAGGTATCGGAAAAGCATTGTGGCTTTGTCATTAACCGCGGAGGGGCGACAGCGGCAGAAGTTGTCTCTTTGATGGAACAGGTCGCAGACAAGGTGGAGGCCTATGCCGGCGTCAGACTGGAACCGGAAGTGAAAAGGATAGGAGAGTTTTAAGATGAGGTTTGTGATCGTGACCGGAATGTCCGGTGCAGGGAAGTCAACAGCACTTAAAATGCTGGAGGATATGGGCTACTTCTGCGTGGATAACCTGCCGATCCCGCTGATGCCTAAGTTTGCGGAGATGATGTCGACTCCTGACACAGAGGTCACTAATGTGGCTCTGGGGATTGATATCCGGGGCGGCCAGGCATTCCAAAGCCTGGAAAAGAATTTAAGGCAGATCGATGAGATCGGGATACATTATGAAATTCTGTTTCTGGACGCAGGGGATGATATCCTCGTAAAGAGATATAAAGAGACCCGGCGCCAGCACCCATTGGGCGGAGGCGGACATATAGACAGAGGGATCGCAAAAGAACGGGAAAAAATAGCGTTCTTAAAAATGCAGGCAACGTATATACTTGATACAAGTAAGATGCTTACCCGGGAACTGCGTCTGGAATTGGAAAAGATTTTTGTGGAAGGAAAGGATTTTAAAAATCTGTACATTACGGTGATGTCATTCGGGTTCAAATATGGAATCCCACAGGATGCTGATCTGGTGTTTGATGTCCGTTTTCTTCCCAATCCCTATTATATAGAAGAACTGAAACCGAAGACCGGCAATGATGCGGAGGTCCGGGAGTATGTGATGGAGAGTGAGAAGGCCCAGGAGTTTCTTTTGAGGCTGACGGGGATGATCGAATTCCTGATTCCGAATTATATACTGGAAGGAAAAAACCAATTGGTGATCGCGATCGGCTGTACAGGCGGGAAGCACCGTTCTGTCACGCTTGCGAACGCTCTGTATGAATTTCTGGGGAAAAAGGAAAATTATGGGGTGCGTATTGAACACCGTGATATTGGGAAAGATGCAATAACGAAGGCAAAATAGTACAGGAGAGAGCGATGTCATTTTCAGGAAATGTAAGAGAAGAACTTTCAAAGCAGTGGAGTAATGCAAGGCACTGTCAGATCGCTGAATTGGCGGCCCTGATCAGCATGTGCGGTTCGATCGTTATCAATAGCTGCGGGCGCTACAGTGTGAAAATCCATTCGGAAAATTTAGCTGTTGCAAGAAAATGCTTTACATTAATAGAAAAAACATTTAATATAGAAGCTGATATCTCTATCCGAAGGAATATTTTGAAGCAAAGTGTCACTTATGCTGTGGTAGTAAAGAAGCATGAAGATGCTCTGCGTATCCTTCAGGCAACGAAGCTGATAGACGAACATCAGGCAGGATTCGAAGAGGTTCATATCGTGAATCCGCTTGTGGTACAGCAGATCTGCTGCAGACGTGCCTTTATCAGAGGCGCATTCTTAGCAGCCGGATCGATGAGCGACCCGAAGAAGTCCTATCACTTTGAGATCGTCTGTGCATCTTTAAAGATGGCACACCAGATACAGGAATTGATCTGCGGCTTTTCCATGGATGCGAAGATCGTCCAGAGGAAGAAGTCCTATGTCGTGTATCTGAAAGAAGGCTCCCAGATAGTTGATATCCTGAATATTATGGAGGCGCACATTTCGTTAATGGAACTGGAGAATGTCCGTATCCTCAAGGAAATGCGCAACACCGTAAATCGTAAGGTAAATTGTGAGACTGCCAACATCAACAAAACCGTATCTGCTGCGGTTAAGCAGGTAGAGGATATTACATATCTGAGAGATACAATAGGTTTTGAAAAATTGTCCGAAGGGTTGGAGGAAGCAGCGCTTGCCCGCCTTTCCCATCCTGATGCGACATTGAAAGAGTTAGGAGAACTCTTATCCCCGCCCGTCGGAAAGTCTGGAGTGAACCACAGACTTCGCAAGCTGAGCGAGATGGCAGAAAAGGTTAGGCAAAACAAGGAGGAATATTATGATTGAAACACCGGTTGTTGTAAGACAGGAGAAAGGTCTTGATGGAAGACCAATCGCATTGTTAGTACAGGAGGCAAGTCAGTACGCAAGCAAAGTCTATATCCATGTAGGCGAGAAGAAGATCAATGCAAAAAGTATTATGGGAATGATGAGCCTGAACCTTTGTGAGGGGGAAGAGCTGACAGTAGTAACAGATGGTGAGGATGAAAAGAAAGCCGCAGAAGGAATTAAGACCTTTTTTACGAAGGTAGATAAATAAGCGGATAGACTTTATGATAGAATAAAGAGGTGGGAAAAGAGGTTGTACTTTTGTGCGGCCTCTTTTATAATGAAGGGGCATAAGTAAGAAATAAGGAAAGATTTTACATAAAACGGAGGGCGTATGGTATGAAGAAAATGCTGTTTATTTATAACCCCAATGCAGGGACCGGGCTGCTCAAACCAAGGCTTGCAGATGTATTGGATATCTTTGTGAAGGGTGGATATGAGGTAACAGTATATCCCACGCAGTGTTACCATGATGCACTGACCAAAACAGTTTCCTATACAGAGGAATATGATGTGGTTGTATGCAGCGGTGGTGACGGGACTCTTGACGAGGTGGTCACAGGAATGGCCATCAGGAACGAACAGATACCGATCGGATATATCCCGGCCGGAACAACCAATGATTTTGCAAACAGCCTCCATATCTCCAAAGACATGCTGGAGGCGGCAGATACGGCAGCGAATGGAGTTCCCTTCCCATGCGATGTGGGCGTATTTAATGACGATTATTTCGTCTATATTGCAGCGTTCGGCCTGTTCACAGACGTGTCCTATGAGACGAAGCAGAGTATGAAGAATGTCCTTGGACATCTGGCGTATGTGCTGGAGGGAACTAAGCGCATCTTTAATATCCCTTCCTATCATATCAAGGTGACCTATGACGGGGAGACTCTGGAAGACGATTTTGTATTCGGAATGGTGACAAATTCCCGTTCAGTAGGTGGGTTTAAAGGGATCATTGGGAAGAATGTTATATTTGATGACGGCGAGTTTGAAGTTACATTGATCAAGACCCCGAAGAATCCAATTGAGCTAAACGAGATCATTGCATCTCTCGTGATCAAGCAGATCGATTCTAAGCATATGTATTCCTTCCGTTCAGGCAATGTGAAGTTTGAATCCGTGGAGGAGATCCCCTGGACCCTGGACGGTGAGTTTGGCGGTGAACATGATGAGGTCGTGATCCGTAATAAGAAGCAGGGACTTCGGATCATGGTATCACCCAAGGCGATCGAGCGGCTCTCTGTGAAAGGAAGGATCGCAGGGGCGATCGAATTGAAGGAAGATTAGAGGCATTCAGTGAATAGATCTTAAGAAAGTACAGATCTAGGAAGGTGAAGCCGTTCAGGAAATGAAATACAGGCATCTGTCCTTCGCCTATGAGGCGGATCTAAAAGGGCAGGTGCCGTTATATGAAGCAGCCAGGTGAGAGAAGGAAGAAATTGCCTGTGTGATATTGGGGTTATTATGGTGCAGAAAAGGCCTGTCGAAAAAAAGATGAAAAAAGTTGAAAAAAGTACTTGCATTATTAAAAAAGGTATGGTAAGATAAAACTCGCTTGAGAAAAGCGAAAACAATTAAGGCTCCGTGGTCAAGCGGTCAAGACGCTAGCCTCTCACGCTGGAATCAGGGGTTCGATTCCCCTCGGAGTCACTAAGTGAGTACCGGATATCCTAAGTTCAGGATATCCGGTATTTTTGCGCTTCATCGTATTTTACCCGCTCAGCGAATTTGAGCCTGAATACCTGTTTGAAAAAAGTAAAACAGCTCCGAAATTTTCGGAACTGCTCGTTATCACATTTTTATCCTGTCTTTTATTTTCTGTAATACTTAAGGGTCATATCTAATACTCTCTGTGACCGTTCCGATAGAATATAAGATCCCCCATGCAGACACCAGTCATAGATCAGTCCTCTTGTGAGGCTTAAGATATCTTCTGTGATGACAGTAGGATCCCCAGTTAATCTTCCAGAGGCTGTCTCTTCTTTCACAGCGCGAAGAATGGTCTGGTAGAAAAAACGGTCCGGGTTAAGAATATATTTTTCACTGCTGGAGAGCTGATGTTTAAAATATTGGAGTGCAGCCATTGCTCCCATGTTCTCCATGGAACGGGCCTGTTCCAGGATCAGAAAATGAACTGCCTCAATGGGGTCATCGGGATGTCCCTGGTTCCATGCTTCCTCCGACTGTTGGTCAAAGAGGCGGTAGCCCTCGTCAAGGATGTTCTCTTTGCTTTGAAAGTGGTGGTAAAAGGCGCCCACAGATACTTCTGCTTTTTGGCAGATATCCTGGACAGTTACATTTTCATAGGACTGCTGCGCGAAAAGTGTTACTGCACAGGAAAAAATCTTTTGTTTGGTTGCCAGAGCCTGTTTCTGGCGGTTGGTCTGTGGTTTCATCGAATTTCCTCCCTATTTTCTTCCCTATTCTGGCAAAACTGCAGCGGGTAGTTTCGATTCGCAGATGATTCGTGATTCCGTATCTCTAAGCATAACACGCTGTCTTATCTTTTGACAAGAGTCAGGAAGCTGGCATATTTCACAAAATATCATTCGCCGAATTGTATTCTGTGTCAATAGATTTCCACTGTAAATCATGTTATTATTTTAACAGAATAAAAACAGAGCAATCCGAAAGGATGGAAGGAGAGGTCTATGTCTACAAAGTATGAACATTTATTTTCCCCGATCAAGGTTGGAGGAATCGAACTGCCGAACCGCATCGCGATGATGCCGATGGGAGTATTTTCCCCTCGTCTGATGAACCAGAAGACAGCTGCATATACGAAGGACGGTGCAGACTATTATATCGAAAGGGCGAAGGGCGGCACCGGACTGATCATTTCAGGTGTTGTGCCGATCATTCCGATCCCGGTGCGTACGCCTTTATGTTACCCGGAGGAATATGTTAATGAGATGAAGTACCTGATGGACGGTGTTCATGAGTATGGATCCAAGATGTTTGTCCAGCTGACCGCTATGACAGGCCGCGCGGCCCATATCGAGAGTGAGACGGACCGGAAGATCCTGCCTGCTCCTGCGCCGATCCAGAATGTATGGGATCCGACTATCAAGAACCGTGGAATCACAAAGGAGGAGATCCACAAGTATGTGGAGAACTTTGCGGAGGCATCTTACCTTGTGAAGCAGGCAGGCGGCGACGGCGTAGAGATCCATGCCGTTCATGAAGGGTATCTTCTCGACCAGTTTGCCATCGGCTTCTATAACAAACGTACCGATGAGTACGGCGGCTGCCTGGAGAACCGTTTGAGATTTCCGAAGGAGATAGTAGAAGCGATCAAGGCAAAATGCGGGAAAGACTTCCCGGTATCGATCCGTTACAGTGTACGCAGTTATGTGAAGGATTTCAACCGCGGGGCACTTCCGGGAGAAGAGTTCGAAGAGAAGGGACGAGACCTGGAAGAGGGAATTACCGTTGCTAAGATGCTGGAATCGTTTGGCTATGATATGCTCAATTGTGACAACGGCAGTTATGATTCCTGGTTCTGGCCGCATCCTCCGGTTTATATGCCGAAGGCATGTAACTTAAAGGATGTGATGCAGGTCAAGAAGGCAGTCAATATTCCGGTGGTTTGTGCAGGACGTTTTGATGATCCTGATCTGGCTGAGAAGGCCATCGCAGAAGGACAGATCGACATTATGGGAATGGGACGCCCTCTGCTTGCAGATGCAGAGCTTGCGAATAAGTTCCGTGAGGGAAGATTGGATGAGATCCGTCCGTGTATTTCCTGCCATCAGGGCTGTCTGGGACGCATCTTCCAGGGCAAGGACATCAGCTGTGCCGTAAACCCGGTATGCGGGCGCGAGAAGAGCTATGCGCTGACTCAGGCTGAGACGAAGAAAAAGGTCATGGTCATCGGCGGAGGACTGGGCGGTATGGAGGCTGCAAGAGTCTGTGCACTGCGCGGTCATGAGGTCGATCTGTATGAGAAGAGCAATGAGCTGGGCGGAGTATTTATCGCTGCGGCAGCGCCGGATTTCAAAGAGGATGATAAGAACCTTCTGAAATGGTACATCAAGCAGATGAACGATCTGCCGGTCAACATTCATCTGAACACGGAAGTGACAGAGGAGATGACGGCTGGATATGATGAGATCTTCGTGGCAACAGGAGCGAAGGAGAGAAGACTGGATACTCCTGGATTCGATTCAGAAAATGTAACATATGCGGTAGATACGCTCAGAAATATTGAGGTCAAGGGTGACAATGTGATCATCGTAGGCGGCGGCCTGACAGGCTGTGAGATCGCATATAAGCTGGGACAGGAAGGAAAGAAAGTCACGGTCGTGGAGATGACAGAGACGATCCTCAATGCATTTGGACTTTCCGCAGCCAACTATAATATGCTGATGGAGCTGCTTGATTACTATAAAGTTAAAGTGATCAAGAATGCAGTCGTAGAGAGCTATCAGGATGGAGTTGCGACGGTCATCGAGACAGAAAAGAACTATCCGAACGTGGCGAACAGGGCGAAGCGCATGTTTGCGGTTGGTCCTCAGGGCCTGAAGGTAAAACATGAGATCCCGGCTGACCATATCGTCGTATCTGTCGGATATATCCCGAACCAGTCTCTCTATGAGAAGATCAAAGGGGAGCACGTGTATCTGATTGGAGATGCCAAGCAGCCGACGAATATCATGGATGCGATCTGGGCGGCTTATGAGGTGGCAAAAGATCTGTAAAGATCTGTAAAAAAAGAGGGTGCCAGGTACTGTAATGACTTATTTTGCAGGACCCGGCACTATTTTTATTGGAATTTAGTAGCATAGAAAAGATTCTGTCCTTTTAATTGTGACAATTGCGGATTGTCTTTTTTTCGTGGATAGGCTATAATAAAAAAAGATTTTATTAACAAGCATGCCGGACGGTGAACAGCCGTCAGGATAGAAGTGGAGGAAGAAAGTATGTTAGTATCAGCAAAAGAAATGCTTCAGAAAGCAAAAGCTGGCCACTATGCAGTAGGACAGTTCAACATCAACAACCTGGAATGGACAAAAGCTATTTTGACAGCTGCTCAGGAGTGTAACTCTCCGGTCATCTTAGGTGTATCCGAAGGTGCAGGAAAGTATATGACAGGATATAAGACTGTTGTAGGCATGGTGAACGGAATGATGGAAGAGATGAACATTACTGTTCCGGTTGCTCTTCATCTGGATCACGGCAGCTACGAAGGATGCTTAAAGTGCGTGGAAGCAGGATTTTCTTCCATCATGTTTGACGGATCTCACTATCCGATCGAAGAAAACATCGCTAAGACAAAAGAACTTGTAGGAGTTGTAAAAGAGCACGGAATGTCTCTGGAAGCAGAGGTTGGTTCCATCGGCGGTGAGG
Organism: Faecalicatena sp.; assembly: GCF_058819085.1. Classification (NCBI taxonomy): domain Bacteria; kingdom Bacillati; phylum Bacillota; class Clostridia; order Lachnospirales; family Lachnospiraceae; genus Faecalicatena; species Faecalicatena sp. Next base: position 23,872 of record NZ_JBZUUL010000027.1, read on the forward strand.
AAGACGGAGTCATCGGAAAAGGCGAATGTGCAGATCCTAACGAATGCAAGATGATCGCTGACCTCGGAATCGATTTCCTGGCAGCAGGAATCGGCAACATCCACGGAAAATACCCGGCGAACTGGGAAGGCTTAAGCTTCGAGACTCTGGATGCGATCCAGAAGCTGACAGGAGATATGCCGCTCGTACTTCACGGTGGTACAGGTATCCCGGAAGATATGATCAAGAAGGCAATCGATTTAGGAGTTGCTAAGATTAACGTAAATACTGAATGCCAGTTATCATTTGCTGCAGCAACACGTAAGTACATCGAAGCAGGAAAAGACCTGGAAGGAAAAGGATTTGACCCACGTAAATTACTCAAACCAGGCGCAGATGCAATTATAGCTACAGTAAAAGAGAAGATGGAATTATTCGGATCAATAGGAAAAGCTGAATAAGAAATTTATAGATTTTGCTTGCCTTTTTGAACCGATTGAGGTATACTGACAGCGCAGATTCGAACAAAGGCGTTCCAAGAGAGCTTGGAGTGCCTTTTTCATGATACAGGAAATTCCAGAGGAATTTCCTGTATCATGAAAACCCTCCGGGGGATGCACACGCCGCGATAAGGTATATAGCCGCTTTTGCGGCATCGCGGCGGCGTCAAAGCATGCAAGCCTCTCATGAGTGGGGGGCTGGGAAGTTGAAGTGGGCTTGCCCACTTTGTTATGATACAGGATAAGATGCAAAGAGGAAGGAAGGAATTATGAGCACTGAACTTGTGAATGTTGCAGATATTTTTGGAGAAAACGTATTTAACGACACCGTGATGCAGGAACGTTTGCCGAAAAAGATCTACAAGAACTTGAAGAAGACGATTGAGGAAGGTAAAGAACTGGATCTTGAAACAGCCGATGTCATCGCCCACGAGATGAAGGAATGGGCGATCGAGAAGGGAGCCACACATTACACGCACTGGTTCCAGCCGCTGACAGGTGTTACGGCAGAGAAGCATGACTCTTTCATTTCAGCTCCACTCCCAAGCGGTAAAGTGCTGATGAGTTTTTCCGGTAAAGAATTAATCAAGGGCGAGCCGGATGCGTCTTCGTTCCCGTCCGGCGGGCTGCGCGCTACCTTTGAGGCGAGAGGGTATACGGCATGGGACTGTACCTCACCTGCGTTTGTAAGGAAAGATGCGGCAGGGGCAACACTCTGTATCCCTACGGCATTCTGCTCCTATAAAGGGGAAGCGCTGGATCAGAAGACTCCGCTTCTTAGGTCCATGGAGGCCGTTGGCGCACAGTCTCTCAGACTTCTTCGTCTGTTTGGCAATACGACCTCGAAAAAGGTGACACCATCCGTAGGACCGGAGCAGGAGTATTTCCTGGTGGATGCGGAGAAGTTTAAGCAGAGAAAGGACCTGATCTACACGGGACGTACCTTATTTGGCGCGATGCCTCCGAAGGGACAGGAGCTGGATGATCACTACTTTGGTACGATCCGCCAGAGGATCGCTGCTTTTATGAAGGATGTCAATGAAGAGCTGTGGAAGGTCGGCGTTTCTTCCAAGACCCAGCATAATGAGGTGGCTCCGGCACAGCACGAGCTGGCACCGATCTATGCTGAGGCGAACATTGCGGTCGACCACAACCATCTGGTGATGCAGACATTGAAGAGAGTTGCCAGCCAGCACGGTATGAAGTGCCTGCTTCACGAGAAGCCGTTTGCAGGCGTGAATGGTTCCGGTAAGCACAACAACTGGTCTTTGACGACGGATGACGGGATCAACATGCTGGAACCGGGGAAGACTCCTCACGAGAATACCCAGTTCCTTCTTGTACTGACCTGTATCTTAAAGGCAGTCAACAGACATGCAGACCTGCTGCGTGAATCCGCAGCAGATCCGGGAAATGACCACAGATTAGGGGCAAACGAGGCTCCTCCGGCAATCATTTCCGTGTTCTTAGGCGAGCAGCTTGAGGATGTATTGGAGCAGCTGATCAGCACCGGTGAGGCAACACACAGCCTCAAGGGCGGTAAGCTGGAGACAGGTGTTAAGACACTGCCTGATCTTGCAAAGGATGCCACAGACCGCAACAGGACTTCCCCGTTTGCATTTACCGGGAATAAGTTTGAGTTCCGTATGGTCGGTTCCCGCGACTCTGTTGCAGCGCCGAATGTGGTGATCAATACGATCGTGGCAGAAGCATTTGCAGAGGCGTGCGAGGTATTGGAAAAGGCTGACGATTTCGATCTGGCAGTTCATGACCTGATCAAGGAATATGCGATCGAGAACCAGCGGATCGTATTTAACGGTGACGGATACTCCGAGGACTGGGTGGAAGAGGCAAAGAGAAGAGGGCTTCCGAACATCAAGTCCATGGTGGAAGCCATTCCGGCCATGACGACAGACAAAGCAGTGGAGCTGTTTGAGAAGTTCAATGTCTTTACAAAGGCAGAGCTGGAATCCCGTGCAGAGATCCAGTATGAGTCCTACGCAAAGGCGATCAATATTGAAGCCCGTACCATGATCGACATGGCGAGCAAGCAGATCATTCCTGCGATCATGCGGTATACCAAGACTCTGGCAGATACCGTGATCTCAGTCAGAGAGGCAGGAGCGGATACGTCCGTCCAGTCAGAACTGTTAGCAGAGGTTTCCGGTCTGCTAGTGGAGACGAAGAATGCGCTGAACGTACTGATCCAGGTGACAGAGGCCGCAGCAGAGAAGGAAGAAGGAGAGGTTCAGGCGAACTATTATTACTCCGATGTCGTGCCTGCAATGGAAAACCTGCGTGCGCCTGTGGATAAACTGGAGATGATCGTGGATAAGGATGTATGGCCGATGCCTTCCTATGGTGATCTGATCTTTGAGGTGTAATTGAAACCAAAAGGGATCGTAAAGGACAGATGAACAGCATAGAACAGAAAGGGCCTCCTGATGGCAGTCAGGGGGCCCTTTCCTTTGAAAGAAGGAATTATATAAGGTAAGAGATTAATGGGTATTTCCTCTTCCGCTTCCGCCTACTACGATATCATCATCACAGATCGGCTGTAACCATAATTCTGGTGGTGTCGTAGGAATATAAGGCATAAGAAGATAGGAAGGATGGTCCTTATCTCTGTAAATCTTGTAGTTGATCGTCTTAACACTTGGGATCGGTCCAAGGTGGTCCATCTTGGCCTGCCAAGCGCCGCTCTGTGGCTCGAAGTTATCCATAGCCTTGATCTCAAGCTCAATAGCAGTGCCAGGTGCAAATACCATACCGATCGGATTGATCTCGATCACGTATTCTTTAATCTCACCCGGAACAACAGGTACTTTCTTGGTATAATCATGTACCGGACGTCCGATCTGGCTCTTTTCTTCATCAAGCGGATAGCATGCCTTTAAGGATCCTGAACGGGAAACAGGCATTCTTGTTCCGCCGGCTGTGATCTGCCATACTTTTGTAATAAAGTTAGCATTGTCACTGTCGATAGAAGCCCACAGATGCAGCTCGATCGGTCCTGTGAATTCTGTAGGACGGCTGAAGCGGTCTGTACGGTAAGTAAGCTTCTCTACCTCTGTTGTAATGAACGGAGGACGGTGTGTAAAGCTGTCCGGTGCCAGATTGCCTTCTACTACAGGCTCCCAGCGCAGATTGCCGAATGTATGCAGATATAATTTCTTCCAATGTGTTCTTTCTAGCGGGTACTCGTATTCATAACGATAACCAGCGCCCAGAATATTCATCTTCATCGGAGGCTCGTCAACGATACCGGTGTCAACACCCTTCATCCAGTAATCATACCAGCGGAGCATTTCTTCATTCATGAAACGGTATGGAAGTTCCATTCCGTTGTAGCCTTCCATAACGCCGCAGCGTTTGTATACGTTGAGTTCCTTGCTGTTCATTGCATTGAATACAGGAGCTGACCAACGTCCCTGAGGAGCCCATCCGCACTTGAAGTATACAGGAACCTTAACCTGGTCATATTTGTACTTCATAGAACGTGGACGCCAGAAATCATCCTCCTGTGGATGAAGCAGGTAATCCAGATAGAAGGTATGGTACTTCGGCGGCCATACATTGAACATCTTGTTGAAATAGGTGTTCATACCGATATCCGGGTCTTTCTGTACCTCTTCGATCAGATCTTTCATCTCTTCTTCAGACATCATCTTACTCGTCCAGGTGGTTGGGTTGTTAGCCGGGCAGAGTTCCCAGTACATGTTCATATATGTATCTGCAACACCGCCATAATATCCATGCTGATAATAGTCATCTGTATAGCTTAATGGCATGATACATACCAGGTGTGGAGGCTGAAGTGCTGCAACAAGTGTCTGGATGATTCCAAAATATGAGTATCCAAGTAATGCAACCTTCTCTGTACTCCATTTACAGTCTGTTCCTGCCCATTCTACATAGTCATATACGTCTTCCTGCTCCTGCGGATTATAAACACCGAGGTACTCGCCCTCACTTCTTCCGATTCCGCGTCCGTCAGGAATAATAAATGTATAACCTCTCTCTACAAAGAAATCGATGTCGCCGGCTTCCAGGCTGTGGTCAAAATAGTTGGAAGATCCCGGAAGTGCTCCGTGGCGCATTCTCTGCATCTTCTTTCCATATGCGGAATAAGCGATCAGAGAAGGAGCTGATTCTAATTCTGCCGGATGGTAAACATCAACATAAGTTTTTGTGCCGTCTCTTAAAACAACTTCTACGTCTTCTTCAAGTTTAACAGTATAGATCGGTTTTGAAAGCTTGTCGAGGTTTTTTGTATATCGTCTGTCCCAATAAACCGGTACCTTCTCCAAACCTGTTACTTCGCAAAATTCTTCTTGGTTCATAAATCGTACCTCCTACGTTTTTGATAGGCTAAGTATAATCAAAAAAAATATATCTGTCTGTCTATAAAGTGACACAAGAAGAAAAATCTGACAAATAAAGGGGGGGAAGGGCGTCCGCCCCGGAGAATCCGCCCATATCCTGCCTGCCGGGGGCGGGCGGAGGATGGGGAAGCGGCTAAATAAAAGTTTGAAGGAAATGGCGGGGAGCGCGGACACTCGGAAAAAATCCGGATGATTTTTTCCTGCGGGTCCGCTTAAACTTTGGACTGGTGGTCCAAAGTTTACCCCTTATTTCCTTCAAACTTTTATTGAAGCCGCTTATCCCATCCTCCTTAACGCCCCCGGCAGGCAGGATATGGGCGGATGCTCCGGGGCTGCGTGCTTCAAAGCGGGAAAAAATTAGCGGGAGGGTGCAGCAGGGAGGTGATGAGGGAGAGAGAATCGAGGAAGGGAAGGGTGTTGAGAAAGTGATACTTTTTTGGACGGGGGATGCATATCTTTAGATAGACTTGATGGAGAGCGCGGAGTGTCGGGGAAGAATTTTGGGACAGCGGGAAGAAGAGAAAAAGGAGAGAGAAAAGAAGGGGGGAGTGAGAGAGCGGATAGAAAGGGATGAGGAATTAAGGCTGTGTATAGAAGGGGAGGAGATCAGGAAGTGGAAGGAGGAAGATGAGGAGGTAAAAGAGGGAAGAGGAGGAAATAAGAGGAGGCAGAAGGAGAGGGATCGGAAAATGCAAGGAAGATCCGGAAACGAGGGGTGGTAGAAGAAAGGGAGCCGAGGAGGCCCCGGGTCCCTTCCTTTTAGTCTCCGATCTCGCTGTTGAGGATGATATCCAAAAGTTTGTTGAAGTTAAGGACGGACAGCTTGCCGCGCTCAGTGGAGATGATTCCATCCTTGCGCCAGTCGCTTAAGATCTTAGCGGCGGTCTGGCGGGCCATGCCGGATGAGAAGGCAAGGGCGCTCTGCGTGATACGGATGTTCATGCTTTTCTGTTTGCTGTTGGTGGTCAGGTTGACGATGGTGGACGCCAGACGGCCGGGAGCGTCTAAGTACATGGCATTGACCATGTGCTGCGCAGAGTTCAGCAGGCGGTCGATCAGTTCCTGGATAATGACTTTGCAGACACAGGTATTGCCCCAGACAGTCTCCAGAAAGTAGTTCTTAGGGATGGAGATGAGCTGGCAGTCTTCCAGGGTCAGGGCAGTGTTGGGATAGGGTTCGTTGGTGAGCATTCCCATCTCCCCGAAGTATTCTCCGTCGCTTCTGACCTTTACGATAATATCGGCACTGGTGCCGTAAAATACGGATTCCATGATGTAGCCGGATTTGATAATATATAAATGATTGGACGATTCATCTTTTCTGTAGATAGTCGCACCTTTTTTCTTGTGTGTGATCCGACAGTGGGTCGAAAGCTCGATAAGTTGTTTCACGGGGAGATTTTCGAATAGCGCTGTGGATTTCAGGGCCTGGAAAATAGCCTGTTCTTCTTTGCTTAGGTCTTGGAGTCTGGTAGTTTTGTCCATATTGGCAGCAGTCCTTTCTTTAATTATGTCCTAAAGAGATTTTAACATAATGCACAAAAAAAGAAAAGAAATAACTCAAAATAGGTTAAATGTCACATACATGACACTCCAAGCGTCAGAAATTGGGTATAGTAAACTAAAAATAACAGAAAGAAAAGAGGTAAGTAGATGAAAAAACAGAAAATGAATTTGTTGTCCTGTATCTTAATGGGTATCGGAAGTATCATAGGTGCCAGCGTATTTGCCACAACACCTATCGCCATTAAGATTATTGGGGGGGAATGGGATTGTTATCGGTTTCATCTGTGCGGCGCTGTTCGTATTCTTACGCAGTATCCCTGAGATGTTACTGGTATCAGCATTACCTGCCAACGGCGGTTCCTACATGTACCTGACCAGATTGGTTCATCCGATTATGGGAGCATGGGACGCATTCAATGAGTTGGTTGTAGGTGTTATGAAGATAGCGACCATGGCATTGACGTTTTCTACATACTTTTGCATGTTAGTACCGGCATGTCCAGAAAAAGCTGCAGCGGTTGTCTGCATTATTATCTTCACCATTATTTCCTGCTTCGGAATCAAGCTTTCATCCACAGTACAGAACGTCTGTGTAGCAATTCTTCTTGTTGCATTAGGTGTTTATATCTTTGGCGGATGGGGAGCAACAGTTGTTTCCTTCGGAGAAGTGATCTCCACTACGTTCCAGCTCGGCGCACTTTGGGCTGCAATGGGAATCATGCACGGAAGTCTGATCGGTGCTAACGTACTTTACTATTCAGCAGAGGAAATCGAGAACCCTGGTAAGAACGTTCCGATCGCATACCTTGTCAGCACACTTGCAACAGCTGTTATCTACGCAGCAGTAGCATATGTAACGGTAGGTGTTATGCCGAACTTCTACGAGATCGATAACCTTGCAACTGTTGCAGGCAAGTTCATGGGACCGGCAATGCTGATGTTCTTCGTTGCAGGCGGAGCACTGCTTGCAGTTGTAACCAGTATCAACTCAGCAATGATGATGTTCTCCAGAATCAACTTTGCAGCAGCCAGAGACGGACTGTTCCCGAGTAAGATCTGTGAGTCCAACAAGCATGGTGCACCGGCAGTTTCCCTTTGGGTGAACTCCATTATCGCGATCGTAGCGATCGTTGCAGGATTTAATCTGGATGACGTTGTAAAGATCACAACGATTCCTGGATTGTTATTACTTCCGATCACATTTTTCAGTATCTTTATGCTGCCGAGGAAATTCCCTCACGCATATAAGAATGCATATATCAAGACGCCTCATGTCCTCAACTGTGTACTGACGGTTGCAGCCGGCGTAATGTGTGTCGTACTTGGAAGCTATGTATTGTTCCAGATGTCTCCGAAGAACTGGATCACAATGGTCGTATTCTATGTCTGCGCTATCATCTACACCTTGATCCGCCGTAAATACGTCATGGATAAGAAGGGATTTGATATCTTCAAGAAGATGAAAGAGCCTTACGAGCCATGGTATGAGATGGAGAAAAATGCAAAGGCTGAGATGGATGCCGCAGCTGCAAAATAACGGTTTTCGGTATAGTCTGTCTTCCCGGGCGACAAAAAATTGTCTCCTCAGGTGACATAGAAAATTTCAAAAATGGTGTGTACATGACAACGGTACACACCATTTTTTGTTATGATATTTACATGAAAAGGAGGTACGAAACTATGAAAAAAAGAATTACAGAAGTTCTTGGGATTGATAACCTGCCAAATTACTGGGACAAACGATATGTGAAGAATTTGGATAAACTGTCAAGACCTAAGTATGAAGTAGAACTGCATGAGGATGTATGGATGACTTTGAGGGATGGAGTACGCCTCTGTGTAGATGTATATCTCCCAAAGGGAGCGGGCCCGGTTCCGGCTCTTGTCAGCTGGTCTGCTTACAGTAAAGAGATGCAGGGAATTAAGAGAGGTGCGATTCCGCCGGAGTCTCTTTTATTCGACCACAGCCTGGAAGCAGGAGATATTGAATATTTTGTAAAGAGAGGGTATGCGTATATCATTCCAGATCCAAGAGGAATCGGTAAGAGCGAAGGAACCTTCTACGGTGTATATAATCCTCAGGAGCATGAGGATATCTATGATATGATCGAGTGGGCAGCAGGAGAAGACTGGTGTGACAGCAATGTAGGTATGATCGGATATTCCTATTTCGGAATCTGCCAGATCCTTGCAGCAGCACAGCAGCCGCCTCATTTGAAATGTATCATGCCTTGCTCATTTGTTGATGATTACTATCAGCATGGATATTACGGCGGTGTTCCGTCCACATATATGAGTATTTACTGGGAGCTCTGCCCATCGAATCAGCCAATGCCTTGGTCTGTGAAGATGTATGGGGAAGACAAAGTAAAAGAGATGATGAAAGAGCGTCTTCAGGACCCGGATATTGCAGTGAACTCTTATTTCACCAAGATCCTGACAACCTGGCCGCCGACATACCACACCTTCTATCTGGATTACCTGCTTCATCCATTGGATGATGAGTACTGGAAACAGCGCAGTGCAAACCAGATGTATGATAAAGTAAAGGTTCCTGTATACCTGCACTGTGCATGGTCACCGCTTGGAAGATGGAGTGCTCCGATCTTCTCAGCTATGAATGATGACAGACTGGCAGCTCCGAAGCGTCTCGGCGTTCTGGAAGGCTATGACGGACTGGAGCTTCCATACCGCGCACTGAATGAAGAGTGCTTAAGATGGTATGATCACTGGATGAAGGGCGTGGATACAGGAATTATGGATGAGCCTCCATATAAGTTCTGTGTCATTAACTCAGGAACACGTTACGAGAACGAGTGGCCGCTGGCAAGAACAGAGTGGCAGAAGATGTACTTACGTTCCTTCAACCGTCTGCGTTGGGACAGAGAGCCGGATAAGGATCTGCCGCCGGATGGATTTACCCACCTGCCGCCGTCTATTTCAACAGATGTTAACAAGCTTGTATATAAGTCCTCCAGATTCCCACAGGCTAAGGAGATCACGGGACCGATCGAGTTACATCTCTGGGCTTCTATCGATGCTGAGGATGCGAACTTTGTATGCAGCCTGTTTGATGTGCTGCCGGATGGAACAAGAATGCCGCTGCTGCGTTACGGCGCTTTAAGAGCTTCTCATCCATTGAATGAGGAGAAGTCAACGATTGGTGCACCGGTACATGACAACAGCGTATCTATCCCTGTTACACCGGGTGAGATCCGTGAGTATGTGATCGAGATGAATCCAACATCCATGATTATCCCGGCAGGACACTGGATCGAGCTGGAGATCACAAGCCAGTGCCCGAATGCTTGTCATACAGAGAGCTGGACAGGTAAAGTCGGCAATATGAATGTCATTCCGACCAATACAACAACTTCTTATAAGATCTACAGAGATAATAACCATCCTTCTTATCTGCTGCTGCCGGTCATTCCTTATACAGATCCGGAACAGTGGGTACAGCCTTTCGAGAACTGGGATGAGATCGAGGTAGAAGATTAGTCTTTACTTGCAGCCGGGGGGAATACGCTGACAAATGATATACATGCCCGGGCAGAAAGTCTGCATAGATCTAAAAGACCCTGCCAGGACTTGGGATTCTTAAAAACTAAAATGGGAAAAATAGAGGCATCAGCCTTTGTTTTTCCCGTTTTTTGTTTTTAGAAACTGCAGACGCTGCCTCAATCGTTTTATTTTTGGGGTAGACTTTTGATGGATATGGGGCTTATAATAGACACTTGTGTTGTAGGTTTTGGATCTACTTATAATAGGAAGTGTTTGGGAGGTTTTGGATATGAAGGATATGACGATGGGAAAGCCGGCCCGGATCATCGGAGGCTTTGCCCTGCCTATGCTGCTGGGGGATGTGTTTCAGCAGCTTTATAGTATTGTGGACTCGGTGGTGGTCGGACGGTTTGTGGGAGCGGATGCCCTGGCGGCTGTGGGCGGTTCCTTTCCGGTGACTTTTATTTTGAATGCGGTGATGATCGGTCTGACGATCGGTGCCTCGGTGCTTTTATCCCAGCTGTTCGGAGGCAGGAATATGGAAGAGTTCCACCGGGCGCTCTATACCATGATCATTGGGATGGGAGTGCTGGCAGTGATCCTGACGGGAGTGAGCCAGGGGCTTGCGGTTCCCCTGCTTCGGCTGATCGGGACCCCGGATCATATTATGGCGGGAAGTACCTTGTATCTGCGGATCGTGTTTGGCGGTCTGGTGTTGACGTTTGCTTATAATGTATGTACAGCGATTTTCAGATCCATCGGAGATTCGAAGACCCCGCTTTATTTTTTGATTATTGCTTCTATATTAAATATCGTGCTGGATCTTTTATTTGTAGTAGTTTTCCACATGGGGATTGCCGGAGTGGCTGTGGCTACCATCATGGCCCAGGGAATTTCTGCACTATTATGTGTACTGTATATCAGGAGGAAAGCAAAGATCCTAAAGATGTCCAGGGAGGAACGTGTTTTCGACAGGCAGATGCTCAAGAGGATCTTAAAGCTGGGAATTCCGGCTATGTTTCAACAGGTTTCCGTTTCCGTCAGTGTGATGTGTGTACAGGGGATGGTCAATCTCTTCGGAACGGCGGCAATGGCGGGCTATGCGGCGGCCGGAAAGGTGGAATCGCTGGCGATGATGCCGATGTTTGATCTGGGATCTGCATTGTCTACATTTGTAGCACAGAACATCGGGGCAGGAGATGAAAAAAGAGCCAGACAGGGTGTCCATGCAGGCTTTGGGCTGGCGGCGGCTGTCTGTGGAGGCATCGGGCTTCTCATCTTTATTTTCCGGTATCAGCTGATTGGGATTTTCCTGAAAGGGGATGTGGATCCCCTTGTGGTCGAATTCGGAGTAGGTTATCTGGGAGCGATCGCGCTCTTTTACCTGATCAATGCTTTCTATAATAATTTAAGCGGCGCACTCAGGGGAGCCGGAGATGCATTTTATTCCATGGCGGCTACGATCATTGCGCTTGTGGTGAGAGTGGCATCCTCTTATCTGATGCTTAAGTATACAGATCTTGGGATGGCATCCATCTGGTGGGGGCTTCCGATTTCCTGGAGCACGGGATTGGTCCTTTGTTTTATCCGGTATATCAGCGGAAAGTGGAAAACAAAAGTCTAGCCCATTGTCCGAAAAATAATATGTCCGCGCCCCTATATTGCGTGCATATAAATAAATGGTTATGAGCGATATATAAATATATGTCTTTGATTATAAAACCTTTCAGACTTATAATGTGCCTGTAAAAAGAAATTGGCAGCAAAGTCTGGGAGGTTTTTGTTATGGTAATGAAAAAAAATATAGATGGAATGGAATGCAGGACGGAGAAGGATTCGATCGGTTCAAAGGATATACCTGAGGACGTCTACTATGGCGTACAGTCTTTAAGGGCAGCTGAGAATTTCCGTATCACGGGTCTGTCCATGCATCCAGAGGTAATTAACAGTCTGGCTCAGATCAAGAAAGCGGCAGCGATCACAAACTGTGAGATCGGACTTTTAGATAAACATATTGCAGAAGCGATCGTGAAAGCCTGTGATGAGATCGTGGAAGGGAAGCTTCATGAGGAATTTATCGTAGACCCGATCCAGGGCGGTGCAGGGACTTCTATCAATATGAATGCAAACGAAGTGATTGCAAACCGTGCGATCGAGATCCTGGGCGGGCAGAAAGGGGATTACTCCATCGTACATCCGAATGACCATGTAAACTGCGGCCAGTCAACAAATGATGTGATTCCGACGGCAGGCAAGATGACCTCCTTAAAACTATTGAAAAATGCGAAAAAGGAACTGGAAAGGCTGCATAAAGCATTTTGTGAGAAAGGCGAGGAATTCGACTCCATTATAAAAATGGGAAGGACACAGATGCAGGATGCAGTGCCGATCCGCCTGGGGCAGGAGTTTAAGGCATATTCGGTAGCGATCCAGCGTGATATCAACCGTATGGAAAAGGCACAGGAGGAGATGCGTACTCTGAATATGGGCGGTACAGCAATCGGAACAGGGATCAATGCAGATGAGGCATATTTGAAACGGATCGTTCCGAACCTGGCACAGATCAGCGGCATGGAGTTCGTGCAGGCCTACGACCTGATCGATGCGACACAGAACTTAGATCCATTTGTAGCAGTATCCGGTGCAGTGAAGGCCTGTGCAGTGACGCTTTCCAAGATCGCCAATGATTTTAGACTGATGTCCTCCGGTCCAAGGTGTGGATTTGGGGAGATCAATCTTCCGGCAAAACAAAACGGATCCTCTATCATGCCGGGAAAAGTCAATCCGGTTATCCCGGAGGTGGTGAACCAGGTTGCATTTAATATCATTGGAAATGACGTGACGATCACGATGGCAGCAGAGGCCGGGCAGCTGGAATTAAACGCATTTGAACCGATCGTCTTTTATTGTCTGTTCCAGTCCATCGATACTCTGGCTTATGCGGTGGAGACATTTGTGGATAACTGTGTCAAAGGGATCACGGCAAATAAAGAACGCTGTAAGGAGCTGGTTGACAACAGTGTGGGAATTGTCACGGCGATCTGTCCGCATGTCGGCTATGCGAAAGCAGCCTCTCTGGCAAAAACTGCTATCAGGACCGGCGTGCCGGTCAGAAAGCTGATCCTGGATGAAGGGCTTTTGAATGAGGAAGAGCTGGAAGAAATCCTGGATGTAAAGAATATGACAGAACCGGGAATTTCAGGAAAAGAGCTGCTGCTGAAAAAGCTGGAGGCATAAAAGGATCTGCTGTAAATAGAGTACATAAGGAAAATGCAAAGTAAATCAAAAAGTAAATATAAAGAGGTGCGGGTTATGGATTATGGAAAAGAAGCAATCAGGATGCATGAAGAGTTTCACGGAAAGATCGAAGTGTGCAGCAAGGTGCCGCTCAAGACACGGGAGGACTTAAGCACAGCGTATACGCCGGGAGTTGCCAGTCCATGCATGGAGATCCACAAGGATGAGAAGAAAGCATACGCTTACACTGCAAAAGGAAATCTGGTCGCGGTAGTTTCCGATGGGACAGCGGTCCTGGGACTGGGAGATATCGGGCCGAAGGCTGCGATGCCGGTCATGGAGGGGAAGGCGATCCTGTTCAAGGAATTTGGCGGCGTGGATGCATTTCCGATCTGCCTGGATACGAAGGATACAGAGGAGATCATCGAGACAGTGAAGCGGATCGCCCCGTGTTTTGGAGGGATCAATCTGGAAGATATCTGCTCCCCGAAGTGCTTTGAGATCGAGCAGCGGCTGGAAAAGGAGCTGGATATCCCTGTTTTCCATGATGACCAGCATGGAACTGCGATCGTGACAACGGCAGCGCTGATGAATGCGTTAAAGGTAGTAGGAAAGAAGATCGATGAGATCAAGGTCGTTTTAAATGGTCCGGGAAGTGCAGGTACGGCAATTGCAAAAATGATGCTCCATGCGGGAGTGAAGCATATGACCATCTGTGACCTGGAGGGAATCCTCGCAGAAGGCTGCCCATTTGCAGTAGGGCATAAGCTGGAGCTTGCCAGGCTCACGAATCCGGAAGGGGTGACAGGAACCTTGAAGGATGCGATCGTTGGGGCCGATGTATTTGTCGGCGTTTCTGCGGGAAATATCCTGACAAAGGAAATGGTAGCTGCAATGGCACCGGATCCGATCGTATTTGCCATGGCAAACCCGACACCGGAGATCACCTATGAGGATGCTGTGGAGGCTGGCGTGAAGGTAATGGGAACGGGACGCTCCGATTATCCGAATCAGATCAATAATGTACTCGCATTCCCGGGATTATTCAGAGGGGCGCTGGATGCAGGTGCCAGAGACATTACCTATGATATGAAGCTGGCTGCGGCGAGGGCCATTGCATCCTTAGTCAGTGAGGAAGAATTAAAGCCGGACTATATCATCCCGTCTCCGTTTGATAAGCGGGTAGCTGCAAAGGTCGCAGAAGAAGTAGCAAAATGTGCACATGTGTCAGTTTTCTGACAGTAAAAATATCACCGTTCCTTTATACTTTGTAGTAGAAAGTTACGATTCACAGAGGGCTGTGCCGGCGGCTTTTACGCAGGCACATAAGCTGCAGCTCGTAACAATAGAAAGATAAAGGACGGTGTTTTTTTATGGGGGCTGAATATACATGGGCATTTGACAGAAGTTTTCTTGTGTTTTTGGTGATCGCATTCGTATCCCTGACGATCGCGGCAAAGCTGAGATCTATGATCCCGATGCCGCTGATCTATGGAGTCTTGTTTGCCATCGGGTTTGGGACGGGGATCCTTCCGACGGATATGCTGTTATCTGCGAATATGATCGCGGTCGGAACGATCGCGTTTAACGTGCTGGTCATCCATTCAGGGACGATGATCAACTTCAAGATGCTTAAAGCCAAGAAAAATGAGGCATTCATCTGTATCGCGGCGTCTCTCATACTGGTGGTGATCGTGGGATTTGGCCTCACTCCGATCCTGGGGAAGGGTCTGGCTTTTCTGTCACCGGGATCTGTGATCGGCGGAGGGGCTTCCTGTGCAATCGCATCCAGGTGGGTCCTGGATAAAAATCCGGCGATTTCCGTTTTCCCATGGCTGGTATTTATGTTCCAGGGGCTGTTTAGTGTTCCTGTTGTAACCTGGGCCCTGAAGCGGGAGAGCAGAGCGTTGTCTAAAGAGTTCAGGGCGCGTGACGCAGGAAATGGACAGGAGAAGCCGGCAGAAATGCAAAAGCCGGGAGCTATGGGAGGCAATCCAAACGTCCAGCAGTCAGGGAAGGTTCCTTTCTGTGAGAGGATCCCTGCTAAGTATAAGAATACAGCGTATTATCTTGGGATTATCATGATCGTTACGGTGATTAATAATCTGCTGCAGGGGACGGTGCTGGCAGGTATGAATATTAATCCGAATATTACAGCCCTGTTGTTTGGATGCATACTGGGAAGCCTTGGTCTTATGGACAAGGCGCCGCTTTTCAAGGCAGATTCTTATGGCCTTCTGCTGCTGGGACTGATGGGATTGATGGCAAATACGATTGCAAAATGTCCATGGCAGGGCCTGGTAGCTTTTATCCCGCCGCTGCTTTTGGTGTTTGTCGTATCCACGGTCGTCCTGGTACTCTGCGGTGTTGTGGGAGCCAAGATCTGCGGGTTCCGTCCGGAACGGGGAATCGCACTGACCATGAACTGTATGATGGGATTTCCGGTCAATGATATGTTGACGAATCAGGCGGCGGCGATCGGAGAGAGTGAAGCCGAAAAAGGGTATATTAAGAGCCAGATCGGACCGGTGCTTGGGATTGGCACAATGCTCATATCAAATGCGGTATCGGTGCTGATCGTCAGCTTGATGGTGATATTTGTGTAGTGAGCAGAAAGGAAAAAAAGAAGAGGCTGATGAGTGAGGAGATTGTTTTTAGAGAATGATTTCCTTCGCTCATCAGTCTCTTTTTTCTATCAGCAATTCTAAAACCTTTCTTATAGGAGGCGGCAGAAAATAGAGGTATTAAAAACTTTTGCTTGCAATATACCCCACCAGGGTATATAATGAGCTCATAAGTAAAGGAGGTACTGTATTATGGAAGAGAGGAAGGAATGCTGTCATAAGACAAAGGAGCGTTCTGACAAGGAATATAAGGATCTGGTCAATCGTCTGAACCGTATCGAAGGACAGGTGCGTGGTATTAAAAAGATGGTTGAGAGTAATACTTATTGTACGGATATTTTAATTCAGGTTTCAGCGGTCAATGCGGCTTTGAATAGTTTTAATAAAGTTCTTCTGGCAAACCACATCAGGACTTGTGTTGCGGAGGATATTAAGAATGGGAAGGACGAGACCATTGACGAACTGGTGGTAACTTTACAGAAATTAATGAGATAGGAGGCATATAATGGAGCAATATTCAGTAACGGGAATGAGCTGTGCAGCATGCAGTGCCCGTGTAGAAAAGGCTGTTTCTAAAGTGCCGGGAGTGTCCTCGTGTTCTGTCAGTCTGCTGACGAACTCTATGGGGATAGAAGGAACGGCTTCCCCGGCAGATATCATTGCTGCCGTCGAGGAAGCAGGTTACGGTGCTTCTCCGAAAGATTCGGGCACAAGTAAGAAGAAAACGGCGGGTACATTGGAGAATGATCTCTTAAAAGACAGGGAAACGCCTGTTTTAAGGAAAAGGCTGATCGCATCTCTTTGTTTTTTGATCCCGCTGATGTATTTTTCAATGGGACATATGATGTGGAACTGGCCTGTGCCGGGATGGCTTGAGGGGAATCATGTGGCTATGGGGCTGATACAGCTGTTATTTACGACTGCAGTCATGGTCATTAACCAGAAGTTTTTTATCAGCGGTTTAAAGAGCCTGTGGCATAGGGCACCGAATATGGATACTCTGGTGGCATTAGGAGCAGGAGCTTCTTATGGTTATAGCACTTATGCGCTATTTGCGATGACAGATGCGCAGCTGCACCAGGATATGGCAGGTGTTATGACTTATATGCATGAATTTTACTTTGAGTCAGCGGCGATGATCCTGACCCTGATCACAGTAGGGAAGATGCTGGAGGCCCGCTCTAAGGGAAAGACAACGGATGCGCTCAAGAGCTTGATGAAGCTTGCGCCGAAGAATGCAGTGATTCTTCGAGACGGGATCGAGACAGAAGTTTCCGTTGAAGAGGTTAGGAAAGGTGATATTTTTGTCGTAAGGCCGGGAGAGAACATACCCGTAGACGGTATGGTTATCGAGGGAAGCAGTGCAGTCAACGAATCCGCGCTCACAGGAGAGAGTATTCCTGTGGACAAGGTACCGGGTGATACGGTATCGGCGGCTACATTGAATCACTCGGGCTTTTTGAAATGCGAGGCTACTAGAGTGGGAGAGGATACCACGCTTTCCCAGATCATTCAGATGGTCAGTGATGCGGCGGCTACAAAGGCCCCCATCGCCAAGGTGGCAGATAAGGTTTCCGGTGTTTTCGTACCGGTTGTGATCGTGATTTCGATCGTGACGGTCCTCGTCTGGCTGTTTGCCGGACAGAGTGTGGGATTTGCTCTCGCGAGAGGGATCTCCGTACTTGTTATCAGCTGCCCATGCGCCTTGGGACTTGCCACACCGGTTGCGATTATGGTCGGGAATGGAATGGGCGCGAAGCACGGGATCATGTTTAAGACAGCGGTATCACTGGAAGAGGCCGGAAAGGTGCAGATCGTGGCCCTGGATAAAACAGGAACGATTACCAGCGGTGAGCCGAAGGTCACAGATATGATACCGGCAGAAGGGATCTCAGAAGAAGAGCTTCTTGCCATGGCCTACGCACTGGAAAAGAAAAGTGAACATCCTTTGGCTCACGCTGTTTTACAGCGTGTTCAGGAGCTGGGGCTTAGTTTCCTTGAGGAAGCAGTTGATTTTCAGGCAGTTCCCGGGAACGGGCTGTCCGGTAAGCTGGGTGAGGATGCTTTGGCAGGCGGCAATCTGAAATTTATCAGTGGAAACGCAGAGGTTTCGGATAAAATGAAACAGGATGCACAGCGTCTTGCAGAGGAAGGAAAGACACCGCTGTTTTTCAGCCGTAACGGACAGCTGACAGGAATCATCGCGGTGGCGGATGTCATCAAAGAGGATAGTCCGAAGGCGGTAAAGGAGCTGCAGAACATGGGGATCCATGTGGTCATGCTGACCGGGGATAATGAAAGAACAGCTAAAGCGATCGGACAGCAGGCCGGTGTGGACGAGGTGATTGCCGGAGTGCTGCCGGATGGAAAAGAAAGTGTGATCAGATCCCTGAAGCGTAAGGGGAAGACTGCCATGGTCGGAGACGGGATCAATGACGCTCCGGCACTCACGAGGGCGGATATCGGGATCGCCATCGGTGCGGGTACGGATATTGCGATCGATGCAGCAGATGTTGTGCTGATGAAGAGCCGTCTGAGTGATGTTCCGGCCGCGATCCGTTTAAGCCGTGCAACACTCAGGAATATTCATGAGAACTTGTTCTGGGCATTTTTCTATAATGTGATCGGGATTCCTCTGGCAGCGGGAGTATGGTTTCCGCTTCTGGGGTGGAAGTTAAATCCGATGTTCGGGGCGGCGGCAATGAGTTTGTCCAGCTTTTGTGTAGTGACCAATGCACTGCGGCTTAATTTCTTTAAGATGCATGATGCAAAAAGGGATAAAAAAATCAAAACAAAAAAGAAACAGGAGGAAACAGTAATGGAGAAAACAATGAAAATCGAGGGTATGATGTGTGGACACTGCGAGGCCCGTGTGAAGAAGTGCCTGGAGTCTCTTGCAGAGGTTGATTCGGCAGTTGTCAGCCATGAGGCAGGAACAGCAGTGGTAACTCTGAATGCAGAGCTTGCCGATGATGTGCTGAAAAAGACAGTGGAAGACCAGGACTATCAGGTGCTGGAGATTCAATAGTTTCCCATTTTTCTATCTTCTGGCATAATAATAGGACTGTTACAGAATAGCGGAGTATCAGCTATTCTGTAACAGTCCTTTCTCTATTTGGGCCGAGGCCGGCCTCTGCCTTAAGGTGGCCGGCCCGGGGGCTGTACTGGATTCGGAAAATTAGTTTCCCTGCATGAATCATATGTGATAAAATAGGGGCAGACAACGTAAGTAGAATACAAAAAAGATAAATATTAAAGGAGACCAGCTATGAGTATTTTAAATGTTGAACATCTTTCTTACGGTTTTGGGGACCGTGCTATTTTTCAGGATGTTTCCTTCCGTTTACTGCGTGGGGAGCACATCGGACTGATCGGAGCGAATGGAGAGGGAAAGTCCACATTTTTTAATATTGTGACAGGAAAATTGACGCCGGATGAGGGGAAGGTAGAATGGGCAAAGGATGTCCGTGTAGGGTACTTGGACCAGCACACGGTGTTGAAAAAGGGGATGACAATCGAGGATGTCTTAAAGTCAGCGTTCTCTTATCTTTTTGAATTGGAAGAGAAGATGAATGGGATCTGTGAACGGCTGGGAGAAGTGGATGAGGAGACCATGGCCCAGCTTATGGAAGAATTGGGGACGATACAGGATACACTGACGTTACATGATTTTTATATTATAGATGCGAAGGTTGAGGAGGTTGCACGGGCACTGGGGCTTTTGGACCTGGGACTGGATAAGGATGTGACTGATTTAAGCGGGGGACAGAGGACGAGGATCCTGCTTGGCAAGCTTCTGCTGGAAAAGCCGGATATCCTGCTTTTGGATGAGCCTACCAACTATTTGGATGAGGAGCACATTAACTGGCTGAAGCGGTATCTGACCGAGTATGAAAACGCATTTATCCTGATATCTCACGACATCCCGTTTTTAGATGAAGTCGTTAATATCATTTATCATATGGAGAATCAGGAGTTGAACCGCTATGTCGGAAACTATGAGGATTTCCAGAGAGTTTATGAGGTCAAAAAGGCACAGCTTGAGGCAGCGTATAAGAAACAGCAGCAGGAGATCAGCCAGCTCAAGGATTTTGTGGCCCGTAATAAAGCGAGGGTCTCTACCAGAAATATGGCGATGTCACGGCAGAAGAAGCTGGATAAGATGGATGTGATCGAGCTGGCAGCGGAGCGCCCTAAGCCGGAATTCCATTTTAAAAAAGGAAGGACACCGGGAAGATATATTTTTGAGACAAAGGATTTTGTGATCGGGTATGAGGAACCACTGTCCAAACCGTTGAATATCTCATTAGAACGTGGACAGAAGGTTGCACTGACGGGGGCAAACGGAATCGGAAAGACTACCCTGATCAGAAGTATCATGGGTCTTGTGGAACCGATCAGTGGAAAATGTGAGCTGGGTGAGAATCTGGCGATCGGTTATTTTGAGCAGGAGACGAAAGGGGAAAATAAATCCACTTGTATCGAGGAGCTTTGGAGTGAGTTCCCATCGTTTACGCAGTATGAGGTGCGCTCGGCTCTGGCAAAATGCGGTTTGACTACAAAGCATATCGAAAGTCAGGTAAGGGTGCTGAGCGGTGGAGAACAGGCCAAGGTGCGCCTTTGTAAGCTGATCAATAGAGAGACGAATGTATTGATGCTTGACGAGCCGACAAATCATCTGGATGTGGATGCAAAGGAGGCTTTGAAAAAAGCCCTTCTGGAATATCAGGGAACCTTGCTTTTAATCTGCCATGAGCCGGAGTTTTATCAGGACATTGTTCAGGAGGTCTGGGATTGTTCCAAATGGACGACCAAGCTGGTATAAAAATCAAGTAATAATAGAAGGAAAGGAAGCTAGAAAATGCAGACATCAACAGAGTTAAAGAATTTATTGAACAGGATCGACCACAAGAGCTATCCTGCTTATAAAGATACGAAAGGAGTGTATCAGTTTCCGGGATACCAGCTCTCTATCGACCATGTACAGGGAGATCCTTTTGCGTCTCCGTCTAAGCTGAGTATTCATATGAAGGGGGCGTCCTCTGGTTTTCCGAAGGAATTATATGAAACTGACCACAGAAGGATCGCACTCCAGGATTATCTGACAAGGCAGTTTGGCCGGGCTGTGGAACGCTATGCCTTTAAAGCGAAGGGCTCAGGAAAGAGCGGGCTGATCGCGATCAGCAGGTGCTGCCAGGAGGTGCTGGAGAGGACAGCCTGCCAGATCGATCCAAAAAGCGGGAACCTTGTGCTCAGACTGGAAGCGGGATTTCCGGCAAATGGGAGAACGATCAATGCCAGGGAATTAATGAAGATATTATTTGAATTTCTTCCGGAGAGTGTGAAAAACTCTCTTTATTACAAGAATAGTGATAAAAAGAGGATCCAGCAGACCGTTTTTCTGGCGGATGACCAGCAGTATATCCGTGAGCAGCTTCCGAAGATGGGACTGACTGCTTTTGTTGCGGATGGTTCTATTCTTCCGAGAGAGTCCGGGATCTCATCGCGGCCCATGAAGAGTGCAGTTGCATTTACCTCGCCGGAGGAGCTCAAAGTGACCATGGAGCTGCCTCATAAGGGGACGGTGACCGGAATGGGCATCCCCAAGGGGATCACCCTGATTGTGGGCGGCGGCTACCACGGAAAGTCTACGCTGTTAAAGGCGCTTGAGCTGGGAGTTTACGATCATATTTCCGGGGACGGAAGAGAGTATGTGATTACAGATGATACGGCCATGAAGATCCGTGCGGAGGACGGCAGAAGCATCAAGAAGACAGATATTTCTATGTTTATCAATGATCTGCCCAATGGAAAGGAAACCAGGGGCTTCTATACAGAGGATGCCAGCGGCAGTACCTCCCAGGCGGCAAATGTGATCGAAGGTATGGAGGCAGGAGCAAAGCTGCTATTGATAGACGAGGATACCAGTGCCACCAATTTTATGATACGGGATGAACTGATGCAGCGAGTGATCCACAGGGACATGGAGCCGATCACGCCTTTTATTGAGCGGATCCGGGAGCTGTATGAAACATATGGTATCTCCACGATTATCGTTGCAGGAAGCTCAGGGGCATATTTTCATATTGCGGACAGAATCATTCAGATGGACCGGTATGAGCCGCGTGATATTACCGGCCTGGCGAAGAAAGAGGCGGAAGGCTTCCCGGTATTAAGCGGGCCGGAGCAAAAGGCAGAGGATCCGGTCTTTTTGAGATGTCCGGCCGCAAATAATGCATTTCGCGGAAATGACAGGATCAAGATGAAGACATTGGGAAAAGAGGCGGTACAGATCAACCGCGAGTCCATAGATCTGCGCTATGTGGAGCAGCTTGTGGACAGTGAGCAGGTATCGGCACTTGGATATTGTGTGAAATATGCGGAAAAGCATCTCCTGGATGGGAGGAAGAGTATACAGACAGTTGTGGATGAACTGGAGAATAAGATCTTGAGGGACGGGCTGGCTGGTTTATGTGAAAGCAGTTCGAATGTTGCGGCTCTTGCGGTGCCGAGAAAGCAGGAGATCCATGCCTGTCTGGACAGATACAGGGGGCTGAAGCTTTAAAGAGTATTTTGAGGAGAGAAAGGGGATCATATGAGATTTTTTCATTTATCGGATCTGCATATAGGAAAACAGCTGCATCATTACAGCCTGATCGAGGATCAGAAGCATATTCTGAATGAAGTCACCGCTTATGCACAGGAGCTTTCCCCGGACGCGGTGGTGATCGCGGGGGATATATATGATAAGTCCGTTCCATCGGCGGAGGCAGTAACGCTGTTTGATGAATTCCTGACCAAACTGGCAGACCTCCGTCCCCAGGTACCGGTCCTCATCATCAGCGGTAATCACGATTCTGCGCAGCGTCTGGATTATGCCAGCCGGATTCTGGGGCGGCAGAATATTTATATTGCCGGCAGTGTCCCTTCGAAAAAAGAGGAACACTTGAAAAAAATCACTTTAACAGACGAATTCGGGGAGGTCGACTTTTATCTGCTCCCATTTATGAAACCCGGTTATATACGTGGGATGGCTGAGAGCGAAGAAGACATCCCTGCTAGTTACAGCCGGGCAGTGCATTTTGTTTTGGGGCGGGAGAAGTTTGACACATCGAAGAGAAATGTATTAGTTTCCCATCAGTTTTATACAGGAAGCGGCAGCACGCCGGATACCTGCGATTCGGAACTTTTTTCTGTGGGAGGGATCGATAACGTGGAGATCGGGCCGCTTACGCAGTTTGATTATGTAGCACTCGGGCACCTGCACGGGGCACAAAAGGTGCAGATACCAGAGATCCGTTACTGTGGAACACTCCTCAAATATTCGGTAAGTGAGGCAGGACATACGAAATCCCTGCATCTGGTGACATTAGGAAGAAAGGGAGAAGCGGCAAAAATCGAGTTTCTGCCGTTACATCCGCTGCGCGATGTGCGCACTATCCGCGGGGAGCTGAAAGAGATCATAGAAAGTGCAGGGAAAGAGAACCGGGATGATTATGTCAGCGTGACCTTGACGGACGAGACAGACCCTTATCGGCCCAAAGAACAGCTTGAGAAGGTATATTCCCATATTTTAGAGATCAGGATGGACAATACGAGAACAAGAAGGCGTCTGGAGGAATTTGACGACGAGGTGGAGATCGCGGATCCACTAACAGTCTTCAATGACTTCTATCAGGAGATCCAGGGGCGTGCCTTGTCAGAGGAAGAGCGCGGATACCTGCAGCAGACCTTAGAAAGAGTGAGGGGGGGAATAGCATGAGACCAGTGAAACTGACGATGTCTGCATTCGGTTCTTATGCAGGCGTGGAGGAGATTGATTTTACAAAAATGCAGCAGGGGCTGTTCCTCGTGACCGGAGATACAGGGGCAGGGAAAACGACCATCTTCGATGCCATTGCCTATGCGCTCTATGACCGGACGAGCGGAGGAAGCCGGGATGGAAATATGATGCGCAGCCAGTATGCGTCGGAGGATACCGATACCTTTGTGGAGTTTGTATTTTCCTATCGGGGAGAGGTGTACTCGGTGAAGAGAAATCCTGAGTATATGCGGAAAGGGAAACGAAATTACGCAGATGGTTCGCCAAGGCTTGTAAAAGAGCCGGCTAAGGTTCGTCTGATCCTGCCGGATGGAAGTGAATTTCAGGGAAAGAAAAGAGAAGTCGATCATAAAATAGAAGAGATCATCGGACTGGATGTGGATCAGTTTACCCAGATCGCGATGATCGCCCAGGGGGATTTTCTCAGGCTGCTGCATGCAGAATCCAGGGAGCGTAAGAGAATCTTTTCAAGGATCTTCCAGACAAGGATCTACTGGCAGATTCAGGAGGAACTTAAAGAGCAGGCCAAGCAGCTTTATATCCGTCTGGAGGATAATACCAAAGACTGCCTGCGGGAAATGGAGCGTGTGGAGCCTTTCGAAGGGAGGAAAGAGGCCGGGGACTGGAAAGAATATCTGGGCCGGAAGCTTCCTCCTCCCAAGGAGGTAGTGGATACCTTAAAGGAGATCTGCCGTCAGGGAAAAGGAATGGAGAGTGACGCAGAAAAGGAAGCTGCCCGGCTGCAGAAACAGGCGGAGGAGTTCAATGCTGTGATTCAAAGCAAAGAAGAGACCAACAGATTGTTTCTCCAAAGAGCGAAGGTACTGGAACAAAAGGCGTGTCTGGAGGCAGAGCGGGAGGCCGTCGAGTGCGAACGCAGTGAGGTGGAAAAAGGCGGCCGTGCGGAGAAGGTGTCTGTCAAGGAGGAGCGCTGCGAGAGGACCAGGTCAGAAAAGGAGCGTTTAAAGCAGCAGATCGATGATACGAAAGCGTGGCTTGATAAGGAGAAGAAAAGAGCGGCAGAAAAGGAGACAGAATGGAAAGCTGCGGCGGATGAACTGCAGAAGACAGAGCCGCTTTTGCAGAAACAGATTCTCAGACTGCGGGATATCCTGCCCAGGTACGAGCGGATAGAGCAGCTTGAGAAGGCTTATTCTAAAAATCTGGAGCAGATGCAAAGGGTGCTGGAAGAGTGCCGTCTTGCTTCCGAGGATTACGAAGAAAAATATCAGCGCTTTTTCGAAGAGCAGGCCGGAATTTTGGCCAGGGAACTAAGAGACGGAAGTCCATGTCCGGTCTGCGGTTCCAGAGAGCATCCCCATAAGGCGGAAACTTCCGGGGGAGCCCCGGATCAGAAATCCGTGGAAGAGGCGAAGGAAAAGCGGGATAAGAAGGAAAAAGAACGCTCACAGATCCAGGGAGCGTTTCAGGAGTCAAAAAGTAATCTGGAATCCGAAAAAAATCTTCTAAAGGAAGCTGTTTATGAGATCCTGGGAGGCGGAGAGATCAAAAAAGATAAGGTCCGTGAAAAGCTCAGGCAGTGTCAGGAAAGGCTTAGTAGTTTAAAAGCAGACTACCAGGAAAGAGAAAAGCAGTTCCGTGAGCTGACGGAAGAGTTAAAGCGGCGGAGCGGGCTTTTGGAGAGTCAGGAAGTACAGTTTTTGGAACTGAGTGAGAGACAGAAGGAGGAGGAGAAGGCTTTTCGTCAGGAATTAAAAACGCAGAAATTTGAATCAGAAGAATCCTATGGACAGGCAAAAGTGTGGATCAAGGGCAGAGAAGCGAAGGAAAGGCATTTGAAACAGTATGATGCCCAGAAAGTTGAGGTGAAGACCCGGCTGGAGATGCTCGAACAGCAGACTGCAGGAAGACAGCAGACGGATGTGACCCGGGAGAAGGAAAAATTAGCAGAGATCCAGAGCATGCAGAAGGAACAGCGCTCCTATTGGTTAAGGCTTCACAGCCAAAACCAGAAAAATAAAGAGGCGGGGGAAAAGCTTGGCCGGTATTTTGAAGCAAGAGGGGAACTGACCTCGCAGTATGAGATGGTTAACAATTTGAGCAGGACCGCGAATGGTACTTTGAGCGGAAGTGTGAAGCTGGACTTTGAAACCTACGTGCAGCGCAAATATTTTAAACAGATCATCCGTGCGGCTAACCGGAGGCTGTGCAGGATGACCGCCAATGAGTTCATCCTGCAGTGTCGTGAGATCAAAGATTTAAGCAGCCAGGGGCAGGCCGGGCTGGATTTGGATGTGTATCATCTGGTCAATGACTCGGTGAGGGATGTCAAAACCCTTTCCGGCGGTGAATCCTTTATGGCTTCTCTGGCAATGGCCTTGGGACTGGCGGATATCGTACAGAATACTGCCGGAGCGATCAGCCTTGAGACCATGTTTGTGGATGAGGGCTTCGGCTCCTTAGATGATGAGGCCAGAGAACGCGCGATCCAGATCCTGAAGGAGCTGGCAGGGGAAAAAGGGCTGGTTGGGATCATTTCCCATGTGAACGAACTGAAAGAACAGATAGAGTGGAAGCTGGCGGTAATGAAGACAGAACATGGCAGCTATACACAGTGGGTATTAGATTAGACAAAAATGGAAGTGAGACAGGTGAAAAGATACCTTAGAGTATTAGCAGGCTTATTATTGATAGTACTTCTTGGAATGCAGCAGGTCCTCCCGGTCAGGGCCTTCGATGAAATGATCACCTGTACGGTCCTGGGAGACAGCATCGCAAAGGGATATTCCACGGACAAGGTGAAGCCCATCAAGTGCTATGGAAGAATCGTAACGGAACAGATTTCAGAAGAATATGGAATCTGGTTTGATTATCGTAATTTTGCGAAAAACGGCCTTGATACCAAGGGGCTGAACGAACAGATCTTATCCAGGGATACCGTCAAGTGGAGCTTGAATAAATCGGACGTGATCCTGCTGACTATGGGCTCTAATGACCTGCTGAATGAATTGAAACGTGAGGCGCAGAAGATCCTGGAGTCTGATACAAAATTCAGGAGTGCCTCCCAGGCAGTGGGGGAATTGAAGGATGGGGTAAAGAAAAATCCCCTGATCGTATTTAAGATCATTGATGCGCTGAGCAGCTGGGATTATGGCAGCTTCGAAGGCCAGTGGATCAAGGCTATGGATACGATTACCCAGCAGAAGAAGGATGGTGCACAGATCATCGTGACGAATATCTACAATCCGATATCGAATGTGGAAATGCCCGGGACATTGAATAAAGTGGTAGAGAATATCATTAAGAATATGAACAGCATCATAGAAAAGCGGGCAGAGGAATATGGCTATGAGGTCGTGGATCTGTTTCAGTCTAATGTCGCGGCATTTGTACAGGGAGACGGACTGCATCCCAGTCAGGAAGGACAGGAGATGATCGCCCAGATGGTGTATAGATTGATCCGGGATCCGCTCAGACAAGGGAAAACCGGCGATGCCGGACAGAAGAGGAAAACAGATCAATAACAGAAGCAGAGCCGGGAGGGGGGACAAGTACACAGAAACTACAAGACAATATCACATTTGTAACACAAAAACTTCACAAAGTTCTGATACCGTATTTTCTATGTGAAACAGCTTTGTTTCATCTGGCAGCGGCACCGGGGCATGCATCCGTACTTAGGCAGGATAACCGGATATCCCCGGTAGAGGCGCCTGGGTGCACTGCCTGCAAAAAGTACATAGAACACAGGGAGGTAAGGACTTGATAGAGGTTAAGAATTTGGTAAAAAAATATGGAAATCATTTAGCCATAGATCACCTGGATTTCAAGATTGAAAAGGGAAAGATCTATGGCTTTTTGGGTCCAAATGGAGCAGGAAAGTCAACAACGATGAATATTATGACAGGCTATCTGGGGGCCACGCAGGGAGAAGTCATTATCAATGGCCATGACATCTTGAAAGAACCTGAGAAAGCCAAAAAGGACATTGGATATCTGCCGGAGATCCCTCCGTTATATACGGAGATGACGGTATGGGAATACCTGGAATTTGCGGCTGAGTTAAAGGGGATTTCCAGGGATATCAGGGGGACCTCCATAGAAGAGGTGATGAAGCTTACCAAGCTTATTGAGGTCAGGGACCGTCTGATCCGCAACCTTTCCAAGGGCTATAAGCAGAGGGTAGGACTGGCGCAGGCAGTCCTTGGTTTCCCGGACATCATTATCCTGGATGAGCCGACTGTTGGGCTGGATCCAAAGCAGATCATCGAGATCAGGGAGCTGATCCGCAATCTGGCTAAGAAGCACACAGTCATTTTAAGTTCTCATATCCTCGCCGAGGTCAGGGAGGTGTGCGATTATATCATGATTATTTCGGAGGGGAAGCTGGTAGCCAGCGATACGCCGGAGAATCTGGAGCATTTGATGGATGGTTCTGAAACCATAGAGATCGAGGCGAAGGCAGGGGCTGCCCGGATACGGCAGATTCTAAAGGCGGTTCCGGAGGCTGATATAGTCAAGACCGAGGAACGTGCAGATGGGATCACGGCTGCGGTAATAGGAACAAAAGAGCATCAAGATATCCGCGGGAAGATATTCTTTGCATTTGCAGAGGAAAAATGTCCCTTGTTCACGCTTAAGTCGAACCGTGCCAGCCTGGAAGAGATCTTCCTGGAGCTGACTCAGGGAGAGGGCACATCACCTCATCCGGAAGCAGGCCATACGAAAGAGGAGGTCTTATCGATCGTAGAAGAGGCACTCAAGGGGAACGGGGAAGCTGTTGAAGAGGATGAAAAGGAGGATGAGACAAATGCTGGCAATTTATAAAAGAGAACTTAGGTCTTATTTCCAATCCATGATCGGATGTGTGTTTGTAGCATTTTTAGTAGCCTTTACCGGGATCTATTTTATGGCGTATAACCTGAATGCAGGATATCCGTATTTTTCCTATACGCTGTCGGGTTCACTGATCGTATTTCTCGTGGGAATCCCGCTGATCACAATGAAAAGCTTCTCCGAAGAACGCAGGAATAAGACGGATCAGCTCCTTCTTACTGCTCCGGTGGGAATCGGAAAGGTAGTTCTGGGAAAATACCTGGCGATGGTATCGGTACTTGCTGTCCCGAATCTGATCTTTTGTCTGTTTCCCCTGATCATCAAGCTCCAGGGGACGGCCTATTTAAAGGTGGATTACATTTCGATCGGCGTTTTCTTCCTGCTGGGCTGCGTTTACATTGCGATCGGAATGTTTCTCTCCTCCCTCACAGAGAGCCAGATCATTGCATTTATCACGACATTCGGCGTCTTGCTCGTGCTGTATCTGTGGGACGGAATCCTGTCATTTCTCCCAAGCTCAGCGATCAGTGGAATGGTGGGGATCCTTATCCTGATCACGGCTGTGGCGGCTTATATCCAGCAGATGACGGGGAACTGGATCTTAAGCGGCGGCCTGGAACTGATCGGGGCTGCAGCCTTGATTATAACCTATATTTTAAAATCCAGTCTGTTTGAAAATGTTCTGACTAAGTTTTTGGGAAATCTCGCACTTGCAAATGTTTTTACGGATATTACATCAAAAAGCATTGTGGATGTCAGCGGCATTATTCTGTATCTGTCTATCGTGATCGTATTTATTTTCCTGACAGTACAGGCCATTCAGAAAAGACGTTGGAGTTAGGAGGACTGGGACGTGCAGAAAATAAAGAATGTATTTAAAACAACGGGAACGAAGAATGGAACATACAGCGTAGGGCTGACAGTTCTGGTAATTGCAATTGTAGTAGTGGCAAATCTTATTTTTGGTCAGATTCCGGAAAAGTACCGGAATATAGATGTCAGCAGCACCAGGATTTATGATATTACGGATACAAGCAAAGAATTGTTAAAGGGCCTGGATCATAAGGTAAAATTTACCGTGCTGGCTGTCAAAGAGAGTACCGATGACAGGATCAAGACATTTTTAAGTAAATACACAGCTTTGTCTAAGGATATTTCTGTGGAATGGATCGATCCGGTGCTCCATCCGTCCGCACTCAGTGAGTACGATACCAAAGAAAACACGATCGTTGTATCCTGCGGCGATACAGGAAAAAGTACAACCGTCTCTTTTGATGATATGATCGTGAAGGATACCTCTTCCTATTATTATACAGGAAGTGTGTCTGAATCTGAGTTCGATGGGGAAGGGCAGCTTACCAGTGCCGTGAATTATGTAGTCAATGATGTAAATAAAAATATTTATAGAACAGCAGGACATGGGGAGGCAGCATTATCCGGCTCTGTGTCAGATCTGATGGATAAAAATAATTACCAGGTGAAGGAATTAAATCTTGTGATGAATGCGGCGGTTCCTGATGACTGCGATCTTCTCATGATGTATGCGCCTTCTAAAGACCTGACAGAGGACGAGAAAACTGCGGTTTTGGATTATCTTTCAAAAGGCGGTAAGATGATGATCCTGCTTGGCGATACAGGCTCATCACAGCTTCCCAATATCGCAGCTATTATGAAAGAGTATGGAATGGAGGAAGCGCCGGGCTATATTGCGGATACATCCAGATGCTATCAGGGAAATTATTATTATATCTTCCCGATCCTTTCTGTATCCGGGGATATGGCAAAGGGGATGAGTTCTCAGATGGTACTACTTACCAATGCCCATGGGATGAATCTGGTGGACCCTGCAAGAGATACGATCACGACAACCCCGTTTATGTCCACATCTGATTCGGCATATGCTGTGACTGAGAAGGACCAGGTCCAGGGAAGCTATGTACTCGGTGCATCGGCTGTGGAGACAGAAAGTGATTCGAAGGAAAGCCGGCTGACCGTGATCTCAGCGGGAAGCCTGATCGATGCACAGATCACAGACACTTTTACACAGCTCGAGAATACTACCCTGTTTATGAATGCGGTGAGCAGTAACTTTGAGGGGACTTTGAATATCTCCATTGAGCCAAAGAGTCTTGCAGTAGAGTATAATACAGTGCAGCATGCAGGATTGTTCAGTCTTTTGGTTATTTTTGGGATTCCGCTTGCGATACTGATTTCTGGATTTGTGGTATGGTTCAGAAGAAGAAAGGCATAAGGAGGGGCATATGGGACAGAAAAAAAGAAATTCTATTGTTTGTCTGCTGATTCTCCTTTTGATCCTGGCAGCGGCATATTTTGCCCTGCAGTCGTGGAATAAAAGTAAAGAGGAAACAAAGCAGGCCCGGGCGGAGGCAGAACAGATCTATATTACAGATATTGATAAGATCACAGGAGTCCAATATGATATGGGCAGCGGGAAGATGGCATTTCAAAAAAAGAAAGATACATGGTATTATGCCCCGGATATGGATTTTCCTCTGGCACAGTCGTATCCGGAACAGATAGCAAAAGATTTCAGTCATTTGAAAGCAGAGCGTGAATTAAAGGACGGAGATTCTTTGAAGGATTATGGGCTGGAAGATCCGGCTTATACGGTGGTGCTGACGGATTCGGACGGAGAAGAAACGACTCTTTACTATGGAGGTGCTGTGGGGGATTCCTATTATGTAACAGTGGGAGATACAGGCAGAGTCTATACGGTCAGCAGCACTTCAGTCTCTGAGCTGCCTGCTTCACTGGAAGAGGTGGCACAGCTCGATACCTATCCGGTCATCGGCAGCGGAAATCTTAAGAAGGTAACGATTATGAAGGATGGACAGACAACGACTTATGATTCTGAGAATGATGAGAATTCCAAGGATATTGCAGCTGCTGCGGGAGGGCTGGGAGCAGTCACGCTGGAGAAGGCAGCAGATTATTCAGCAGAGGACCAGGATCTTGCAGGGTATGGGCTGGATGAAGAAAGCAGAATCACGGTCGAGGCAGTCTATACCTCAAACAAAAAAGAGAAGACCCTGACCCTATATATAGGGAAAAAGGATGATGACGGAAACAGATATGTGATGATGAATGATTCCAGGATCGTGTATCTGATCTCGGATGAGGTATGTCAAAATATCCTAAATGAAAAATAATTTTATACTTATTTAATAAGAGTTTTCTTGACAATCTGTAGAAAACGGAGGACAATATCTTTCATGTAAGTGAAGCGTCTTTGGGTTTACCAGAGCGCAGATAAAGAGAGGTCAGTATAATGAGAGAAAAATTCATGAGGTTCATGCAGGGGCGTTACGGGATCGACAGCTATTCAAAGTTTTTGCTTATTTTGGGATTGGTCGTTGTATTCTTATCCTCTATTTTTGCAGGAAAGACAGTGGGTACGATTTGTTACTTATTAGGATGGGTCCTGATCATTTACTGCTATTTCAGGATGTTTTCCAGGAATGTGACAAAGCGGTATGCAGAGAATCAGACATATCTGGCAAAGACCTATAAGATACGCTGCTTTTTCCAAAAGCAGAAGAATATGTGGGCGCAGAGAAAGGCATACCATATTTATAAATGTCCCAGCTGCGGACAGAAGATCCGGATCCCGAAGGGGAAAGGGAAGATAGAGGTTCGTTGTCCGAAATGCAGTACCACATTTATAAAGAAAAGCTAGTACAGCTGTGTGCTGTATTAAATCAGAGAAGCTAAGTGAGGGTATAAAGGGAAGATGATAGATCCTTATAAGGTGTTGGGGGTGTCTTTTGATGCCACTGATGATGAGATAAAGAAAGCATACCGTACATTAAGCAGGAAGTATCACCCGGATGCGAATATCAATAATCCACTGAAAGAAGAAGCAGAAGCGAAGTTCAAGGAAGTACAGCAGGCTTACCAGCAGATCATGGATGAGCGGGAAAGAGGATATTCAGGTTCCTCAGGCGGCTTTGGCCCCCAGCAGGGCACTGCAGGAAATAGCGAGTCAGATATCCACCTGCGGGCGGCGGCTAACTACATACAGAGCGGACATTATAAGGAAGCCTTAAATGTTCTGGATGGAATCAGGGAACGGGGCGCCTTGTGGTATTTTTACAGTGCGTCAGCAAATTCCGGTATGGGGAATAATGTGACAGCATTGGAGCATGCAAGGGAAGCCGTGCGGCTGGAACCGGATAATATGCAGTATCAGATGATGCTCAGCCGTCTTCAAGGCACGGGCGGCTGGTATCAGCAGAGACAAAGCGTCTATGGATATCCTGTAATGGGCAGAAATGATTTATGTATGAAGCTTTGTATTGCCAATGTTGTCTGTAATCTCTGCTGCGGCAGTGGAATCTGCTGTAACGGCGGCGGATATGGCGGCGGTTTCGGAGGGTATGTATAGAAGAGCCAGAAGCATGTGATGTGGGGATACCCTCTGCTGCTTTAAGAAAAATAAGACCAGGTAAGGAGGTCCGTATTGGATATCCTTACCTGGTCTTACTATTTTCGGGCTTAAGCATCTGCCTGGTAATATTCGTTAACTGCTTCGAAGAAGGCGTCAATATTTTCCCATTTAGAGAGGGGAGGGATATCACATCCGGAAGAGATCACGAAGTTTGGATATCTGCAGCACTTCTCCATGATTTCTTTCGTGGCAGCCTTCACGGATTCTACCGTACCATTTCTGAACTGTCCTGCCGGGTCAACATTCCCTGCGGCGATGATATCTGCCGGGATGTGCGGCATCATTTCAGCCATGTCGATGGCGTTGCCGAAATGCAGGAACAATGAGCCTGTTGCGATGATGGAATCGATCTGCTGGATCGTACAGTTTCCGCAGTTATGGTAAACGATGATGAATTCGTCATCCTGAACAGCATCTACGATCTGTTTTACATAATTTGCTGAAAATTCCTCTGCCAATGCCGGGGAAAGCAGTCCGGCAAGCGGTTCTGCAAGAACGATCCCGTTTGCTTTGGCGCGCTTGTATTCGTTGCAGTAGTTGATGATAAATTTGGTGACCTTTTCGAGAACGGTATGTACCATGTCAGGTTCTTCGTAGCAGTAGATCATTGCTTCAGATACATCCATCAATCTTCCGGCAAGTGAGAAGGGGCCGATGGCTCCGGCAAGGATCGGCCTGTCGGTGATCAGTCCGGCAGCTTTTTCGATTGCTTCAATATAGATGGAGGTACGTCCGGCACCGATCTCGGGGATCTCAAGTGCATCAGCATCTTCTTCGGAGTTGACAACACTTCCTATCACAGTTGGGACCTCCTCATCGGATACACGAATGACAGAACCAAAGCATTCAGCCTCAACGGACAGATCCATCAGACTGACAGAAGCAGCCGCGTCAGTATTTTCTGCGATGATCTGCATGCCGCGGGCCTGGAGCTCACTGCTGGAGATCAGATCTTTTACGGTAATACCCATTTTTTGAATAGCAGGGAAAGATAAGACGGGCATCCCTTTTTTTACTGGACTGTTGATCATATCTGCAACCCATTGTTTCATATTACATTTCATACTTATTACCTCCTGTGGGAATCACTCTCTTTCTGATGAAAAGTATAGCGGATCAGAAGGATAAGTTTTTGAAAAAATATTCTTTTTTTGGTGGTTTTTTAAGTTGTTATAGTTCACGCATTTGTTTATGCGCAAAAAAGAACGTGAAACGGCGGAGAATTATCAGAGAAGATGTGATAAAATGGGGATACAAAGTTCTGTTAACAATGATATAAAGGAGAGCGCTATGGCATATTATATGGGAATCGATCTTGGCACATCGAGTGTGAAAGCTTTGCTCATGCGTGAGGACGGCATAGTGGTGGATACAGTTCAGGCTGGATATGATATTTTGAAGCCAGAACAGCAATATGCGGAACAGGATATGGAAATTCTTTGGGATGCGGCAAAGCAAACGATCCGAAGTCTCTTTGCTCAACATTCTAATTTAAAGGATGAGATCAGAGGCGTGGGATATTCCGGGCAGATGCACGGTCTTGTTATGATTGATAAGGAGGGGCGGCTTCTTCGAAATGCGATCATATGGGCGGATCAAAGGACAGGGGAGACGATCAGCCGGATTTATGCGAAGGTTCCGGAGGATGAGTACCGCAGCATTTCTTTGAACTCTTTAAGTACGGGATTTCTGGTCACCTCTTTAATGTGGGTGAAGGAGAATGAGCCGTCTCTTTATGAAAAGATCGACAAAGTAATGCTGCCCAAGGATTATCTGCGGTATCGAATGTGTGGTGAATTAGGAACTGATCTGTCGGATGCATCGGGAACCGCTGTTTTTGATACGGCGCGCAGGGATTGGGCCTGGGATTTGATCGAACGGCTTGATTTAGACAGAAAAATTTTTGTGCCATGCCATGAAGCACATGAAACTGCCGGAGTCAGCAGCCTTAAATGTGAAGAAGAGACGGGGCTCAAGGCTGGTACAAGCCTGGTCTATGGCGGGGGAGACAGTATGATGCAGGCAGTGGGGAATGGATTGATCGAGCCGGGGCTTCTATGCGCGAATATAGGAACAGCAAGCCAGCTTTCCTGCTGCGTTAAGCGGCCGATACATGACAGCCGGTACAGAACAAATACGTTCTGTCATTCCGTGCAGGATGCATGGATCTTAATGGGAGCAAATCTAAGTGGCGGGGTGGCTTTGAAGTGGCTGAAGGAAAATATTCTGGAGATGAGGTCTTTTGATGAGATGTCCAGGCTGGCAGAAACGGCTTTGGCCGGAAGCGGGGGGCTGTTATTTCTCCCCTATCTAAACGGCGAACGCACACCTTATCATGATCCTGAGGCAAAAGGGATCTATCATGGACTGACGTTAAAGCACACAAGGGCCGAACTGATCAGAAGTACGATGGAGGGGATCGTATTTGCTTTGAGGAATTCATTTGATATTTTTCAAGAAATGTCTGTTGGGTGCGACCGCATCATAGCAAGCGGAGGCGGTGCCCGTGGGCGGCTGTTTAGACAGATACAGGCAGATGTGTTTGGCGTGGAGATCTACACGAATCAAATAAAGGAGCAGGCCTGTGTCGGTGCTGCAGTTACGGCGGCGGTCGGAACAGGCGGGTATGGCTCCTATGAAGAGGCCTGTGAAAGAATCGTGAAAATGGAAGAGGAGATCGTGCAGCCGGATCTTGAAAGGCAGAAGATCTATAGGGAAAGATATGAGGCATATAAGGAACTGTATCCAAGGAATCGGGGATCGTTTGCGAGAACTTGACGAGTTTGAGGATAAGATCCTCATGTAATAAAAAAAGGCTGTAATCACAAGGATTACAGCCTTTATGCGGAAGAAGAGACTTGAACTCTCACAGGATTAACTCCCACTAGAACCTGAATCTAGCGCGTCT
The DNA here is from genome assembly GCF_058819085.1 of Faecalicatena sp. Taxonomy (NCBI): domain Bacteria; kingdom Bacillati; phylum Bacillota; class Clostridia; order Lachnospirales; family Lachnospiraceae; genus Faecalicatena; species Faecalicatena sp. Next base: position 59,602 of record NZ_JBZUUL010000027.1, read on the forward strand.
GCCATTCCGCCACTTCCGCTCGACAAGTGATATAATATCATATAGATCTGAGTTTGTAAACCCCTAAATTTAAATTTTTTAAATTTTTGTGGAATCAGGATGTACTCCTGCAGTGTTTCCGATTTCTTTTAGTACCTCCTTCCTCGTTTGAATCATCGGAAAATAGTCTTTTAGTGTTTTTGCCATAGACGGTTCCTCCTTTGTAATATGAGTGTGTTTGTGCAAAGCTGCTGTTCTAATTTACGGATTAAACTTCGACAGTGAAGTACCGAATAAAATAGAAATCTTGTGGCTGGATACGGCATGATCGCCTTCCACATAAGATAGTTTCACACTATCATAACTTAGAAGAAGAAACAATAAACACTCTATAAAATTTACATGCAGTAAATATTTTGTAGAATATTTCTGTATTGACATCTGGGAAATTTGTGATATACTTTGATAATCAAAGTATTTTAAAATAAAAATATTTGGAAATGAAATTAAACATGGAGAATAATTATGATAGGAAAGATATGTGGAACAGGTTCATACGTGCCGGCGCATTTTCTGGACAATAATGATCTGTCTAAGATGGTGGACACAAATGACGAATGGATACGTGAACGGACCGGGGTGATCAGGAGACATATTATAGAAGAAGAGACAACCGTCTCCATGTCCGTGGAGGCGGCAAGGCGTGCGCTGGAGAATGGCGGTGTTGCACCACAGGAAGTGGATCTGATCCTGGTTTCTACGTTTACCTCAGAAGTGCTGCTTCCATGTACGGCCTGTGAAGTACAAAAAGAGCTGGGGGCGGTCAATGCCACAGGGTTTGATCTGAATGCGGCATGTACGGGATTTTTATTCGCATATAATACGGCGCAGGCATATATTGCATCCGGGGTCTATCAGACCGTTCTGGTCATCGGTGCGGAGAGCTTATCCAATACGGTGAACTGGGAGGACCGGGGAACCTGTATTTTATTCGGAGACGGCGCAGGTGCGGCGGTACTAAGGGCGGAGGAAGGCAGGTTTTATCAGCCGGTCACACATTCCGATGGAAGCTTAGGCAGTGCACTTACATGTATGAGCAGGCATCGAAAGAACTGTCCGGCCAGGGAGGAAGATTTAGACTCCTATATGCACATGGATGGGCAGGCGGTTTTCAAATTTGCTGTCAGGAAGGTGCCGGAGGTGATCACAGAGGCCCTTGCCGGGACAGAGTTTACGCCCCGTGACATCGATTATTTTATCCTGCATCAGGCAAATAAACGGATCGTAGAAGCCGTTGCGAAGAGATTGAAAGAGGATATCAGCAAGTTCCCGATGAACCTGCAGGAATACGGGAATACATCCTCGGCAAGTATTCCGATCCTTTTAGATGAGATCAACCGAAAGGGAATGCTCAAAAGAGGAGATAGGCTTATGATGGCAGGGTTCGGGGCAGGATTGTCCTGGGGAGCCGTCTGCCTGGAATGGTAATACCCGGCTGTGCCGGATTACATACATCTACATAGAAGCGCAGGAAGAGCGCTCTATGAAAAAATGAAGAGAAGAGTAAGAAAGGAAATTAAAATCATGTTAGAAAGAGTAAAAGAAATCGTAGCAGAATCATTAGGAGCAGAAATCAACACACTTACAGCAGAGACGTCATTTAAAGAGGATCTGGCAGCAGACTCTCTGGATTTATTCGAAGTAGTTATGGCTTTTGAAGAAGAATTTGATGTGGAGATCCCATCAGAAGATTTAGAGCAGATCGGAACGATCGGAGATGTTGTGAAATATTTAGAGGCACATAAGTAAAAGAATGATAAAATAGTAGATCATTATGCTCAGATGCGTATAAAACCGAGGCTTGAAGTAAAATTTGCAAAAAGCTGAATAAATGTTAGGAAAGAAGAAGGGTTGTTAGTATGAAGACAAAAGTAACCGAAATTTTAGGAATTGAATATCCGATCATCCAGGGTGGAATGGCATGGGTTGCTGAATATCATCTGGCAGCCGCCGTATCAGAAGCCGGCGGGCTTGGACTGATTGGTGCGGCGAGCGCGCCGGCCGACTGGGTACGGGAACAGATCAGAGAAGCGAAGAAGCTCACAGAGAAGCCGTTTGGAGTAAATATTATGCTGATGAGTCCGTATGCGGACGAAGTGGCATCTGTGATCGTGGAGGAAGGTGTGAAGGTCGTGACGACCGGGGCCGGTTCTCCTGAAAAATATATGAAGATGTGGAAGGAAGCCGGAGTAAAGGTGATTCCGGTTGTCGCATCTGTTGCACTGGCAAAGCGTATGGAGCGCTGCGGGGCAGACGCCCTGGTGGCAGAGGGAACAGAGGCAGGCGGACACATCGGTGAAAATACAACTATGGTATTAGTGCCTCAGGTTGTAGATGCGGTGAGTATTCCGGTCATTGCTGCCGGAGGGATCGCGGACGGCAGAGGGATCGCGGCGGCATTTATGTTAGGTGCACAGGCCGTGCAGATGGGAACTCATTTTGTGGTTACGAAAGAATCTATTGTTCATGAAAATTATAAGAAATGCATCATAAAAGCGAGAGATATTGACTCCAGGGTGACAGGGCGTACAACAGGCCATCCGGTCCGTGCGCTTCGCAATCAGATGACCAAGGAATATCTTTTGAAAGAGCAGGAAGGTGCATCTTTTGAAGAACTGGAGCTGCTGACACTGGGAGGCCTTAGAAAGGCAGTCGTTGAAGGCGATGTGGTAAACGGCAGCGTGATGGCAGGCCAGATCGCAGGAATGGTAAAGGAAGAGCTGTCCTGTAAAGAGCTGATCCAAAAGCTGGTGAAAGAGACAGATGACCTGATTGGAGGAAAAGGATTTTATGAGTAAGACTGCATTTATATTTCCGGGACAGGGCGCACAGAAAGCCGGGATGGGAAAGGATTTTTATGAGCAGAGTGTAACAGCGGCGGAGGTTTTTGATAAAGCATCCAAACTGCTGGATATAGATATGAAGGCGTTATGCTTCGAGGAAAATGATTTATTGGATCAGACCGAGTATACGCAGGCAGCGTTGGTGACGACCTGTCTTGCGATTGCAAAGGTCCTGGACGAAAGAGGAGTAAAGCCGGACGCAGCTGCCGGCTTAAGTCTGGGAGAATACTGTGCCATCGCCATTGCAGGCGGGATGAGTGCAGAGGATGCAATTACAACGGTCAGAAAGCGCGGGATTCTGATGCAGAATGCCGTACCAGGTGGGAAAGGTTCTATGGCTGCAGTTTTGGGCATGGCAGCAGAGGAGATTGAAAAGGTGCTCAGTGAGATCGAAGGAGTCAGTATTGCAAACTACAACTGCCCGGGACAGATTGTGATCACAGGCTGGAAGGAAAGCGTGGAGAAGGCATCTGAGGTGCTGAAAGAAGCAGGTGCAAAACGGGTTCTTCCGCTGAATGTGAGCGGACCGTTCCATTCCCCGCTTTTAGAGGAAGCAGGCAGGGAGCTTGGGAGTGTGCTTAAGAATGTGGAGCTGCATCCGCTTAATTTTCCGTATGTGACCAATGTGACCGCGCAGTATGTGGAGGATATCAGCGAAACGAAGGAGCTGCTAAAACAGCAGGTGGCATCGTCTGTCCGCTGGCAGCAGAGTGTAGAGCGTATGATCGCAGATGGTGTGGATACATTTGTGGAGGTCGGCCCGGGAAAGACGCTGGCCGGATTCATGCGTAAGATCGACAAAAATGTCAAAGTGTACAATGTAGGTTCATGGGAAGATGTAGACAAGGTGGTCAGTGAATTATGTTAGAAGGAAAAGTTGCGGTCGTAACAGGCGCATCCAGAGGGATCGGAAGGGCAGTTGCCTTGAAGCTGGCCTCACAGGGAGCGGCTGTTGTGATCAATTATAATGGTTCTGCCGACAGGGCAGAGGAAGTAAAGAACGAGATTGAAAAAAATGGCGGGAAAGCAGTGACCATGCAGTGCAATGTGTCTGACTTTCAGGCTTGTGAGAATTTTATAAAAGAAGTCATTACCGAATTTGGAAGACTGGATATTCTTGTGAATAATGCCGGAATTACCAGGGACGGTCTTCTGATGAAGATGTCAGAGGAAGATTTTGATGCGGTTTTGGATACCAATCTGAAAGGAACCTTTCACTGTATCCGTTTCGCATCCAGGCAGATGATGAAGCAGAGAAGTGGACGGATCATCAATCTGTCTTCTGTATCCGGTGTTATGGGAAATGCGGGGCAGGCTAATTATTCTGCATCCAAGGCAGGAGTGATCGGGCTGACGAAATCGGCGGCCAGAGAACTGGCCTCCAGAGGGATTACGGTCAATGCGGTTGCACCGGGATTTATTGATACCGAGATGACACAGGTACTCAACGAGAAGGTGAAGGAAGGCGCTGTGGCGCAGATCCCGCTGGGACGATTTGGACAGCCGGAGGATATCGCAGAGGCGGCGGCATTTCTGGCTTCGGAGGGCGCAGGCTATATCACCGGACAGGTGCTGTGTGTAGACGGCGGAATGGCAATGTAGAAGGAGAGAAAGATGAAAAGAAGAGTGGTAGTAACCGGAATGGGAGCGGTGACTCCTGTCGGAAATACAGTAGAAGAGTTCTGGAGCGGGATTAAGGCCGGAAAGGTCGGGATCGGACCGATCACAAAATTTGATGCCTCAGAATATAAAGTACAGATCGCGGCAGAAGTAAAAGATTTTGTGGCAAAAGAGCGGATGGATTTTAAGGCGGCAAAGCGGATGGAATTATTTTCCCAGTATGCGGTTGCTGCGGCCAGGGAAGCTTTTGAGGATGCAGGGATCGACATGGAGAAAGAGGATGCATACCGCGCCGGTGTGATCGTCGGATCCGGGATCGGAAGCCTGCAGACGGTGGAGCAGAATTATACCAAGATCGTAGAAAAAGGCCCAAGCAGGGTGAACCCTTTGATGGTGCCGCTTATGATCTCAAACATGGCAGCCGGAAATGTTTCGATACAGCTTGGCTTAAAAGGAAAATGTACCAATGTGGTGACGGCATGTGCCTCAGGAACGAACTGTATCGGCGATGCTTTCCGTGCAATCCAGTATGATGATGCGGATATCATGGTTGCCGGAGGTACAGAGAGCTGTATCTGTCCCACCGGGGTAGCCGGATTTGCCGGATTGACTGCACTCTCCACATCTACAGACCCGATGCGTGCGTCTATCCCGTTTGACAAGGACAGAGACGGTTTTGTGCTGGGAGAAGGCGCCGGGATTGTCGTGCTGGAGGAACTGGAGCATGCGAAGGCGAGAGGAGCGAAGATCTATGCGGAACTGGCCGGCTACGGTGCGACCGGAGATGCCTACCATATCACCTCCCCGCAGGAGGATGGAGAAGGCGCCGGGATGGCAATGAAGTTAGCCATGAAGGAAGCCGGGGTACAGCCAAACGAGATCGACTATATCAATGCGCACGGAACAAGCACACATCATAATGATCTGTTTGAGACAAGGGCAATTAAATATGCGCTTGGCGATGCGGCAAAAGATGTGGTGATCAATTCCACCAAGTCCATGATCGGACATTTGCTCGGTGCAGCAGGCGGCGTGGAGTTTGTTGTATGTGTAAAGAGTATTCTGGACGGATTTATCCATCAGACGATGGGAACGGTTCAGACAGATGAAGGATGCGATTTAAACTATGCAGTCGGAGCACCGGTGGAGAAAGACGTGAATTATGTGCTGACCAATTCCCTTGGTTTCGGCGGACACAATGCGACCTTATTGTTAAAGAAATATGAGGGCTAGTGCGGGTTTGATCTATAGAGGGTGCATTTGATCTATAGACGCTGTATTAGTCAGGAAAGGCGGACAGCATGAGAATAGAAGAAATATTACAATTGGTGGATTCTGTATCCAGATCCACACTTGCAGAGTTCAAATATGAAGAGGGAGGAGTGAAGCTCTCCCTGAAAAAGGCAGTGGCAGCGAGTGCTGCAGTACAGCCGGGAGTACAGATTCCGATGCCTCTTGTTAAGCAGCCATCTGTTCAGACGACGGCTCCGGTACCGGTGAGTGTTTCTGTAGACAGAACGGCAGACAGTGGTGCGCCTGATGGCAAAGAGACAGCACAGAAGGAAGCTGAAGGCGGAAAGATCGTCAAGTCCCCGTTAGTCGGAACCTTTTATGCGGCTCCGACAGAAGATGCAGAGCCATTCGTAAAAGTTGGTGACAGTGTAAAAGAGGGGCAGGTCCTGGCGATCGTAGAGGCGATGAAGCTGATGAACGACATCGAGAGCGATTTCACCGGAACCGTGGCAGAGATCCTCGTTCAGAATGGGGATGCAGTAGAATACGGACAGCCGTTGTTTGTTATAAAATAGTCAATCAGGTTCAAAGGGGTCTGACCCCTTTGAAATTTTCTGTTTGCAGTTCACTAAATTGTGAACTGAGAAAGAGGGTTAAGTATGAACAGATTAGATATTAAGCAGATCCAGGAGATCATTCCTCACAGACATCCGTTTCTGCTAGTGGATTACATTGAGGATTATGAGCCGGGAAAATATGCCGTGGGATATAAATGTGTGACTTACCGCGAGGATTTCTTTCAGGGGCATTTTCCGCAGGAGCCGGTCATGCCGGGAGTTCTCACCGTAGAAGCGCTGGCACAGGTTGGCGCAGTGGCAATCTTAAGTCAGGAAGAAAATAAAGGGAAGGTCGCATATTTTGGAGGGATCCAGAAGTGCAAGTTCAGAGGCAAAGTAGTTCCGGGCGACAAGGTGAAGCTGGAAACGAGGATCATCAAGCAGAAGGGACCTGTCGGCATTGGGGAGGCAACAGCCTCAGTAGACGGGAAAGTAGTTGTCAGCGCAGAGTTGACTTTCATGGTTGGAAAATAAGGAGACGTTCAGATTATGATTGAAAAGGTATTGATTGCAAACCGGGGTGAGATCGCGGTGCGGATCATCCGTGCCTGCCGGGAAATGGGAATCGAGACGGTGGCGGTGTATTCGGAAGCGGACAAAGAAGCGCTGCATACACAGCTTGCCGATGAGGCGGTCTGTATCGGCCCGGCGCCGTCAACGCAGAGCTATCTGAGCATGGAGCAGATCATCAGCGCAACACTCGTTTCCGGAGCGGATGCGATCCATCCGGGGTTTGGTTTTCTCTCGGAAAACAGTCGTTTTGCAGAATTATGCGAGCACTGTAATATTACATTTATCGGGCCGTCCTCACAGGTGATCCGAAAGATGGGGAATAAGCAGGAAGCCAGAAACACGATGATCGCAGCAGGAGTTCCTGTGATACCGGGAAGTGAGGAGCCGATCTTTGATGCGCAGACGGGCGCAGAAATCGCGGCTGAGATCGGCTATCCAGTCATTGTGAAGGCAGCTCTCGGTGGCGGTGGAAAAGGAATGCGTGTGGCAGAGACGCCTCAGGAGTTTGAAAGCAGCTTTAACACGGCCCAGAAGGAAGCGAAAATGGCCTTTGGCGATGATACGATGTATATCGAGCATTTTGTGCAGCACCCGCGGCATATAGAGTTCCAGATCCTTGCTGATAAGCACGGAAATGTCATCCATCTCGGAGAGCGTGACTGTTCCGTCCAGAGGAACCATCAGAAAATGATCGAGGAGTCTCCCTCCATTGCTCTTTCTGAGGAAATGCGTAAGAAGATGGGCGAGGCAGCGGTAAAAGCAGCGAAGGCAGCGGATTATACGAATGCGGGGACCATCGAATTTCTTCTGGAAAAGACCGGAAATTTCTATTTCATGGAGATGAATACCAGGATCCAGGTGGAACATCCGGTAACCGAATGGGTAACAGGGATTGACCTGATCAAAGAACAGATCAAGATCGCAGACGGCAGGGAGTTAAGTTATACACAGGACGATGTAAGGATCACCGGTCATGCCATCGAGTGCCGGATCAACGCCGAGAATCCAAAGAAAAACTTCCGTCCGTCACCCGGAACCATCACAGACATGTACCTGCCCGGCGGAAAAGGGGTTCGTATTGATTCCGCCATCTACAGCGGTTATACTGTCACCCCATATTACGATTCCATGCTGGCAAAACTGATCGTACATGCAAAGAACCGGAAGGAAGCCATCCGGAAAATGAGGAGCGCTCTTGGAGAGATCATAATTGAGGGAATTGACACAAATGTAGATTATCAATATGAAATTCTACATCATCCCGATTTTGAGTCAGGCGACATAGATATTGAGTTTATCGAAAAAATGCAGTAAAAGAGCCGATGATATTTTCAGAATTATCAGAAAATGGAGAGCAAAAGGGTCTGACCCCTTTGCAAACAACAAGTTAGGAGCTGTCTATGAAGTTACAGAATATGTTTAAGAAGACGAGCAGAAAAAGTTATATTTCGTTAAAGGAGTCCAGGCCGGAGGTACCGGAGGGACTGCTACGGAAGTGCAATAAGTGCGGCGCTGCGATTATTACGGAGGATGTGAAGAGGGGATATTATATCTGTCCGAAATGTCACGGGTATTTCCGTGTCCATGCATATAGAAGAATCGAGATGATCGCGGATGAGGGTTCCTTTGAGGAATGGGACCGCTCTCTTACGACGAAGAACCCGCTTGGTTTTAAAGGGTACGAGGAAAAAGTCCGCCTGCTTCAGGAAAAAACGAAGCTGGAGGAGGCTGTCGTCACAGGGAAGGTTACGATCGACGGGAATCCGGCTGTGATCGGTGTCTGTGACGGATGGTTTCTGATGGCGAGCATGGGGGAGGCTGTGGGGGAAAAGATTGCCCGTGCAGTGGAACGTGCGACCAAGGAAAAGCTGCCGGTAATCATTTTCGCCTGCTCGGGAGGCGCCAGGATGCAGGAGGGAATTGTTTCCCTGATGCAGATGGCGAAAACTTCTGCGGCTTTGAAGCGTCATAGCGATGCTGGACAGCTTTATCTCTCTGTTTTGACGGATCCGACAACAGGCGGTGTGACCGCAAGCTTTGCTATGCTGGGAGATATCATCCTGGCGGAGCCGAACGCCTTGATCGGGTTTGCCGGACCACGCGTCATCGAGCAGACCATCGGCGAGAAGCTTCCGAAAGGATTCCAGCGTTCGGAATTCCTGCTGGAGCATGGTTTTATAGATAAAATTGTGGAACGGGAACATATGAAACAGGAATTATCCCAGATCCTGCGTCTTCACAGAGCTAAAGGAAAGAGAGGCGTTCTGACAGAATGTAAAGAAACTTCCCGTGAAGCTATGTCAGAGAATGGCACAGGGGATTCTTTGAAGAACCGCAGTGCCTGGGACCGCGTGCAGGTATCCAGAAAGAAGGACCGTCCGGCAGGCGAAGACTATATCAAGGCATTATTTGATGAGTTTATCGAATTCCATGGAGACCGCTGCTTCAAAGATGATAAAGCGATCATCGGGGGCATTGCGTATTTTAAAGGAATGCCGGTCACTGTGATCGCCCAGGCAAAAGGCAAGACGACGAAGGAAAATATCGAACGCAACTTCGGAATGCCATCCCCGGACGGCTACAGAAAGGCACTGCGCCTTATGAAGCAGGCGGAAAAATTCAACCGCCCGGTCATTTGCTTTGTGGACACCCCGGGAGCCTTCTGCGGACTGGAGGCAGAAGAGCGCGGCCAGGGGGAAGCGATCGCAAGAAACCTGTTTGAGATGTCCGGTCTTACGGTTCCGGTCCTGTCTATCGTGATCGGGGAAGGCGGCAGCGGCGGCGCACTGGCGATGGCGGTTGCGGATGAGGTATGGATGCTGGAAAATTCCATCTACTCCATCCTTTCACCGGAAGGATTTGCGAGTATCCTTTGGAAAGACAGCAAGCGTGCAAGCGAGGCGGCAGAGGTGATGCGCCTGACCGCAGCGGATCTGCTGGAATTAAAGGTGATCGAAAAAGTGATCCCTGAACCGGAAGACTATACCCGGGAAAATCTGCCGGAGGTCTTAAGTGTCTTACAGGAGAAGATCTGTTGTTTCCTGAATGAACACACAGCACTTTCGAAAGAGGAATTGACAGAAAAGCGGTACGAACGCTTTCGAAGGATGTAGAAGAAAAGAGAGGTAGCATTATGTATGCACTTAAAATTGGTGAAAAAACGGCGAAAGTTCCTTTGATACAAGGAGGAATGGGAGTAGGCATCAGTCTGGGAAACCTTGCCGGAAGTGTAGCGGCCAAGGGAGGCGTGGGGATCATTTCCACAGCGCAGATCGGATTTCGGGAGCCTGATTTTGACAAGCATCCTTCTAAAGCAAATGTCCGCGCCATCCAAAAGGAGATGGAGAAAGCAAGGGCCATCTCCGCGGACGGCATCATCGGATACAACATCATGGTGGCACTCAGAGATTATAAACAGCATGTAAAGGCAGCTGTTTCGGCGGGAGCTGACATCATCATTTCCGGCGCCGGACTCCCGACAGAATTACCGGGTCTTGTAAAAGGCAGTGATACGAAGATCGCCCCCATTGTTTCCACAGAAAAGTCTGCCAAGGTCATTCTGAAATACTGGGGGAAGAAGTTTCAAAGAACTGCCGATCTGGTCGTGATCGAGGGTCCGCAGGCAGGAGGCCATCTGGGATTTAAGAAGGAAGAGCTGGATCACTATACCCAGGAAAAATACGCGGATGAGATCAGGGCGATCATCCGGGTGGTACATTCTTATGCCCGGGAATACCAGACAGAAATACCGGTGATTCTTGCCGGCGGGATCTACGATCATGAGGATGTACAGAAAGCATTTTCCCTTGGCGCAGACGGTGTCCAGATTGCAAGCAGATTCGTGACGACAAAGGAATGCGATGCTGATATCCGGTATAAAGAGGCATATCTGAATGCGAAGAAGGAAGATATCGTGATCGTGAAGAGCCCTGTGGGAATGCCGGGACGTGCAATCTTGAATCCATTTATGAAACGTGTTATGCTAGGAGAGAAGATCGGGCATACCCCATGTCACGGCTGCCTGGCGAAGTGTAATCCGGCAGAGATCCCGTACTGCATCACGGACAGTCTGGTACATGCGGCTAGAGGCGAAGTAGACGACGCTTTATTATTCTGCGGTGCGAAAGCCTATAGAGCGGATCATATGGAAACGGTAAAAGAAGTAATAGATTCCCTGTTTGGGCGCGAAGCGTGATCTGACACAAGAAAAAGGAATCCGGAAAGGAGTACAGCATCTGTGAATGCACACGAGACGATCAATGATATCCTCGTACATCTGTTTAACGAAATCTGGGAACTGGAGGAGGATGCGATCATAACGGATGAGTATAAGGATATCAGCAACAATGATATGCATATCATAGAGGCCATTGGACTTGGAGATGACAGTACCATGTCCGTGGTAGCCAGGAAACTCGGCATCACTGCCGGGTCTCTTACCACGTCTGTAAATAGTCTGGTCAATAAAAAGTATATCATCCGTGAGCGGAGCGAGACTGACCGCCGTGTCGTCTACATCCGTCTGACGGAGAAGGGGCGCAGGGCATACCGGCATCATGAAGATTTTCATATGCAGATGACAGATGCGGTGATCCGGAATCTGGATGAAAATGAAATTCCCGTTCTTTTGAAAACGTTAGAAAGCCTTTCAAAATTTTTCCGTGGTTATAAAGCTGAGAAATAGGAAAACAGCCGCTGTCTGGCAGGCCGGAGAAAGTTTTTTTGACGTTTTAGAGAAAATGAGGTACAATACACCATGTAGCAAAATTAATGTTTATGTTGAAGTCTAAATACTTGAGTGTGTTTTGGCAGGAGGGAGCAAGTATGGCAACAAAGAAAACAACAATGAAAACAACGAAGAAAACAGTAACCGCAGCAGAGAAGGCGATAGAGTCTCCAGTAGTAAAGGCAGAAGAAACAAAGGCAGAAGCCGTGAAAGTAGATGAGGCAAAGCCGGCTGAAAAGGAAGCTGTTAAGAAAGTACAAGTGAAAACAGAAGCCATCGAGACGAAAGCGGGCAAGGCTAAGGCGATCGAAACGAAGAAAGACACGACGAAAGCGATCGAGACACGAGCGGCAGTTTTAAAAGATCCTGAACCTGCAAAAGAAGAGAAGCCGGCAGCGAAAAGAGCAGCGGCTAAAAAGACCACAGCTAAGACAACAGCGACAAAGACAACGGCAGCAAAGAGAACAACAAGGAAGGCAGAGATCAGCACCGAGTTATTCCTTCAATTTGCCGGCAGAGAGTATACTCAGAAAGAGATTCTTCAAAAAGTCAAAGACGTATGGACAAAGGAATTAAAGAACAAAGTCGGTGATATGAAAGAGGTAAAGATCTATCTCAAGCCAGAAGAATTTGCTGCGTATTATGTAATTAATGGCGATACAACAGGGAAAGTAGACTTATAATAAAGTTCATAATACATAATCACAAGACTCCGGATACGGGATAAGAATTTGATCCTGTATCCGGAGTTTTTTATGATATAGGAAATTCCTATGAAATTTCGTATATCATAAAAACCCTCCGGGGGGATGCACACACCGCGATAAGGTATATAGCCGCTTTCGCGGCGGCAAAGTGTGCAAGCCATGCAAAGTCATTCATGCAAAGTCATTCATGCAAAGTCATAGAAAACAGAAAGAAAATGTGGTAAAATTGCAAATAGAACAGGACGCAGCCGGTGGCCCCGCTGTGAAAGAAAAGAGGTAGCGAGATGACAAGAATCGAACAGCAGCTCCAATTTATCAGAGAGATTGACAAGGTAAAGAATATCTACCGCCAGACCTATCTGGCAGATGGGCAGAGGAAGGAGAATGATGCCGAGCATTCCTGGCACATCGCACTGATGGCAGTTCTTCTCAAGGAATATGTGCCCGGTGTGGATGTGACGAAGGTGATAGTGATGGTATTGATCCACGATCTGGTCGAGATCGATGCAGGAGATACCTACGCATATGATTCTAAAGGGGCTGAGACGAAGCGTGCCAGGGAAGTAGAGGCCGCAGAGCGTATTTTTGGTCTGCTTCCCAGGGAGCAGGGGGAATACTTCCGTGAATTATGGGAGGAATTCGAAGAATACGAGACAAAAGAAGCCAAGTACGCACATCTTTTGGATAATTTCCAGCCACTGCTCTTAAATGATGCAAGCGGCGGCATAAGCTGGAAGGAGCATGGCGTAAAGAAGTCACAGATCTATAAGCGCAATGAGAAGATCGAAGAGACATCGAAAGAGATATGGACATGTATGCAGGAGATCGTGCAGGACCATATCGAAAAAGGCAATATTATAGACGAGTAGACAGGGGATTCCTTTATAGAGGTATTTCTTTTCAAAGGAAGGGTCTCCTTCTGGGACCGGAATATGAAACACAAGTCAGGAGGGCTTAAGATGTATGAGAAGGAAGTAGAAGAGCTGCAGAGGATCATAGACGACAGCACCAATATCGTATTTTTCGGAGGTGCAGGAGTGTCAACGGAGAGCCACATCCCGGATTTCAGAAGTGCGGAAGGTATTTATCATCAGGCATATAAATACTCGCCGGAACAGGTTGTGAGCCATAGCTTTTTCATGCACTGCCCAGAAGTATTCTATGACTTTTACAAAGAGAAGATGATGATACTGGATGCCCGGCCCAATCCGGCCCACTTAAAGCTGGCCAGACTGGAACAGGCCGGAAAGCTTAAGGCTGTCATCACTCAGAATATTGATGGACTGCACCAGGCAGCGGGGAGTAAAAAGGTCTATGAGCTTCACGGAAGTATTCACCGTAATTACTGTATGGAGTGCGGCAGGTTCTACGATGCACAATATGTAAAGGAATCTGTGGGAATTCCCAGATGTGAATGCGGCGGTATGATCAAGCCGGATGTGGTCCTTTACGAAGAAGGACTGGATCCTGCAACCATCCAGGGGGCAGTCCAGGCTATTACGAAAGCCGATACTCTTATCATCGGCGGCACATCTCTGGTGGTATACCCGGCAGCGGGGTTCATTGACTACTTTCAGGGCAGACACCTTGTGGTGATCAACAAATCCCAGACTGCAAAGGCGGTCAGGGCCAAACTTAATATTTCCGCTCCGATCGGAGAGATCATGAGCCGGATACAGGTATAATATTTTTTCAGTGAAAAGGAGGCAGCAGATCATGGAATTACTTGAGGTCATGAAGAACAGACGCAGTGTTAGAAAGTATACACAGGAGCCGGTCGGGGAAGAAAGGCTGGAAAAGATCCTGCAGGCCGGAATGCTTTCGGCATCCAGCAGGAACAGGCGTTCATGGGATTTTATTGTGGTGCAGGAGAAAGAAACCCTGGAGAAAATGTCAAAGGCCAGGGCTCAAGGGGCGAAGATGCTTGAAGGTGCAGACTGTGCGATCGTGGTGATCGCGGATCCGAATATTACTGATGTATGGACGGAGGACTGCTCCATTGCTTTGGCTAATATGCATCTCATGGCATCCGCACTAGGTGTGGGAAGCTGTTGGATCCAGGGACGTTTGAGGGAGGCAGAAAATGGTCAGTCTACGGAGGAGTATCTTTGTTCACTTTTGCATTTCCCTGAAAACTATAAGCTTGAGGCAGTCTTATCTCTAGGGATGCCGGCAGAAGAACTGCCGCCCCACAGACTGGAAGAACTGCCGAAGGAGAAGATCCACAGAGAACATTTTTAATCTCATCAAGGCGGTTTCATAATGAAATGACAAAGCAGATCGCAAATATCCGCTTTGGGATCAGATATGCTAAATAAAAGAGGACGTAAGCCCTATCGCATAGATAGAGCTGCGTCCTTTTTGCAGTGCTCAAATAGAATTCCTATTCCGTGCGTGACCAGCGGCCGGATGCACCACATGGGAGTACCAGGCCATTGGAACTTACAGGAAGGCCGATTTCCTGGGAATCCACGGTTCCATGCCAGTCTTTTAACTCTGTTGAGATCATATAAGTCAGGACAGCCGGAGCCAGACCTGTTGTATAAGAGTTGATAAGAAAGAAAATTGCATCTTTCGAAAGAATCTGGGTGCACAGCTTGATCAATGGATGGATCATATCCTCGATCTTCCAGATCTCTCCTTTTGGTCCTCTTCCGTAAGAAGGCGGGTCCATGATGATGGCATCGTAGGTATTGCCCCGGCGGATCTCCCGCTCCACAAACTTCACACAGTCATCTACCAGCCAGCGGATCGGTGCATCCTTCAGCCCGGAAGAGGCAGCGTTTTCTTTGGCCCAGTTGACCATACCTTTGGAAGCATCAACGTGTGTTACCTGCGCACCGGCTGCTGCAGCGGCTAAGGTGGCTCCTCCCGTGTAGGCAAACAGGTTCAGAACCTTGACGGGGCGGCCGGCACCGCGTATCTTCTTGGAGAACCAGTCCCAGTTCACAGCCTGTTCCGGAAAAAGTCCGGTATGCTTGAAGTTAAAAGGCTTTAAGTTAAAGGTCAGGCTCTCATAATGGATCTGCCATTGATGCGGCAGATCGAAGAATTCCCATTCCCCGCCGCCTTTTTTACTGCGGTGATAGTGTCCGTTCGGCTGCTTCCAGCCTTTGTGGGTTTTCGGTGTATCCCAAATGACCTGCGGATCAGGGCGGATCAGGAGATAATCTCCCCAGCGCTCTAATTTCTCACCGTTAGAACAATCTATGACTTCATAATCTTTCCAGTTATCTGCTATCCACATAATTTTTCGAATCCTTTCTTAAGAAAACTGCCCGTCTGAAGCGTACCGCGGGCGGAAAACTACACATATCATCTCATAAAACCCTGATTTTTTCAACATACTTTTCCTGATCTGGGCCTGACGGGGAGTAAAGCCAGAAAATCTGGTCGAAATTTTAAACAAAAGTAGTTTACCTGGCGGCAAGTCAGTGATAGAATATGTCTATAAGTGTAGAAGGGAGAATGTAACATGATTACAGTAAATGCAATGGGGGATGCCTGCCCGATCCCAGTGATCAAGACAAAAAAGGCGCTTTCGGAGGTTCAGGGGCCGGAAGTAGTAGAGGTTTTAGTAGATAATGAGATCGCAGTACAGAATGTAACAAAGATGGCATCCAGTACAGGGGGGAATGTGACCTCAGAAAGAATAAGTGAGAGGGAGTTTAAAGTGATCATCAGAACAGACCGTGCTATGCCAAGACCGGAGGCTCAGGCAGCGGAAGAGGCAGTAGTATGCCATCCGGATAAAAGAAAAGATAATATCGTTGTGATCTCGTCAGACCGTATGGGTGAGGGAAATGATGAGCTCGGCACCGTACTGATCAAAGGGTTTCTTTTTGCAGTATCACAGCTTGATGAGCTGCCAAAGGCGATTCTTTTTTACAACGGCGGCGCGAAGCTGACCTGTGAGGGGTCAGATTCCCTGGAGGATCTAAAGTCAATGGAAGCACAGGGAGTAGAGATCATGACCTGCGGCACCTGTCTGGATTACTATGGCTTAAAGGATAAACTTCTGGTGGGAACCGTGACGAATATGTACAGTATTGTAGAGACCATGGATCAGGCCGGGAAGATCATCCGTCCATAGGCTAAAGGTGATTTTTTAAAGAGTCATCGGTTAACAAATACGCTCAGAAGATAAGAAGGTAGAAGCGGTAACGATAAAAAGGAGAAGACTGGTTATGATAAAAGGGAAAGATGTACGCCTTACCCAGATGGCAAAAACAGCCGGATGAGCAGCGAAGATAGGTCCTGAGACCCTTGCCCAGGTGCTGGGCAAGCTGCCAAAATTTGAAGATGAGAATCTCATCGTAGGAATCGAGACATCCGATGATGCCGCCATTTATAAAGTGACAGATGATATTGCAATGATACAGACGGTAGATTTTTTTACACCGATCGTGGATGATCCATATACATTCGGACAGATTGCAGCAGCCAACTCCTTAAGTGATGTGTATGCTATGGGGGGAGAGCCGAAGGTAGCTCTGAATATCGTTGGATTTCCGAATTGTCTGGACCCGGAGATATTAGGGGAGATTCTAAGAGGCGGTGCAGATAAAGTAAAAGAAGCGGGGGCTGTCCTGGTAGGCGGACATTCCGTGCAGGATGATGAGCCAAAGTATGGGCTGAGTGTATCCGGGTTTGTACATCCGGATAAGATTTTCAAGAACTACGGCTGTCAGCCGGGGGATGTGCTGATCCTGACCAAACAGATCGGCAGCGGCATCGTCAACACAGCAGTAAAAGCTGAGATGGCATCGAAGGAGGCCGCTTCGGAAGCGATCACGGTCATGGCGTCCCTGAATAAAAAGGCGAAGGAAGCGGTAGAGGAGTTTCCTGTGAATGCATGTACAGATATCACAGGATTTGGTTTATTAGGACATTGTGCCGAGATGGCATCTGCCAGCGATGTGACGCTGGAGATCAGGGTCCGTGATGTGGCATATCTTAAAGAAGCAGCAGATTATGCAAAGATGGGACTTGTGCCTGCAGGAGCATACAAAAACCGGGAGCATAGCGGCAGTATGGTCGATGCGGGAGAGGTAGAAGAATTTTATCTGGATCTGTTATATGATCCACAGACTTCTGGTGGTCTTTTGATAAGCGTGCCAAGAGAATATTGCGCAGATATATTAGAAAGTCTGCAAAAAAAGAAGCTTGATACAGAGGTGTCTGTCATAGGACATGTTCTTGAGAAGCAGGATAAATTAATCCTGCTCAGGTAACAGGCTTAAGAAAGATTTATAAGGGAAAAGGAGACGGTTATGAATAAGAACCTCTTGTTCCGCAGAATTCCCAAGGTGGATGTTCTGATGGAGAATGACGTGACAAAGAAAATGATAGAGTCTTACAGCTATGACAGTGTTTTGGAGGCTGTACGCACAGAACAGGAAAAGCTGAGGTCCTATATCGCCTCCTGTGAGGATGAAGAAAAAGCGATCCGGCAGATTGATACCCTGCTGGAGCGCGTAAGACAGGCGCTGGATGATATGTACAGGCCGAATGTGACCCGCGTGATCAATGGGACAGGCACTATCCTGCATACCAACCTGGGACGTGCCCCTCTGGGACAGAAGCATCTGGAACATATTACCTATATCGCCAGCGGATATTCGAACCTGGAGTATGACCTGGAGGCAGGGAAAAGAGGGGAGCGCTATTCCCACTTTGAAGAACTGCTGTGTAAGATCACAGGTGCAGAGGCGGCCATGGCCGTCAATAATAATGCTGCCGCTGTAATGCTGATCTTAAGTTCCATGGCAAAGGGCGGTGAGGCAGTGGTCTCCAGAGGAGAGCTCGTGGAGGTTGGCGGAAAATTCCGTATTCCGGATGTGATGGAGCAAAGCGGGGCAGTCCTTCGGGAAGTGGGAACGACGAATAAGACACATATCTCTGATTATGAAGAGGCAGTGAATGAGGATACCAAGGTTTTCATGAAGGTACACACAAGTAATTACCGTATCGTCGGTTTTATGGAGACCGTTCCGATCGCAGAACTGATCTCCCTTAAGGAAAAGTATGATATCCCGGTCATCGAAGATCTGGGAAGCGGTGTGCTCATCGATCTGAGTAAATACGGCCTGACTTACGAACCGACGGTTCAGGATTCCATCAGGAATGGTGCCGATGTAGTATGTTTCAGCGGGGATAAGCTTCTGGGCGGACCACAGGCAGGGATCATAGTCGGCAGGAAAAAATATATCGACCTGATGAAAAAGAATCAGCTGACCCGCGCACTGCGTATCGATAAATTCACTGCTTCTGCATTGGAAGTAGTATTAAGGGAATATTTATCAGAGGAAAAAGCGATCCAGAATATTCCGGCACTGCGGATGATCACAAGAAAGGCCGAAGAAGTGGAGCAGGATGCAAAAAGATTTCGCAGGATGTTAAAAAGGGCCGGCTTAAAGGCGGAGATCGAGCTCGAATCTTGTGAATCACAGATTGGCGGGGGATCGCTGCCTCTTGAGCGGATTCCAAGTACTGCGGTGACGATCAGGCCCACAGAGATCACAACCTCTGAACTGGAGACGCGGCTGCGCCATCTTCCGGTCCCGGTGATCGGAAGGACGCTCAATGATAAAATTCTATTAGATATGCGGACCTATGACCCGCAGTCTATGAACTATTTAGTAAAAGTCTTAAAGGAACAGGATGTCCTGGAAGAGAAAGGAAACTGATATGAAGCATATTATTATCGGAACGGCAGGCCATATCGACCATGGTAAGACAACCTTGATCAAGGCTCTGACCGGGCGTAATACAGACCGGTGGGAGGAAGAACAGCGCCGTGGGATCACGATCGACCTGGGGTTCACCTATTTCGATTTAAAGAATGGGAACCGCGCAGGGATCATCGATGTTCCGGGCCATGAAAAGTTCATTAATAATATGGTTGCCGGAGTCGTGGGAATGGATCTCGTCCTGCTGGTCGTGGCAGCGGATGAAGGGATCATGCCGCAGACAAGAGAGCATATGGATATCCTGGAAATGCTGGGAGTACAGAAAAGTATCCTTGTTTTAAACAAATGTGATCTTGTGGACGAGGAATGGCTGGAGCTGGTCGAGGAAGAGATCAAGGAAGAACTGGAAGGCACTTTCCTGGAACATGCTCCGGTTGCCAAAGTGTCTGCTGCGACAGGGCAGGGAATCCCGGAGCTGGTCGAGACGATAGAGCGGCTGACTGAAGAAGAGGTGGAAGAAAAGGATATCCATACAATACCAAGACTTCCTGTGGACAGAGTTTTTTCCCTCTCAGGCTTTGGTACCATAGTAACAGGAACGCTGGTAAGTGGAACCATATCCAAAGATGATACACTGGAAATGTTCCCCAACGGACAGGAATGCAAGATCCGCAATATCCAGGTACATGGTCAGGATGTGGAGCGCTGCTACGCCGGACAGCGTGTGGCGATCAATATTTCCAATATGAAAAAAAGAGAATTGAAAAGAGGGTGTGTCCTTGCACCACCCGGAAGCATGACTGACTCCAGACTCATGGATGTGAAGCTGGACATGCTGGATTCTACGATACGACTTTTGACTAATAATGCCAGGCTTCATTTCTACAGCGGAACGAGCGAAGTTCTCTGCCGCGCAGTCCTGTTAGGTGATGAGGAGCTGGGACCGGGGGACAGCGGATACGTGCAGCTAAGAATGGAGGAGGACGTGGCGTTCAGACGCGGGGACAGGTTTGTAGTCCGCTTCTATTCTCCCATGGAGACCATCGGCGGCGGTGTGATTCTGGAACCGAATGCTGTAAAGAAGAAACGTTTCTCAAAGGAAGTGCTTGAAAGCCTGAAACAGAAGGAATCGGGTACGGCTGAGGATGTCATCGAGCTGCATGCAAAGGATTATGCTGAGACAATGGCGGCAGTTTCCGAGCTTGCAAAGCTGACGGCCTTATCAAAAGAAGAGATAGAATCAGCGGTAGAGAATCTGGCATCCCAGGGGAACGTTTGTGTCTTCCCGATGAAAAAGGAGACGTATATCTGGCACACGGCAGACGAACATGCATATCGGGAAAAGATCAGCACAGCACTTGCACAGTATGTGAAAAAATATCCGTACCGCTATGGAATGCCCAAAGCAGAGGTTCACAGTACCTTCATGAAACGGGTGAAACCGAATGTTTTCGATAAGTATATCGAGTACCTGGAGGTACAGGAGGCAATCTCCAGACATGAGGAATTCCTGGCTCCAAAGGGATATGAAGTGAAGAAAGATGAAGTTTATGAGAAGGTGAGAAGAAAACTTTTAGGTGTCATCAAGCCTGCCCAATTTGATTTTGTCAAGCTTGCAGATATCCCGTTTGGAGATGTGCCTGCACAGGCGGTCGAGGATATCATACTTCTGCTTGCCGACAGTGGAGAGATCGTGAAGGTGGCCGATGGGGTATATACTCTGGGAACTTACATGAATGAGGCGAAGGAGAAGATCATAGAGAAGCTGAAAGCAGATGGAAAGATCACGATCGCAGAGATCCGTGATATGTTCCAGACAAGCAGAAAGAGTGCAAAACCGATCCTGGAATATATGGACAGCATTAAGATCACCCGGAAAACAGGCGGAGAAAGTGAGAGGGTATCAAATCTATGAATTTGAAACAGTTAGAGGCATTCGTAGCTGTCTCCGAAGATGGCAGCTTTTCCAAGGCAGCAAAGGCATTGTTTTTGACACAGCCTACAGTCAGTGCCCATATTTCCTCATTAGAAAAGGAACTGGGGGTACGTCTGTTTGTGCGTAATACGAAAGAAGTGCATCTGTCAGAGGACGGACAGACGCTTTATGGATATGCCAAACAGATGATCGTGCTTCAGAGGAAGATAGAGACGGCCTTTGATCAGACCCGTAAGGAGGGAAGCCATTGTATCCATATCGCTGCATCCAGTGTCCCATCCCAGTACCTGCTCCCGCAGATTCTGGCTTCTTTTCGTGAAAAGTATCCTCGGGAACAGTTCAAGATCATGGAGACGGACAGTGCAAAGGTGGTAGAGCAGGTAGTAAACGGAAATGTGGACATTGGATTTACGGGCACCGTTCTGGAAAAGAAGTATTGTCAGTATATTCCTTTTTACCGGGATGAGCTGGTCATAATTACACCGAATTCGGAGAAGTTCAGAAATCTGATAAAGAATGGGGAGAATGGGCCGGAAGCAGAGAAAGCATGGATCCAGAACGAGTCATTTATACTGCGTGAGGAGGGCTCGGGTACCCGCAAGGAGGCGGAGAAAATCTTAAAAAAGATGGGGATCCATGTGGACGAGCTAAAGCTTGTGGCCAGTATGGAGAACCAGGAGACGATCAAGCGTTCCGTAAGCCGCGGCGTGGGGATTTCCATCATCTCCCGCTTAGCTGCAGCAGATGAGATCAAAGAAGAGAAAGTATTATGTTTTCCGCTTGCAGGCGAGGAAGGCAAAAGAAATATTAATGTGGTCTATAATAAGAACTTTCAATTATCCGGATTGTCGGAAAAGTTTCTGCGTATCGTGGAAAAGGTCTATCCCCGGGGATAGTGTGGAATTTTATTCATAGAAACATTTATGTTTTCGGAGAAGCGTTTTGGTTACCAGAAAAGTAAAGAAAAGAGGCAGAAGGGGCACTGTGCAAAGGCTGCAGATATCTGAGTACAGCCCCGTCTGCATAAATGAGGAATGTTATAGAAAGTGTCTATAACATTCCTCATTTATGCGGGTTTTCAATTAGACTCACAGGAAATGTAAGGGTATACTGGATTTGTATGGAAATGGGAGGATAAAGCTATGATTTATATGGATAATGCGGCAACGACAATGCAAAAACCAAAAGGAGTGGCAGAGGCTGTAGTTCAGGCGATGGGGTCACTTGGAAATGCGGGCAGAGGAGCAACAGAAGCGGCCTTAAGTGCATCAAGGGTGATCTATGACACAAGAGAGCGGCTGAGCCGCCTTTTTCATGCAGAGACTCCAAAGCAGATTGCATTCACAGCCAATTCTACGGAGAGCCTGAACATAGCGATCAAGGGGATACTGTGTCCGGGAGACCATGTGGTCACCACAGTATTAGAGCATAATTCTGTGCTGCGCCCATTATTCGAGTGTCAGGAAAAAGGCGTAGAGCTGACGATCCTGCCGTGTGATTCTAAAGGGAATATCTCCTATGAAGAGATGGACAAGTCTATTCGGGAGAATACTCGTGCCATCATCTGTACCCATGCTTCCAATCTGACAGGCAATATGATCGATCTTGTCAGAGTCGGAAAGATCGCGAAGTCTCACGGGATTTTATTCGTTGTGGATGCGTCACAGACAGCAGGTGTATTTCCGATCGATGTCCAAAAGATGCAGATAGATATTCTGTGTTTTACCGGACATAAAGGCCTGCTCGGCCCACAAGGGACCGGAGGTCTGTATGTCAGGGAGGATGTGAAGGTACGCCCCCTTTTGAGCGGCGGAAGCGGAGTCGATACATACAATCCGCAGCATCCGCAGGAGATGCCGACAGCATTGGAGGCCGGAACCCTGAACGGACATGGGATCGCAGGTCTGAATGCAGCGCTGAAATATCTGGAGCAGACTGGGATCGATACGGTCAGGGAGAGAGAAGTTTCCTTGATGCGCCAGTTTTATGAAGGGGTCTCCAAGATTGACGGGGTCAGAGTATACGGAGATTTTGACACCGGGATGAGATGTCCCATTGTGACGCTCAATATCGGCGATTACGATTCCTCCGAGGTGAGTGACGAATTATTCATGGATTATGGGATTTCCACCAGGCCGGGAGCACACTGTGCACCGCTGATGCATAGGGCATTGGGAACAGAAGCGCAGGGTGCTGTGAGGTTTAGCTTTTCACATTTCAATACAGAAGAAGAGATAGAGTTTGCGATAAAGGCAGTGAGAGAATTAGCAGCAGACTAGGAGGGAAACAAACATGAATTTAGCAGATTCAAAGAAAAAATTGGCGATCGCAGGTGTGATATGCGGGCTTGTTGCAGCTTGTCTGGCATATTTCGGGAATCCTGCGAACATGGCATTTTGTATTGCCTGCTTTATCCGTGATACGGCGGGAGCGCTGGGAATGCATCAGGCCGAGGTGGTACAGTATGCAAGACCTGAGATCATAGGGCTTGTGTTAGGTGCTTTTATTATTTCCATAGCAACAAAGGAATATCGTTCAACGGCAGGATCTTCACCGATGATCCGTTTTATTCTTGGTATGGTTATTATGATCGGTTCCCTGGTATTTTTGGGATGTCCTCTTCGTATGATCCTGAGAATGTCAGCCGGGGATTTAAATGCATGGGTAGCTCTGATTGGATTTATTCTTGGAGTAGGAACCGGAGTATTTGCCCTGAAAAATGGATTCAGCCTTGGCAGAGCACATATTACAAATAAGACCAGTGGTATGGTGCTGCCTGTTTTAATGCTGGGAGTACTTGTGCTTGCAACAGCAACTACCTTATTAAAAGCAAGTGCAGCAGGACCGGGAAGCCTTCATGCACCGATCATCATGTCTCTGACCGGCGGATTGGTCTTCGGTGTAGTCGCACAGAAGTCCAGAATGTGCTTTGCCGGAGGGATCCGAGACGTGATACTGATGAGGAACTTTGATCTGTTAACTGTGATCGGCGGATTGTTCGTTGTAATGCTGGTCTTCAATATTGCAACGGGAAAATTCATCGTCGGTTTCAATACACCTGGAATCATTGCACATTCCGAGCATTTGTGGAACATTCTGGGAATGTACGCGGTAGGTTTTGCGGCAGTCCTGGCTGGTGGATGTCCGCTAAGACAGCTGATACTTGCAGGTCAGGGATCGTCAGACTCTGCAGTAACTGTACTGGGAATGTTTGCAGGTGCAGCTGTATGCCATAACTTCGGCCTTGCAGCAAGCGGAACCGCTATGAATGCAGAGACAAAGGAGATCGTTGCAGGTGCAGTGCCGCTTAACGGAAAAGTTGCGGTTATCATCTGCATAGCGGTATGTTTCCTGATCGCATTTACAAATAAACGCGAAAAAGCTTAGCCGTCTATACTATTTCACAGGGGTCTGACCCTACACGAAAGGGACAGACCCCTATGGAAACCCTCATATAAAAAATGGGTTGAAGTATTGTACATAAAGTAGTATTCTATGAAAGAAGGTAAAATAATATGAAGGAAGTAGATGCAAGAGGTCTTTCCTGTCCGGAACCGCTGATGCTGACCGCAGCAGCGCTAAAAGGTGCAAAAGAAGCAGTCAGAGTACTTGTTACAGAACCGCACCAGAAGATGAATGTGGAGAAATACGCCAAGGATCATGGCAAAAAGACAACATCTTCCGAGATAGAGGATGGATTTGCTGTCATCATCGAATAAGGGTAAGATGAGAAAAAAAGAGTTAAAATTAGTGGTAACATTCCATACAACTGCAGATGCAATGGCAATGGAGAAGGTATGCAAGGAAAACCAGGTTCCCGGAAGACTTATTCCGGTGCCAAGATCGCTATCCGCAGGATGCGGGCTGTCCTGGTGCTCTGAACTTACACAGCGTGAAGTGGTAAGTCGTGCCATGGAGAATGCAGGGATTGAAGCAGAGGCAATGCAGGAGTGTCTGGTATAGGCAGGGGAAGCACGCAGGATAGAAATATGAGAATGAGAACAAGAATATAATTCAGGCGGAGGAAAGACCGATACGACAGGTAGTTCCTCCGCCTTTTCTATAGCGTGCGGTGTTATTAGTGTGAAAAACGCTGAGCGCATATTCCCCAATGCCAGTTCATCAGTATGGTAACACCTGACCAAAAGATCAGGATGACCGCAAGGATCAGCCAGCCATTCCCCGTGAGGATAAATTGTGTTGCAAGAGGGCTTTTGCAAAGCAGTCCATAACTAAGAAGAGCAGCCAGGCGGCAGATCCACCCAAGATATCTAAGAGCAGAATTTTCATAGACTGCTGTCTTTTGATCCAGATATTCAGGCAGGAAAACTCCTCCGATAATCCATATGATAAGCCATATTAAATCAGAATAATCAATGCCAAACGTATTCGGGGCTGAATTCAACAAGATAAATTTTAATGAATATACAATAGCCCAGGCCGAGAGGATTGTCTGGAGATACCGCATAAGATGTTCCCAGGGAGCCCGGTGGTCTGAATTCTGGATGACCTCATCACAAAATTCTTTTGCATCAACACCTAATACCTCCTTTAGGGGGATCTGATTCTGTTCCCCCTCAGCAGCCATACCGATCAGATCTTTGCGGATGACCTGAATCTGATATAGAGAAAGAGGGGAGGCTGACAGGTATTTGACCATATCCACAATTTCCTTCCGGGTGTTTGGGTTATGGATAGACTGAAATGCTTCTGTATTCTCTTTTTCCAGTTTCATTAACTGACTTTTGAATAGTGTCATAATGCATCCTCCTTAAAAATCTTATGAACTGATTCGGTAATTTCGTTCCAATTTTGTAAAAACGACAGGAGATATTCTTCGCCGTCTCCGGTAAGTGAGTAATACTTACGGCTGGGTCCTAAGGGGCTGGGCTTAAAGGTGGCTGTAATCAGCTTCTTCTTTTCCAGACGGAGAAGGAGCGGGTAAAGGGTCCCTTCTCTTACTTCTGTGAAACCATTCTCCTGGAGCTGGGTTACGATCTCGTAACCGTATGTCTCAGAACTTTGAATGATCTTTAAGATACAGCCTTCCAGGATCCCCTTCATTAATTGAGATTTGTCCATGCTAAGCCCCCCTTTCCAGTTACTACCTTGCATTGCAATGTTCTTGACTATATTGTATCGCAAAGTAGCCGTAAAAGCAATAAAAAAGTGAATAAAAATCAGGAGTATGTAAAAAATACATACTCCTGATCTAAATGACACTGATCGCTATCTGCCAATACAGATTGTCTCTGCTTATTTTTTCTTATCCTTAGGATTCTTATATACCCAGAGTGCACCAAGAATTCCTGCTATGTATAGGATGTTCACAAGAATGGACGGGTTATCCTTCAAGAGGTAAACGATCGCGACACCAGCAGCAAGCCCAACGGTGATCTCAAATGCCCTGAGGATCCGTTTTTCTTTTATATCCTTTGCCTCCTGCTGCAATTCCGTGCGCCTCTGCTCGAGCTTTAGATAATCCATCAGGTTCTCATCACTGATACGTGAGAGAATCCATTTATCCCGGAAGAATTCTTTGTCTTCCCTTTTAAAATGGAAACGCTTCTTATCCTGTACGTCCTCTTCCGTGAAGATATCATCTGTCTCTGCCTTTATCTGGGAAGCAGTAGTTTGGAAAGATTCGTTAGGTCCCTTCTGTGACTGCTGGGCAGCGGGAGATGTCTTTGGGCTTTCCGGCTGGTTCGTCTCTTGGGATGCTTCGGCGGTAAAAGCTACAATATTAGAGGCATCTGCATTATCCTGACTGGTGGCAGGTACAACGTCTGCGGCAGTATTTTCAATTGATTGACAATTGGTTTCTTCGTTTGTAATGATTGGTTCTTCTAACACAGGTAATACCTCCATTTGTTTTTCTTAATCATAGCAGTTTTTGTCGAAAAATACAATCGTTCCCGGTAATATCAAGGCGGATATTCAAACTCCGCTTGGATGGTAAAGACTAAATCCCCTTCTCGAAGTTGTCCAGTACATGCGGGAGGAGTCTGTCACTATAAGCTGACAGCGAATATTTGCCCTCACAGAGTGCCCAGTCATATAAAAGAGCTCTCTCATACATGGTATAAATCTTAACCAGCTCCTCCACAGAGGAAGTATCTTTAAACTCACCGGAGTGGATTCCGGTTTCTATGATCTCCCGGATCAATTGGAAGTAATAGCGGTCGTCATCGAGCAAAGAGCGGTTATCTTTTGTGACAAGCTGGGAGGAATATAATGAGGCAAGCAGATTGATATCTATACTTGTCTCAATCATATAAAATAGTTCATGGTTTAATAAAAGCAGTTTTTCCCTGGCTGATAGTGACTGGTCTAATGTATTGTTGATTTCTTCGTATTGCTGGTCGAACAGGTCTGATAAAGTAGTAAGAAGGGCATCCTTTCCCTTAAAATAGTGGTAAAAGGTTCCTTTCGATGTCTTTGACAACTTAATAATGTCTTCGACGGTGGTGTTATCATACCCATTTTTATAAAATAAGTTCCAGGCAGCCTTTACGATTTTGCTCTTGGTTGTCTGTTTCTTTCGCGGCATAGTACCCTCTCTTCCTTGTAACACTTACTTTAGTTTCGGTTTATAGTATATCATAAGATCCGGCTTCCTACTATGCTAATATAGAAAAATCGGTGCGGACTTTTATCCGACACCGATTTCCCTGATAAAAATATATGATCCGGTTAAAGCTGCTATTTATAGAAATAGCCCAGTTCCTTCCTTAACCTCTTGATACCTTGAAACCGTACTTAAGCGGGTCATCCGGATCGATCACGTAAGTAGATTCACCTGTGATATAGGCACTTCCGGTAATCTGTGGAATGATTGCCTTGAATTCGCCGACCTGCGCTTCCTCTTTGATGACTCCCTTGAACTGTGAGCCGATGAAGCTTTCATACACGAATGGTTCACCGATCTTGATCTCACCACGTGCATACAGTGTTGCAAGCTTTGCGCTTGTACCTGTTCCGCATGGAGAACGGTCAGCCATGTGGTCTCCAAAGATGACAACATTGCGGTAATTACATCCGTCGGTCTTTGTGTGGCAGTAAAGCTCTGCCAGATCCACCGTTGTGATGTCCAGTTCAGGATGCTTGATCTCTACTTCTTCATTCACCTGCTTTACGACCTTCATTCCGAAATCTGTTAACTTCGGAATAGACTTTTCATCTACGGTCCAGCCAAGCTGTTCGATATCTACGAGGGCGAAGAAGCTTCCGCCAAAAGCGATGTCATATCTGATCTCTTTTCCATCAACGACAGTGGTCAGGTTTTCTTTATAAAGGAAAGCCGGAACATTTGTGAGCGTCACGTTAAGGACTTTTCCGTTCTTTACTTCTGCCTTTACGCGAATAAGACCGGCCGGAGCGTCTAATACTACTTCTGTATAAGGCTCAACAGCTGGAACAAGTCCTGCTTCGATCAGGGCTGTTGTTGTACCGATCGTACCATGTCCGCACATGTTTAAGTACTCTCCGGTGTCCATGAAAATAACTCCGAAATCTGCTTCTGGATTGACAGGCTCTGTGACAAGTGCACCGAACATATCATGGTGTCCGCGTGGTTCAAACATCAGGGCCTGACGGTACTTGTCGTAATTCTTTGCAAGATACTGCTTGCGCTCCATCATGGAGTCACCCTTTAACTCCGGGAAACCTGACATGATGATACGGGTAAACTCACCGACAGTATGTGTGTCGATTGCTTTGAATGCAGCTTCGAATGCATCCAGGTTGATTTTTGGATTGTAGTTCATAATCCTTCCTCCTAATTGGTAGTTTATAGAACCCGTCTATAAGTGACTTCATTATAATTGTGAAAATCACTATTATATAGAAACTATTCAGCTCAACGCACCTGGTAAAATTGATAAAAAATCAACAAATAGACCGCGTTCTAGTATGAAGTTCAGTTTATATTTAATATTATGTACGAAAACCCTTGAAAAGTCAACGATTATTTGGTAATATAAAAAACAGGTAAGGGAAAATAAAATAACGAAT
The DNA here is from genome assembly GCF_058819085.1 of Faecalicatena sp. Taxonomy (NCBI): domain Bacteria; kingdom Bacillati; phylum Bacillota; class Clostridia; order Lachnospirales; family Lachnospiraceae; genus Faecalicatena; species Faecalicatena sp. The sequence goes on from NZ_JBZUUL010000027.1 coordinate 88,541, forward strand.
TGCATATGTAATTCCAAAAATTCATTTTGCCCATTTACAGCGTTTATATAGAAGAAAGCCTGTAAAGCCTGAGAAAACTGAATATGGGGGTAGAAGGGTAACTGGTGTGCCTCCTGGTCTTCAAAACCAGTGTTGGGCGTTTGTAGCGTCCTGGGTGGGTTCGATTCCCACATGCCTCCGCCAAAAAACAGATTTGTGGGATTATTTTCACAAACTTACTATATAAAGCAGCATAATACAAATCACAGTATGCTGCCTTTTGTTTGAAAGGAACTATCTATAAGTCCGGTGGACATGCCCGCCGGAGGGAAGTGATGCATAAGATATGCATACAAACTATAGATAAGATAAATATTATATATAACCTAAAAGGAGAAGCAGGTCATGGAGAATTTACAGTTTTTGCTAAGACAGCATGTGGGTGCTCCCTGTGAACCGGTTGTAAAAGCAGGTGACAGGGTAGAGAAGGGTACACTGATTGCTGTTCCAAAGGGATTGGGCGCTAACATTTTTTCCAGTGTGTATGGAAGTGTAGAGTCTGTTCTGGAGGATCGGATCGTGATTACGCCGGATGAAGAGCAGAAGGAAGAATTCGTACCGATTCATGAAGGTACACCGCTTGAGATGGTGAAAGAGGCAGGTGTAGTGGGAATGGGCGGTGCTGGTTTCCCAACGGGCGTGAAGCTCGGAACAGATCTTAAGGGTGGTTACATTCTGGTGAATGCAGCAGAGTGTGAGCCAGGGCTTTATCACAATATCCGTCAGATCGAGGAAAATATGGAGATGACCCTTAAGGGTGTGAAGTACTGCATGGAGATTTCAAATGCTGCCAAAGCGATCTTTGCGATCAAGGCAAAGAATAAGAAGGCAGTAGAGACTATCCGTGAAGCGATCCGCGGAGAAGAGAATATTTCTATACATCTGCTTCCGGATATTTACCCGATGGGTGAGGAGCGCGCGGTAGTCAGAGAAGCGCTTGGCAAGCTTTTGGATCCGACACAGCTGCCGTCAGCAGCAGATTCTATTGTAATTAATGTAGAGACTGTTCTGCGCGTAGCAGAAGCGATCGAGCTCAGGAAGCCGTGCTACAGCAAGAATATGACCGTGACCGGTAAGCTGAATGGTGGAAATGAAGCACACGTTTACATGGATGTTCCGGTAGGGACAAGCGTGAAGGATATGATCGAGATGTCCGGCGGGATCGACGGAGTATATGGTGAGATCATCATGGGCGGACCTTTTACAGGGAAAGCGACAACAATGGAGGATCCGGTTACAAAGACAACGGGTGGAATTATTGTTACCATTGATCTTCCGGATCTGCACGGTGCACCGGTAGGCCTTTTGGTATGTGCCTGCGGCGGAAGTGAAGAAAGAATGCGCGATATCTGTGGGAAGATGCACGGGGAAGTCGTATCCGTTGCCAGATGTAAACAGGCGGTCGAGATGAAGAACGGCACATTGAAATGCGAGAATCCGGGCAACTGTCCTGGACAGGCACAGAAATGTCTGCAGTTTAAGAAAGATGGTGCTGAGTATATTATTATCGGTAACTGTTCAGATTGTTCCAACACAGTCATGGGATCAGCTCCTAAGATGAAGCTGAAGGTTTTCCATCAGACAGATCATGTGATGAGAACGATCAACCATCCATTATATAGAAGATTAACCGTTTCTAAACAGGTGGACCAGCTGCCAGACGGCAGATAAAACGGGACGTCTGTTGGAAAATAGATTTTCCCCGGAGAGATTTTTGGTACGGGGAATGATGAACTAAGTAACTATATGAGATTGGCGGCAGCGTCATTTCATATACAGCTGCATCTGCTGGGTGCGGCTGCCTAAAGGGCGTGATAATTGGTATGTCCTTGGGATATAAGATAAAAGGAGGAATAAAGTATGTCAATTACAGCTGAAACAGCGAAAGAACATGCGAAAGATCCTGCGGTGCTCTGCTGCAGGGCCGAAGAAGGCATTACGATTCAGGCATCCAATCTGGAAGATCCGGCCATTTTTGATGATTTGGTAGATTCCGGACTCCTGGACCTGGAGGGTGCATTGACAATTGAGCAGGTATTAGGTGCAAAGCTTACAAAGACCTGCGATTCTCTGTGTCCTTTGACAGCAGATGTTGTAGAAGGGGCTAATGTTGTAGAGGAAGCAGCGGCAGAAGAGGCCGTTGCAGAAGAAGCACCGGAAGTTGTTGCTCCGGCTGCACCTGCTGCACCAGTATCAGCACCGGGTGGAGTGCTTAAGATCCACATTGGGGAAGGAAAAGACATTGATATCGAGCTTCCGTTAGGAATTGCAGGAGGAGCTGCAGCAGCGCCGGCACCGGCAGCAGTGATTCCGGCAGCAGAGCCAGTTCTGGCAGAAGCAGCAGCGGAAGAAAAGATCGTCAGAAGTCTTACAAGAAAGCATTACAGAATTACGGAAGTAAAACGTGGGCCTGAGACTAAGATCGAAGGAACTACATTATATATCCGTGAAGGAATTGAAAAAGAGTGTGTTGATTCTCAGGAGTTAGTATATGACTTAAAGATCGATATCATCACACCAGAAGATTACCACACATATTCAGAGACGATCATGGATGTACAGCCGATCGCCTGCAAGGAAGGCGAGAGTGAAGTCGGAAGCGGTACTACCCGTGTTCTTGACGGTGTGATCATGATGGTTACAGGAACAGATGCTAATGGAGTGCAGATTGGGGAATTCGGCTCTTCAGAAGGATATCTGGACGAGAATATCATGTGGAACCGTCCGGGTGCACCTGATAAAGGCGAGATCTTTATCAAGACCCAGGTGACGATCAAAGAGGGCACAAACATGGAGAGGCCGGGTCCTCTTGCAGCCCACACAGCTACAGACCACATTACACAGGAGATCAGAGAGGCGTTGAAAGCTTTGGAGGACGACTCACTGGTTGTTGATACAGAAACATTTAACCAGGTCAGAAGACCGGGCAAGAAGAAAGTAGTCATTGTAAAAGAGATCATGGGACAGGGCGCTATGCATGATAACCTGATCCTTCCGGTAGAGCCGGTCGGCGTACTTGGGGCAAAGCCGAATGTTGACCTTGGCAATGTACCTGTTTGTGTATCACCGTTAGAGGTTCTGGATGGATGTATCCATGCACTGACCTGTATCGGACCTGCATCAAAGGAGATGTCCAGACACTATTGGAGAGAGCCGCTGGTTCTTGAGGCACTTCATGATACAGAAGTGGATCTGTGCGGTGTCATCTTCGTTGGAAGCCCGCAGATCAATGCAGAGAAATTCTATGTTTCTAAACGTGTTGGTATGATGGTAGAGATGATGGATGCAGATGGCGCGTTCATTACTACAGAAGGCTTCGGCAACAACCATATTGATTTTGCAAGTCATCACGAGCAGATCGGAATGCGCGGAATCCCTGTTGTTGGTATGTCTTTCTGCGCAGTTCAGGGGGCTCTGGTCGTTGGTAACAAATACATGACCAATATGGTTGATAATAATAAATCTGAGTCAGGTATTGAGAACGAGGTCCTTGCATGCAATACTCTGTGCCATGAAGATGCGATCAGAGCACTTGCAATGTTAAAGAATGCAATGGCTGGGGAAGAAGTAAAGACTGCTGAAAGAAAGTGGAATCCGAATGTCAAGGCTACAAATGTAGAACTGATTTCCAATGTAACAGGCAGACCGATCGAGCTGGTGAAGAATGAGCAGTCCCTGCCAATGAGCCAGAAGAGAAAAGAGAAATACGACTAAGATGAAAGAATTAATGTATGGTGATAAGATTATTCGTATGGAAGGGGTCATCGTAGAGATTCACGACGGATGTGTCGGGATCGATTTAAAGGGCAGGCTTGGTTATCTTAAGATACCGATGCGCATGCTGATCACCGATTACCCTCTGGTGGTGGGACAGGAGGTTGCATGGAACATGAGTTTTGTGGAGCAGCTTGGACCGGAAGCCAATGATAAATACGTGAGCAATCTGGACACATATAACAGACGTCAGGAAGAAATGCGTAAAGCAAACGCGGAAACCAAGGAGGTAGAAGAATGAGCTTGACAACCACAAAAGGTTTACAGTCAGAAATTTACGTTCCGATCACTCCTCCGGCAGTATGGACACCTGTAAAGAAAGAGTTAAAGGATATGTCCATTGCCCTTGCAACAGCAGCTGGGGTACACTGCAAGAGTCAGGAGAGATTTAATCTGGCCGGAGACTCTACATGGAGAAAGATAACGAACGATACACCATCAAGTGAACTGATGGTATCCCATGGCGGATATGATAACGGTGATGTTAATAAAGACATCAACTGTATGTTCCCGATCGACAGAATTCACGAGCTGGCAGCAGAAGGATTTATCAGATCCTGCGCACCGGTACACGCTGGATTCATGGGAGGCGGCGGAAACCAGGATAAATTTAAAAATGAGACAGGACCAGCAATTGCACAGATGTTTAAAGACGAAGATGTAGATGCAGTAGTCCTGACCGCTGGCTGAGGCACCTGCCACCGCTCTGCAGTTTTGGTGCAGAGAGCAATTGAAGAAGCTGGAATTCCTACAATTATTATTGCAGCTCTTCCTCCGGTTGTTCGTCAGACCGGTACACCTCGTGCCGTAGCTCCGTTAGTACCGATGGGTGCTAATGCAGGTGCGCCGAATGATGTAGAAATGCAGACGAATATTGTAAAAGCAACACTTGAACAGCTGATCAAGATCGAGACACCGGGCAAGATTGTTCCGCTGCCATTCGAATATGTAGCTAAGGTATAATATACAGACAAGTGTAGTATACAGACACAAAAAGGGACGTTCCGGTGGAATTGTCCCTTTTTTGTCACAAAACTCGGAAAACGGAGAGCAAAGGGGTCTGACCCCTTTGCAGAAAGAAGGTGTTTACGCATGGAGCAAAAAGTAAAGGATCTGCGCCGTCTGGTAATTAAAGCTTTTCATATTGAGAATGTGGCAGAGGGCGCTGAAAATCTTCTGACGAAAGAAGGCCATATGACGATCAGCAGAGAGTGTATCCCAGGGCTTATGGAGTCTGAACCTCTCATTGAAAATATTAGTATAAATATTATACCGCCGGGGGAGCATGACCGATGGACAAACACGATTATGGATATCATCCCGATTTCGACGAAGGTACTCGGCAGGCTTGGTGAGGGGATCACACATACTCTGACGGGCGTGTATGTGATTCTGACAGGGGTGGATACTAATGGGAAACAGACTCATGAATTCGGCTCTTCAGAGGGAAATCTAAAAGAACAGCTCTATACAGGCAGGTCGGGTACGCCCTCAAAAGAGGATTATATCATCTCCTTTGATGTGACACTAAAAGCCGGGATGGGGCAGGAGCGTCCGGGGCCGATGGCAGCGCACAGAGCGTGTGACCGGTTTATTCAGGTTTTCAGGGATCAGCTGAAAAAGATGAAAGGTGATCTGTGCACGGAACGGCATGAATACCACGATGTTGTGCGGGAAGGTAAGAAGAAGGTTGTGATCATCAAACAGGTGGCGGGACAGGGGGCGATGTATGATACATGGCTTTTCCCGAAGGAACCGTCTGGTGTGGAAGGTGGTCATTCTATCATCGATATGGGAAATATGCCTGTCGTGCTTACACCGAATGAGTATCGGGACGGCATGATCCGCTCGATGCAGTAGAGGGACTGGAATATAAGGAGAGGAGATAAGCTTATGGGAATCGGACCATCAACGAAGGAGACTACGCTTCATCATTTTCGCGATCCTTTGCTGGATGTGGTATCTTCAGATGAAGATTTGGATCTGCTGGGAATTATTGTGGTAGGCACTCCGGATGACAATGAAGAAAAGATGCTCGTCGGAACCCGTGCAGCGGTTATGGCAGAATGCATGCGGGCCGACGGTGCGATCATATCATCTGACGGATGGGGGAACAGTGATGTGGATTACGCCAATACCTGTGAACAGCTTGGAATTCGGGGCATTCCGGTCACGGGCCTTAAATTCAGCGGTGTGAATGGTGGATTTGTGGTGGAAAATAAATATCTTTCCGGTATCAAGGATATCAATAAGAGCAGGGAAGGTGTTGAGACCTGCGTGGTTGGAGAAAATAATGTGACAGAGCTGGATGCCAGAAAGGTAACGGCCATGTTGAAATTGAAGATGAGACAGTCTAAATAGCAGGTAAACTAAGAGAAAACAAGCGTGATATAAAAAGCGAAAAGCACGACTGCAGTCGTGCTTTTCGCTTTTGGTATGTCATTGAGAGGTTTTTCCTCGTTGCCTTGCAGTTTGTATTTATATACAAATCTGGGGAATGTCCTACAATGAGGATGTATATATATTAATTGGAGTTTACCAATGCAGGACTGTTCTTGGGGGAAACAGTCGGCAGTGGCATAACTGCAATAGCAACCACAAACAAATAAAATATGGTCTGAACTTAACAGCTATTATCCTTCATTTCTCTAGTGTCAGAAAAAAACGCTTTCCGAAATAATGGGAAACCGTTACAGGTTAATGCCCTTTAAGTTGTTTTCACTATACCACTTTACTACGGTGATGTCAAGGAAAGAAATTTTTATTTTATATTTTTTATAAGGATTTTACAAAATCGAGGAAAATGTAAGGAAAACCTTGTAATCTATCTGAAATTCAGGTATATCTAAAGGGTACGCTGTAACACATGTTCTTCCGATTATAGCAAATGCTGCGGATCAACGTATTTTTTCTTTCAGTCCAAGAAGGAACGGTGGAGCTTGTGAAGTAGTTTCTTCTATATATAAGTATGTTTCCAACAGGAAGAAAATGTACATAATTTTCTGAGAAGAGGAATCCATACTGCCGGGGACCTTACAATTGTTGCTTAGGCAGACGAGGTTAGAACGCTGCTGCAAATATTGTACGAAAAAAAATACAATAATTCTGAAAAACTACTTGAAATATGTGGATGAATCCGCTATACTAAAAAAGCTGTGGCATGATAGCGATGAAGCGAGAGGTTGCTGCCAAGTGCAGAAGGCACAATGGCAGGTTTTCCGTGGAGCGAATGTCAAGTTAGGAAACTGACGACAAGTCACTGTACGAATCACAACTGATTACTGATTATCAAGGATAAGAGGTATGAAACAACGTGTGAGTTTCTCACGACACACACGGGAGAGTGTACAGTCACCGCTTGTCGTACTCAAACAAAAGTACGAAAAGGAGGCGACTTTTTTTATGGCAAGTCAAGTAATGAGAATCACATTGAAGGCATATGATCACCAGCTGGTTGATGCATCTGCAAAGAAAATCATCGAAACTGTAAAAAAGAACGGATCACAAGTGAGTGGACCAGTACCACTTCCGACTAAGAAGGAAGTAGTAACAATCTTAAGAGCTGTACACAAGTACAAAGACTCCAGAGAGCAGTTCGAGCAGAGAACTCATAAGAGACTTATTGATATCATTACACCAACACAGAAGACTGTGGATGCATTATCCAGACTAGAAATGCCAGCCGGTGTTTACATTGATATCAAAATGAAAAACAAGTAAGATCAAAACAAAAAACAGTATTCCTAAAATTTAGGATGAGCGCATAACGCGTTCCGCTGTAAATCACAGGAGGTAATTATAATGAAGAAAGCTATCTTAGCTACTAAAGTCGGAATGACTCAGATCTTCAATGAAGATGGAGTTTTGACTCCGGTAACTGTACTCCAGGCTGGACCATGTGTGGTAACACAGATCAAGACAGCTGAGAATGACGGTTACAGCGCAGTTCAGGTCGGATTTGTTGACAAGAAAGAAAAGATTGTCACAAAAGACAAGAGCGGCAAGAAAGAGATCGCACACAGAAATGGTGTGACAAGAGCTGAAAAGGGACACTTCGACAAAGCAGGTGTTTCTGGCAAGAGATATGTAAAAGAATTCAAATTTGACAACGCAGAGGAATATACATTGGCTCAGGAGATCAAAGCTGATATCTTTGAAGCAGGAGACAAGATCGATGCTACTGCAATTTCAAAAGGTAAAGGTTTCCAGGGTGCAATCAAGCGTCACAATCAGAGCAGAGGACCTATGACACACGGTTCTAAATTCCACCGCCATGCAGGTTCTAACGGTGCAGCATCTGATCCGAGCAAGGTATTCAAAGGTAAAAAGATGCCAGGACAGATGGGTAACAAGAAGATTACAGTTCAGAATCTTGAAATTGTAAGAGTTGATGCTGAAAACAATCTGCTTTTAGTAAAAGGCTCAGTACCGGGACCGAAGAAATGCCTGGTAACAATCAAAGAAACTGTAAAGGCTGCAAATTAGTCTGATTGACGTAGAAAGGAGGAACACACAGATGGCAAACGTATCTGTTTATAATATCGAAGGTAAAGAAGTTGGTACAATCGATTTGAACGATGCTGTATTCGGTGTTGATGTGAATGAACACTTAGTACACATGGCAGTTGTAAGCCAGCTTGCAAACAATCGTCAGGGAACACAGAAAGCGAAAACACGTTCTGAAGTTTCCGGAGGCGGAAGAAAACCATGGAGACAAAAAGGAACAGGTCATGCAAGACAGGGTTCAACAAGAGCTCCGCAGTGGACAGGCGGTGGAGTTGTATTTGCTCCGGTACCGAGAGACTACTCTTTCAAGATGAACAAGAAAGAAAAGAGAGCAGCTCTGAAATCCGCTCTTACTTCAAGAGTAGAGGAGAACAAGTTCATCGTGATCGATGACCTGAGCTTCGACGAGATCAAAACAAAGAAATTCCAGGCAGTATTAAACAACCTGAATGTAAACAAAGCACTGGTTGTTCTGGAAGACGGAAACAAGAATGCTGAGATTTCTGCAAGAAACATCGCAGGTGTGAAGACAGCTCATACAAATACTCTTAACGTATTTGATATCTTAAAATACAACACAGTAATCACTACGAAAGCTGCTGTTGCAACTATCGAGGAGGTGTACGCATAATGGCTAATATTCAATATTATGATGTAATCCTTAAACCAGTAATTACTGAGAAGACAATGGAGCTCATGGCTGATAAGAAATATACTTTCTTAGTTCATACAGAGGCTACAAAGTCACAGGTAAAAGAAGCTGTTGAAAAAATGTTCAATGGAACAAAAGTAAAAAGCGTAAATACTATGAATCTTGATGGTAAGACAAAAAGACGTGGTATGACATACGGAAAGACAGCTAAGACAAAGAAAGCTATCGTTCAGTTAACAGAAGATAGCGCTGATATCGAGATTTTCGAGGGACTGTAGGCACTGAACACTTAGTGAGCTTACAGCGAACTTAGTGAGAAGGCCGTTCCCAAGCCTTGGCGAGGTCTTGTCGAGCCTAGGCGCACGGAACTTGATATCCCTTGATGCGCCTAAGTCATGCCTTAAGGCTGATGAAGTAGTATCAAGCAGCATATACGCATAAAAGCGTGAGAACAAATAATCAGGCAAAACGAAAGGAGAGAAAGTAATGGGAATCAAAACATATAACCCATATACACCTTCCAGAAGACAGATGACTGGCTCTGATTTCTCTGAAATCACAAAGACAACTCCTGAGAAATCCTTACTGGATTCCAAGAGCAGAAAAGCTGGTCGTAACAATCAGGGTAAAATCACAGTTAGACACCGCGGAGGCGGAGCTAAGAAGAAATATAGAATCGTAGACTTCAAGAGAAAGAAAGACGGAATTCCGGCAACAGTAGTTGGAATCGAGTACGATCCGAACAGATCAGCTAACATCGCATTAATCTGCTACGCAGACGGCGAGAAGGCTTACATCCTTGCTCCAGAAGGATTAAAGGACGGAATGAAGGTTATGAACGGACCGGAAGCAGAAGTAAGAGTAGGAAACTGCCTGCCGCTTTCTGAGATCCCGGTTGGTACACAGATCCACAACATCGAGTTATATCCTGGAAAAGGCGGACAGCTTGTTCGTTCAGCAGGAAACAGCGCTCAGTTGATGGCTAAAGAAGGAAAATACGCAACACTGAGACTTCCATCTGGTGAGATGAGAATGGTTCCAATCATTTGCAGAGCATCTGTTGGTGTCGTAGGTAACGGAGAGCACAACCTGATCAACGTTGGTAAAGCAGGACGTAAGCGTCACATGGGTATCAGACCTACAGTACGCGGTTCCGTTATGAACCCGAACGACCATCCGCACGGTGGTGGTGAAGGTAAGACAGGTATCGGACGTCCAGGTCCATGTACACCATGGGGCAAACCGGCACTTGGTCTTAAGACACGTAAGAAAAACAAAGCTTCTAACAAGTTAATTGTAAGAAGAAGAGATGGAAAAGCAATCAAATAATTTAGTTTACAAGGAGGTTAGAACCTATGGCTCGCTCACTTAAAAAAGGACCATTTGCAGACGAAAGCTTACTGAAAAAAGTAGACGCTATGAATGCTGCAGGTGATAAATCAGTTATTAAGACATGGTCACGTCGTTCTACAATCTTCCCGTCATTCGTTGGACACACTTTTGCTGTCCATGACGGAAGAAAACATGTGCCTGTATATGTTACAGAAGATATGGTTGGACACAAGCTCGGAGAGTTCGTAGCAACCAGAACATACAGAGGTCACGGAAAAGACGACAAGAAGTCAAGAGTTAGATAATATAAAGTATTCGAAAGGAGGGTTCATCCATGGCAAAAGGACATAGATCCCAAATCAAGAGAGAAAGAAATGAGCAGAAAGATACAAGACCATCAGCTAAGATTTCTTACGCTAGAGTGTCAGTTCAGAAAGCTTGCTTCGTATTGGATGCCATCAGAGGTAAGGATGTACAGACAGCACTTGGTATTTTAGCTTACAATCCAAGATATGCTTCAAGTGTAATAGAGAAATTATTAAAATCAGCGATCGCTAATGCTGAGAACAACAACGGTATGAATGTTGAGAACCTTTATATTGAAGAGTGTTATGCAAATAAAGGACCGACAATGAAGAGAATCAGACCAAGAGCACAGGGCAGAGCTTATAGAATCGAGAAGAGAATGAGCCACATCACAATCGTGCTTAATGAAAGATAATAAGGAGGGCAATAATGGGACAGAAAGTTAATCCTCATGGCTTAAGAGTCGGCGTTATCAAAGACTGGGATTCCAAATGGTATGCAGAAAAAGATTTCGCAGACAACCTGGTAGAAGACCATGAAATCAGAAAATTCCTTAAGAAGAAATTATACAGCGCAGGTGTTTCAAGAATCGAGATCGAGAGAGCATCTGACCGCGTTAAGATCATCATCTATACAGCAAAACCTGGTGTAGTAATCGGTAAAGGCGGTTCTGAGATCGAGAAAGTGAAAGCTGAGTTAAAGCAGTTCACAGACAAGAAGTTAATCGTTGATATCAAAGAGATCAAGAGACCTGACAAAGATGCTCAGTTAGTAGCTGAGAACATTGCTCAGCAGCTTGAAAACCGTATTTCATTCAGACGTGCTATGAAGTCCTGCATGTCAAGAACAATGAAATCCGGAGCACTTGGTGTGAAGACATCTGTTTCAGGACGTCTTGGCGGAGCTGATATGGCCCGTACAGAGTTCTACAGTGAAGGAACAATTCCGCTTCAGACACTGAGAGCTGACATTGATTATGGATTCGCAGAAGCTGACACAACTTACGGAAAAGTCGGTGTAAAGGTTTGGATTTACAAAGGCGAAGTTCTTCCGACTAAAGCAGATAAGGAAGGGAGCGATAAATAATGTTAATGCCAAAAAGAGTGAAACGTCGTAAACAGTTCCGTGGCACCATGAAAGGAAAAGCTTTAAGAGGTAATAAGATTTCCTACGGTGAGTACGGTATCGTTGCAGCAGAGCCTTGCTGGATTCGTTCTAACCAGATCGAGGCAGCCCGTGTTGCTATGACACGTTATATCAAACGTGGTGGTAAAGTTTGGATCAAAATTTTCCCGGATAAGCCGGTAACCCATAAACCTCTTGAAGTTCGTATGGGTAAAGGAAAAGGTGCCCTGGAATACTGGGTAGCAGTAGTTAAGCCGGGCCGCGTTATGTTTGAAATTGCAGGAGTACCAGAGGAAACAGCTAGAGAGGCACTTCGACTTGCAATGCATAAGTTACCTTGCAAATGCAAAATCGTTTCTCGCGCAGACTTAGAAGGCGGTGATAACAGTGAAAATTAATACATTTGTACAAGAATTAAAAGGAAAATCCGTTGAGGAATTAAATGAAGAATTAGTAGCTGCTAAGAAGGAACTCTTTAACTTAAGATTCCAGAATGCAACTAACCAGTTAGATAATACAAGCAGAATCAAAGAAGTGAGAAAGAATATCGCTCGTATCCAGACAGTGATAACTGAAGCTTCTAAAGCTGAATAGGAGGTCGTACTGTGGAAGAAAGAAATCTTAGAAAAACCCGTACAGGCAAGGTTGTTAGTGACAAGATGGACAAGACAATCGTTGTCGCAGTTGAAGACCACGTTAAGCATCCACTTTATAAGAAGATCGTAAAAAGAACTTATAAATTGAAAGCTCATGATGAAAAGAATGAGTGCAACGTTGGAGATAAAGTAAAAGTTATGGAAACAAGACCATTATCTAAAGATAAGAGATGGAGACTTGTGGAGATCGTAGAAAAAGCAAAATAATATGCCCGCATTAGTTTGGACCATGTGTCCGCCTAAGCAGGTTATGTTGGACAGATAGTTCAATAAGCGTATAATTTGAAGGAGGTTTACCTGCATGATACAACAAGAAAGTAGACTTAAAGTAGCAGACAACACAGGTGCTAAAGAGTTACTGTGTATCCGTGTACTTGGCGGTTCTACAAGAAGATATGCCAATATCGGAGATGTGATCGTTGCGACTGTTAAAGATGCAACACCAGGCGGCGTTGTAAAAAAAGGTGACGTTGTGAAAGCTGTAGTTGTCCGTACTGTTAAAGGCGCACGTCGTAAAGACGGTTCCTATATCAGATTCGACGAAAATGCTGCTGTTATTATAAAAGACGATTTGAACCCACGTGGAACACGTATTTTTGGACCAGTAGCCAGAGAGCTCAGAGACAAGAAGTTTATGAAAATTGTTTCTTTAGCTCCGGAAGTACTGTAGGGAGGTGCCGAGAATGTCAACTATGAAGATCAAAAAAGGCGACACTGTTAAAGTTATCGCTGGTAAAGATAAAGACAAAGAAGGCAAAGTAATTGCTGTAAATAAAAAAGACGGAAAAGTTCTGGTTGAAGGTGTCAATATGCTGACGAAGCACACAAAGCCAAGTGCTGCTAATCAGAATGGCGGTATCATCCATCAGGAAGGACCGATCGATATTTCCAATGTTATGTATGTACACAAAGGAAAAGCTACAAGAATCGGTTTCAAAATGGATGGAGACAAAAAGGTACGTGTTGCTAAGGCAACAGGCGAAGTGATTGATTAATTCAAGGAAGGAGGTCCAGAACTTTGAGTAGACTGAAAGAACAGTATCAGAATGAGATCGTTGATGCAATGATCAAAAAATTTGGATATAAAAATATAATGGAAGTGCCGAAGCTTGACAAAGTTGTTATCAACATGGGTGTAGGCGAAGCAAAAGACAATGCTAAAGTATTAGAGTCAGCTGTAGCTGATCTCGAGAAGATTTCCGGACAGAAGGCAGTTCTTACAAGAGCTAAGAACTCTGTCGCTAACTTCAAGATCAGAGAAGGCATGGCTATCGGATGTAAAGTTACATTAAGAGGAGAAAGAATGTATGAGTTCGTTGATCGTCTGATCAACCTTGCATTACCTCGTGTACGTGACTTTAGAGGTGTTAACCCGAACGCATTCGACGGAAGAGGTAACTACGCTCTTGGAATCAAAGAGCAGCTGATTTTCCCTGAAATCGAGTACGATAAAGTAGACAAAGTCAGAGGTATGGATGTAATTTTCGTTACAACAGCTAAGACTGACGAAGAAGCTCGTGAATTATTGACTCAGTTCAATATGCCATTCACTAAGTAAAGGAGGGAAATTCATGGCTAAGACATCAATGAAAATCAAACAGCAGCGCAATGCAAAATTCTCCACCAGAGAATACAACCGCTGCAGAATCTGTGGACGTCCACATGGATATTTGAGAAAATATGGAATCTGCCGTATTTGTTTCCGTGAACTGGCATATAAAGGACAAATCCCAGGTGTTAGAAAAGCAAGCTGGTAGGTATGAAATTCTTAGTGCGTGCTGAGTACACACTTAGAATTTCAGCCGTTCTTCGGGCAAAGCACGAAGAACTTCCATCATGTACAATTCAAAGGAACATAGTGGAAAGCCGTTAACTTAATAGAAATAAGGAGGTCAATAATCAATGACTATGAGTGATCCAATCGCAGATATGCTTACAAGAATCCGTAATGCAAATACTGCTAAACATGATACAGTTGATGTACCTGCATCAAAGATGAAAATCGCGATTGCTGAGATCCTTTTCAATGAAGGATATATTCAGAAATTTGATATCGTTGAAGATGGAAACTTCAAGACAATCCACATCACATTGAAATATGGTGCAGACAAGAATGAAAAAGTTATTTCAGGTCTTAAGAGAATCTCTAAGCCAGGACTTCGTGTATACGCTAACAGCGAAGATATGCCGAAGGTACTTGGTGGACTTGGAACAGCGATCGTTTCCACAAACAAGGGTGTAATCACAGACAAAGAAGCTAGAAAAGCCGGTGTAGGCGGAGAAGTTCTTTGCTTTGTTTGGTAGGCACTGAACACTTAATGAGTGCATAGCACGAATTTAGTGAGAAGGCCGTTCTTGGAACTTAGTGAGGTTTTTCAAAACTTAGTGACAAGAACATGTCCCGATATAGATAGAGTACAAGGAAGGAAACACTTAAGCCACCAGGTTCGAAAGAACCTCACCAAGTGGATCGGGTGTGCGTTCGGACTAGGTTCGAAAAGACTTCACCAAGTACTCACAGCAACTGAAAACAGAGAAGCCATTTAGCAGCTTCTCCGAGAATTTAAGTTATAGGAGGTACGGTATGTCACGTATAGGAAGACTGCCAATCGCAATCCCAGCAGGCGTAACTGTTGAAATTGCAGAGAACAATGTAGTGACTGTAAAAGGTCCAAAAGGAACTCTTTCAAAAGAGCTTCCAGTTGAAATGGAAATTAAGCAGGAAGGCGAAGAAGTAATCGTTACAAGACCGAATGATTTAAAGAGAATGAAATCTTTACACGGTCTGACAAGAACACTGATCAACAACATGGTTGTTGGTGTAACAGACGGATACCAGAAGGTTCTGGAAGTTAACGGTGTTGGTTACAGAGCAGCTAAATCAGGAAACAAATTGACATTAAGCTTAGGATACTCTCATCCAGTTGAGATGATCGACCCAGAAGGTGTTGAGACTGTTCTGGAAGGTCAGAATAAAATTACTGTCAAAGGTATCGATAAAGAAAAAGTAGGCCAATACGCAGCTGAAATCAGAGACAAGAGAAGACCGGAGCCATATAAGGGCAAGGGTATCAAGTATGCTGATGAAGTGATCAGACGTAAAGTTGGTAAGACTGGTAAGAAATAATTAAGGAGAGTGTGAAAATGGTTAGTAAGAAATCAAGAAGCGAAGTTCGTAGAAAAAAACACATGAAATTACGTAACCGTTTCAGCGGTACTGCTGAAAGACCACGTTTAGCTGTGTTTAGAAGTAATAATCATATGTATGCTCAGATTATTGACGATACGGTTGGAAATACACTGGTTTCAGCTTCCACTCTTCAGAAAGACGTGAAAGCAGAATTAGGGAAGACCAACAACGTTGATGCAGCAGCATATTTAGGAAAAGTAATTGCCGAGAAGGCAAAAGAAAAAGGTATTACAGATGTTGTCTTTGACAGAGGCGGCTTTATATACCAGGGTAAAATCAAAGCATTAGCAGACGCAGCCAGAGAAGCTGGGTTGAATTTCTAAGAAGGGAGAACACATATGAAACAAGAACGTATTGATGCTAGCCAGTTGGAATTAACAGAAAAAGTGGTATCAATTAAGCGTGTTACCAAAGTTGTTAAAGGTGGTCGTAACTTCAGATTCACAGCTTTAGTAGTTGTTGGCGATGGTAAAGGCCATGTTGGTGCAGGTTTAGGAAAAGCTACTGAAATCCCAGAGGCTATCCGCAAAGGAAAAGAGGATGCAGCAAAGAAACTGATCACTGTTGCAATGGATGAAAATGAAAGTGTAACACACGATGTAATCGGTAAATTCGGTAGTGCTTCTGTATTACTGAAGAAAGCTCCAGACGGTACAGGAGTTATCGCCGGAGGTCCGGCACGTGCGGTAATCGAGATGGCAGGAATCAAGAATATCCGTACAAAATCTTTAGGTTCTAACAACAAGCAGAACGTAGTTCTTGCTACAATTGAAGGACTTAGAGAGATTAAGACTCCAGAGGCAGTTGCAAAACTTCGTGGTAAATCAGTTGACGAGATCGTAGGCTAAAGAGATAGAGATATGCTCTATCGCATAATAAGATAGAGATATGCTCTATCGTATAAGATGGATAGAGCTGTTTTTTCTATCGTGTAGGAGGTAAATATAATGGCAAATTTAAAGATTACACTGGTTAAGTCTACAATCGGTGCTGTGCCGAAACATAAAAAGACTGTTGAAGCTCTTGGTCTTAAAAAGCTCAACAAGACAGTTGTATTACCGGATAATGCAGCTACCAGAGGTATGGTACAGCAGGTTAGACACTTAGTGAAAGTTGAAGAAGCGTAAATAATAAAAGATAAGGAGGTAAGATCATGGACTTATCAAACTTGAGACCAGCAGACGGCTCTAAGCAGAGTGATAATTTCAGAAGGGGCCGTGGACACGGTTCTGGAAATGGTAAGACAGCCGGTAAGGGCCACAAAGGTCAGAAAGCTCGTTCAGGAGCACCAAGACCAGGCTTTGAAGGTGGTCAGATGCCTTTATACAGAAGAATACCAAAGAGAGGTTTCACATGCAGAAACTCTAAAGAGATCATTGGTATTAACTTAAGTGCTTTAGAAGCATTTGAAGATGGCGCTACAGTTTCAGTAGAAACACTGATCGAGAGCGGTATCGTTAAAAATCCAAAAGACGGTGTTAAAATTCTTGGAAATGGAGAGTTAACTAAGAAGCTTACTGTTCAGGCAAATGCATTTAGTGCAAAAGCAGCTGAAAAAATCGAGGCCCTTGGTGGAAAAGCAGAGGTGATCTAATGCTAGAAACAGTGCGAAGAGCATTTCACATTGAGGATATTAGAAAAAGACTTTTCTATACCTTCATGATGCTGGTCGTTGTGAGACTTGGTTCCCAGCTGCCGACGCCGGGAGTGGATCCAACCTATATTCAGAATTTTTTCGCGAATCAGACCGGTGATGCATTCAATTTTTTTGATGCATTCACCGGCGGTTCCTTTACACAGATGTCTGTGTTTGCCCTAAGCATTACACCGTACATCACATCTTCCATTATTATGCAGCTTTTAACCATCGCGATTCCAAAGCTGGAAGAGATGCAGAAAGAAGGCGAGGATGGAAGAAAGAAGATTGCAGCGATTACCCGTTATGTTACAGTTGCACTTGCATTGATCGAATCCATTGCTATGGCAGTAGGATTTGGCCGCCAGGGACTTCTCGTAGACTATAACTTCGTAAATGCTGCTATTGTAGTATGTACACTTACAGCAGGATCTGCATTTTTAATGTGGATCGGTGAGCGTATTACAGAAAAAGGTGTGGGAAATGGAATTTCCATCGTCCTGCTCATTAACATCATCTCCCGTGTGCCGGATGATTTCATGACTCTGTTTGAACAGTTTGTTAAAGGAAAGAGTCTCGCAAAGGGAGGACTTGCAGCAATCATCATTCTTGCAGTCTTACTGGTTGTAGTAGTATTTGTTATCATCCTCCAGGGTGGTGAGAGAAGGATTGCAGTTCAGTATTCCCAGAAGGTTCAGGGAAGAAAGACATATGGCGGACAGTCAACACACATTCCGCTGAAAGTAAATACAGCAGGTGTTATTCCGGTTATCTTCGCATCATCACTGATGCAGTTCCCGATCGTGATCGCCTCTTTCTTAGGGAAGGGCAATGGCACAGGAATCGGAAGTCAGATCTTAAAGGCTATGAATTCCAATAACTGGTGTAACCCGGAAAATTTAATATATTCAATAGGACTGATTGTATATATCGTGCTTACCATATTCTTTGCATATTTCTATACGTCAATTACCTTTAACCCGTTGGAAATTGCAAACAACATGAAGAAGAGCGGAGGGTTCATCCCAGGTATCCGTCCAGGTAAGCCGACTGTTGAGTACCTGCAGAAGATTTTGAATTATATCATTTTTATCGGTGCATGCGGTCTTGTTATTGTCCAGGTAATCCCGTATTTCTTCAATGGTGTGTTCAAGGCCAATGTTTCTTTCGGAGGAACATCTTTGATCATTATCGTTGGTGTAGTATTGGAGACGATCAAACAGATCGAGGCACAGATGCTTGTACGCAACTATACAGGTTTTTTGAATAGTAAGGGAAGTTCTATGAAGAACAGTTTCCTTGGATATTAATTGAAACTATTTAGCTCGCCTGAGTTTTGTCCCGCGTGGATAAAACCGGCGGGTTAATGTGCTATATGGCTATACTTTGGCATAGCAGAACATAGGGGGTCAATATGAAGATTATTATGTTAGGAGCTCCGGGAGCAGGTAAGGGAACACAGGCTAAAAAGATCGCTGCAAAATACGGTATCCCACATATTTCTACAGGAGATATTTTCAGGGCAAATATTAAAAACGGAACAGAACTGGGACAGAAGGCAAAGACCTTCATGGATCAGGGACTCTTAGTACCGGATGAGCTGGTTGTGGATCTTGTCGTTGACAGAGTAAATCAGGATGATTGTACAAAGGGATATGTACTGGACGGATTCCCGAGGACCATCCCGCAGGCAGAAGCTTTGGATAAAGCTCTTGCAGAGCTGGGGCAGAAGATGGATTATGCAATCAATGTTGAAGTACCGGATGAGAATATCATCAACCGTATGTCAGGCAGAAGAGCGTGTGTGGATTGTGGAGCTACTTACCACTTGGAATATGCACCGACAAAGGTAGAGGGCGTATGCGATAACTGCGGCGGAAGCCTCATCTTAAGAGATGATGATAAGCCGGAGACAGTAAAGAAACGTCTTGGTGTATATCATGACCAGACACAGCCTCTGATTGATTATTACACAAATGCCGGCATCCTGAAAGAAGTAGACGGAACAATTGATATTGATGACGTGTTTGCTGAGATCGTTAAGATACTCGGAGAATAGTATGCCCGCAGGAATCTCATAAATCATGCCCTGTAAAGCAAAGGAGCAGCAAAGTATGTTATTTTCACCAGGAATGCTTGTCAAGTCCAAAAAAGGACGGGATAAGGGCTGTATATATGTCATAATTAATGTCAATGCTGAATATGTATATCTGGCAGACGGACGAAACAGGCCCGTCTGCCGCACAAAACGAAAGAATAAAAAGCATCTGCAGGTGATCAAGAAGACAGTTTGTAAGTCTTATGCAGATAATGAAGCAGTCAAAAAAGTAATTAGTATGTATTCTCGTTTGGACACGAATGAGAATCGTAAAGTGCCAAACGTGCAGGAGGATTAGAAAGTATGTCAAAAGCTGACGTGATCGAAATTGAAGGAGTCGTAGTTGAGAAACTGCCTAACGCAATGTTTAAGGTGGAGTTGGAGAACAAGCATATCGTGCTTGCACATATTAGTGGAAAACTGCGTATGAATTTCATTAAGATTTTACCAGGTGACAAAGTGACGTTGGAAATGTCTCCATATGACCTGAGCAAGGGAAGAATTGTTTGGAGAGATAAGTAAAAAAAGTATTGACTTTGCCGGAAGAATAGTGTTACAATATGAAATGGCTGTTTTTGGATAGGTGTGCCCAAAAATCGGCCCGTAACGTATGGTAAAGCAAAAGGATGGAAGGAGGATTTGACATGAAGGTTAGATCATCAGTAAAACCAATCTGCGAAAAATGCAAAATCATTAAAAGAAAAGGAAGCGTCAGAGTAATCTGCGAGAATCCGAAACACAAACAAAGACAAGGCTAGAGCACTTAGTGAAAGCAAGCCACAGGCGCAGCTTGAACTTAGTACGAAGCCTGTTCAAAGGAGCTTAGCGAGGTTCTTTTAAGCTTAGCGATTTGAACTTCCTTATTATTACTTTGAACAGCAGTAATGTTTGTGAATTAATTAGGCGGCTGACAGCGCGACACGCCAGGAGGTGTGTGGAGCTGTTTAATATACAGTAGGGATACACCACACTGCTGAGAATGCAGGTACCGTAGGGTTGGTGGTCTTTTGTATATTGCTTATAATACCCGGCTGTCATTTGCGGAAAAATCCGTGCCGGGAAAGGGTATGCATAGCAGCTATGTATGCCTGGATGTTTTTTTCGAAGCAGAAACACCTTTCTGTGCAGGAATGAGCATCCCAGTTAGGGACAATATTAAACAGATTCGAAATGGAGGAAAGACACATGGCTCGTATTGCAGGTGTAGACTTACCAAGAGACAAACGTGTAGAAATCGGCTTAACTTATATCTATGGAATCGGTAGAACAAGCGCAAGCCGTATCTTAGCAGAGGCAGGAATCAATCCTGATACTCGCGTAAGAGATTTAACCAGTGAAGATGTAAAGAAGATCAGTGAAGTGATCGATGCAACTCAGGTTGTAGAAGGTGATTTAAGAAGAGAGATCCAGCTGAACATTAAGAGACTCAAAGAGATCGGATGCTACCGCGGAATCCGTCATAGAAAAGGACTTCCGGTACGTGGTCAGAAGACAAAAACAAATGCAAGAACATGCAAAGGTCCTAAGAGAACTGTAGCTAATAAGAAGAAATAATATGTCAAAAATTCAGCTGCCTTATTATGGCAGCCTGACAGACATCAGTAATCGTAAATCACAAGTATTCAAGAAAGTAGGTTAGTTTAAATGGCTAAGAAAGTTACCAAAAAAGTGACAAAGAAACGTGTCAAGAAAAACGTTGAACGAGGACAAGCACACATCCAGTCATCTTTTAATAATACAATCGTTACATTAACAGATGCACAGGGAAATGCTCTTTCATGGGCAAGTGCAGGCGGTCTGGGATTTAGAGGTTCAAGGAAATCTACTCCATATGCAGCACAGATGGCAGCTGAGACAGCAGCAAAGGCAGCATTAGTACATGGTCTGAAAACAGTTGATGTTTTTGTAAAGGGACCAGGATCAGGAAGAGAAGCAGCAATCCGTGCGCTTCAGGCATGCGGTATTGATGTAACAAGCATCAAGGACGTAACTCCGGTACCACACAACGGATGTCGCCCGCCGAAACGCAGAAGAGTGTAGTGATTCGGAAGATAGCAAAGATTCTTGAGAAACTTATGTGCGGATGTCATGCCCTGTGTGAGGGATACAATGTTCCGCTGATATTTTAGGAGGAAGCGAAATGGCAGTAAATAGAGTTCCAGTTCTTAAAAGATGCCGTTCATTAGGTATGGACCCAATCTATTTAGGAATTAACAAAAAATCTAACAGACAGTTAAAAAGATCCAATAGAAAAATGAGTGAGTATGGTCTTCAGTTACGTGAGAAGCAGAAAGCTAAATTTATCTATGGTGTATTAGAGAAACCTTTCAGAAACTACTATGCAAAAGCAAAACAGTTAGAAGGTATGACAGGTGAAAACCTGATGATCATTCTGGAATCCAGACTGGACAACGTAATGTTCCGTATGGGATTCGCTAGAACAAGAAAAGAAGCAAGACAGATCGTTGATCACAAGCATGTACTTGTTAACGGCAAGCAGGTAAATATTCCATCTTACCTTGTAAAAGCCGGAGATACAATTGAAATCAAAGAAAAACACAAAGGAAGCGTAAGATACAAAGATATCTTAGAAGCAACAGGCGGAAACATGGTTCCTGAATGGTTAGAGGTAGATGCTGAAAACCTGAAAGGTACAGTAAAAGAGCTTCCAAGAAGAGAAGCAATCGATGTTCCTGTTGACGAGATGTTGATTGTCGAGTTATATTCTAAATAATCCCTGAATATAGCAAACGGAAACATTCTTTAACCCATAAGGAGGGTCTGTGTAGTGTTTGATTTTAATAAACCTAATATTGAAATTACAGAAATTTCAGAAGATAAAAAATATGGAAGATTTGTTGTAGAACCTCTGGAAAGAGGATATGGAACGACCCTCGGCAACTCTCTGAGAAGGATCATGCTTTCTTCCCTTCCGGGAGCGGCTATCAGTTCTGTAAAGATTGACGGAGTCCTGCACGAATTCAGCTCCATACCGGGTGTAAAAGAAGATGTGACCGAGATTATCATGAATTTGAAATCACTGGCAATCAAGAACACATCAGAATCAGACGAAGTAAAGACCGCATATATCGAATTTGAAGGTGAAGGCGTTGTAACAGGTGCTGACATCCAGGCGGATTCTGATATTGAGATTATGAATCCTGAGCAGGTCATTGCCACATTAAGCGGCGGCAAAGACAGCAAGCTGTATATGGAACTTACCATTACAAAAGGCAGAGGATACGTAAGCGCAGACAAGAACAAGAGCGAAGACTTACCGATCGGTGTGATTCCGATTGATTCCATCTATACACCGGTAGAGCGTGTGAACCTGACAGTGCAGAACACACGTGTTGGTCAGATCACAGACTACGATAAACTTACATTAGATGTATGGACAAAGGGAACATTACTTCCGGACGAGGCTGTCAGCCTTGCTGCGAAAGTGCTTAGCGAACATCTGAAATTATTCATCGACTTATCTGAGGTTGCACAGGCTGCTGAGGTTATGATTGAAAAAGAAGATGACGAGAAGGAAAAAGTACTGGAAATGAGCATCGACGAATTAGAGCTTTCCGTACGTTCATACAACTGCTTGAAGAGAGCCGGCATCAATACTGTGGAAGAGCTTACGAATAAGACACCGGAAGATATGATGAAGGTGCGTAACCTTGGACGTAAGTCACTCGAAGAAGTGTTGGCTAAGTTAAAAGAGTTAGACCTTGAGTTAAATCAGGGTGATGAGTAATATTATTTGAATTATCCTGTCAGTAAGTCCGAAGAGCGTGTCAGGAGCATTTGATTAATAAGACCGAAGATGCATAACCAAATGTTTAAAAATGGAGGATAAATATAATGGCAAAGTATAGAAAACTCGGCAGAACATCCAGCCAGAGAAAAGCCTTAATCAGAAACCAGGTAACAGCATTACTGAACAACGGTAAGATTGTTACAACAGAAGCTAAAGCAAAAGAGATCCGTAAAGTAGCAGAAGGATTGATTGCTATGGCAGTAAAAGAAAAAGATAACTTCGAAGAAGTTACTGTAAAAGCAAAAGTTGCCCGTAAAGACAAAGACGGCAAGAGAGTCAAAGAAGTTGTTGACGGCAAGAAAGTTACTGTATACGACGAAGTTGACAAGAAGATCAAGAAAGACATGCCAAGCAGACTTCATGCAAGAAGAGAGATGCTGAAAGTTCTTTACCCGGTTAAAGAAGTTCCTACTCAGGCTGCCGGAAGAAAGAAAAATACAAAGGAAGTTGATCTTGCAGAAAAATTATTCACAGAGATCGCTCCTAAATATGCAGACCGCAACGGTGGTTACACAAGAATCGTAAAGATTGGCCAGCGTAAAGGTGATGCAGCTATGGAAGTTCTGATCGAGTTAGTTTAATTCGATTGGCAATATAGCGAGATAAATGAAGGGCAGAGATATGAATAGTATCTCTGTCTTTTTGTATTTGAAATGTACTTTAAAAGCTTTGGTTAATCTCGAAAAATGTGGTACACTATATTGTATAAGAACCCGCAGTACAGGTATAGACTTTCAAATATAATCCAAAATCAACAGGAGGCATTATGGCATTTTATTTAAATAATAACGGGTGTTATGAAGCATATAAGTATATTGCCCAGATGACTTATTTTGTGGATAAAACTGAGATTTTAGACGAACTGATTCCACTGATTAATACAGAAAACCGCTTTATATGTGTCACACGTCCGCGGAGATTCGGGAAGACTGCAGCAGCAAATTTAATTGCGTCTTTCTTCTCAAAGGGTTGTGACAGCAGAGAATTGTTTAAAAAACTGAAAGTGGGCGGCAGGCCGGAATTTGATGAGCATATTAATCAACATAATGTCATTACGATTGATTTCAGTAAAATGCCGCTTACCTGCAACACCTATGAAGATTATATTACATCCATTGCCGGAAAATTGATGCGTGATCTAAAAGCACAATATCCGGATTGTGGAATTGGAGAAACTGACAGTCCATGGGATGCCTTAGAGATGATTCGCAGTGGAAAAAATGAAAGATTTATTTTTGTATTGGACGAATGGGATTTCATTTTCCACGATGAGACATTTAATAAGAAGGATCATATCAAGTATCTGCGCTTTTTGCAGAACTTACTCAAGTCTCAGACATATGTGGAATTAGCCTACATGACTGGAATCCTTCCTATTGCGAAATATTCGAGTGGTTCACCTTTGAATATGTTTAGTGAGTATACCATGGCAAATGCAGATGTTTCGCGATTTAGTACATCTTTTGGTTTTACTGAACCGGAGGTTAGAGAGTTATATCAGCGATACAAAAGCCAGTCCGGTGGAGTACAGTTTTGCTACGCTGACTTAAAAGAATGGTATGATGGTTATCAGACATTCGGCGGTGATTCTGTGTTTAATCCCCGTTCAGTGGTTCTTGCACTTACGGAAAATCATCTTGGAACATATTGGTCCAGTACAGGTCCATATGATGAAATATTTTTCTATATTAACCATAACTTACATGAAGTGCAGGAAGACATTGTTCGTATGGCAGCCGGAGAATGGATTGATACAACAATCAAGAATTTCACTGCGGAAACGATGGAACTGAATACCCGTGAGGATATATTTTCGGCGATGCTGGTCTATGGGATGCTGACGTATAAAAATGGAAAAATAGCCATTCCAAATAAAGAATTGATGCAAAAATACGAGGAAGTGCTTCAAAGGAAGGAAATGGGATACATCGCGGCACTTGCAAAGCGTTCAGAAGAAATGCTCCAGGCTACGCTTGAAAAGGATATAAAGACCATGGAAAGCATATTGTCGATTATGCATGATACAGAGGTTCCCATTTTAAACTATAACCAGGAGGCGGATTTAAGCGCATTGGTTAATCTTGTCTATTTATCTGCACGCGGAAGATATCGGATAGAACGGGAGGACAGGGCAGGAAAAGGATATGCAGATTTTATTTTTTATCCGTCAAGAGTGGGTGATACTGCAATCATTCTGGAACTTAAGGTGGATGCCAGTCCAGAGGCTGCTATTCATCAAATTGAGGATAAGAAATATGCACTCAGATTGACGAATTGTACAGGAACAGATTGCAGTATTGGGAAGATTCTTGCAGTAGGGATCAGTTATGACCGTAAGACGAAAACACACCATTGTGCAATAAAAGAGTTGATGACAAACTGAGAATAAGTTTGTCATCAACTCTTTATAACTTGTTCTATTAAAAAACTTCTTAATTGACAAAAGCAAACCTAAAGTCTATAATTAAATAAACATACATGCGTATGTACAGGAGGTGATTATATGCCGCGTCACGACCCAGACCAGAAAACAAAGCAGAATATATTGGAAACTGCTAAGCGTCTTTTTGCTGAAAAAGGGCTGGAGAATGTGAAAGTTGAAGATGTTGTAAAAGAAGTTGGTGTAACGCGGGGGGCATTTTACCATTATTTTAAATCCCGGGAAGAATTGATTGCAGGAGTTATGTACAAAGCCTTTGAAGAAGATGATGACAACCCATATCTACTGGCTTACAAACAAGAAGGACTCAGTGCTCTTGAAAAACTCCGCTTTGCAGCCAAACTTAGTTTGCGTTCTCATTTGGATACCAGTGAAAGCATGAGAGCGGAGATGAAGAAGTTAGCAAGTGACCCTATTGTTTTTAAGAACGAGATGATTTTCCAAGTAACCGTAATGGCGGCCTGCATCGAAAAGCTATTGATTGAGGGAAACAAAGATGGCTCCATGAATGTTGTCTTTCCAAAACAGGCGTCACAGATGATCGCCTGGCTTGTTGCCTCTTGGCTCAGTCCATACCTATTAGAAGTGTCTTATGAAGAGTATATGGATAAAATTTCGTTCTTTGAACAGCTTTCAGCATCGCTTGGCATTCCTATCATGGACGAGGAAATGAAAGAAATCTATTCTACACTTGGCAGCAAGGAATTTAAAAGAGAATAGATTTATAATTTTACTGCCTTTCTATAGGCAGTAAAATTTAAGGCCATAACATACATACGCATGTATATATAAAGGAGGACGACCATGTCAGAAAAAATAATCGAAGTATCCGGACTGCAAAAATCCTACAAGGAAAACCATGTTTTGAAAGATGTCAGTTTTACCATTGATAAAGGGAGTATTTTCGCACTGCTTGGCTCAAATGGTGCAGGAAAAACAACAGTAATCAAAATTCTCTCCACACTACTGAGATCAGACGGCGGAAGTGCTGTTATTAACGGATTTGACGTGACAGCAAATGGCGACAAGGTACGGGAATGTATCAGCCTGACGGGGCAGTTTGTGGCGGTAGATGAAGTTTTGACAGGCAGAGAAAATTTAACACTGATCGGACAACTGAAACGTTTAGCAAACCTAAAAAGTACCGTAAACGAGTGGCTGTCTTTTTCAAGATTAGAAGATGCTGCGGATAGAAAAGTGTCTGCCTATTCGGGAGGTATGCGGCGCAGGCTTGATATAGCCATGAGTCTTATGGGAAAGCCGGATGTGCTTTTTCTTGACGAACCGACAACAGGACTTGATCCACAAAACCGTATCGCCATGTGGGACCAGGTTAAGGATCTGGCAGAGACAGGAACAACTGTGTTTCTCACAACACAATATTTAGAAGAAGCGGAATATCTTGCTGACCATATCGGGATTCTACATGAGGGTAGAATTATTGCAGAGGGCACACCGAAGTATCTGAAAGAAATAATGCCGGAGAGAGGAGTACGGCTTAATTTTGACAGTGAGGTAAAAGCCAATTCAGCAATAAAGCTCTTAACAGAAAATGGAATTTCTGCCGACAGTATAGAACAAAACCTGCCCTCACTAGAAGACGTATTTTTAACACTAATCGATGAGAAAAAGGAGAGAAATCAATATGAAAAGATCTGATAAAAACATAGTTCTTGATACATGGGTTATGTTCAAACGCTGTTTAACGATCTCTTTGCGGAATCCAGAAACGCTCCTGACAGCAACACTGATACCATTTTGCCTCATTCTATTATTTGGCACTGTATTTGGCAGCATATCCGATGTAGGGGATTATCATTACATTGATTTTATTGTGCCGGGAATTATTTTGCAAAGTATCGCTCAGGCGTCGCAATATTCGGCTATGAATGTTACTGCTGACATGACAAAGGGAATCATAGACCGTTTCCGCTGTATGTCTATTTCAAAGTCCGCTGTGTTGATCGGTCATATAGGTGCTGGAGTAATACGGGGAATTATTTCAAATGCCGTCATTGTGGTAACGGCTCCTATTCTTGGATTTAGGCCACAGGCTGGGATTGTAGAATGGATTTTAGTGATAGCTCTCCTTTTGCTGATAAATATTACATTTACATTAATCGCTGTACTTTGTGGAACGATTTCAAAGTCTGTAGAGGGAGCAGCCGGACTACTGTTCCCACTCTTTATTCTACCTTTTATGAGTTCGGGATTTGCCCCTGTTGACACTATGCCAGGCGGTATTGGCTTGTTTTCTGCAATACAGCCTATGACACCGATGATCGATAGTCTGAGAGCCCTGACACTTGATCTGCCTTTGGGAAATAGCTTATGGCTGGCATTCGCGTGGTGTATGGCATTAAGTGTTGTGAGCTTTGCTGTTTCAATGCGGACATACAATCGCAGATAAGCATAGAGGTATATTTATTAACTAACTATGCTGAGTCAAAAAGAAGGAGAAAGCCTCAAGTTTAACTGTACGGATTCGCTCTTCTCCAGGAATAAAAATCGGATGAAACTTTAAAGCCAATTTTGAAATAAAATTCTTGCTCCGAAAGGACAATCGCTCTTTTTGCTCCCAGGCCTCTGGCCCGACTGAGTGCTTCGTAGACTACAGCTTTTCCAAGGCCTGAATTTCTACATTCAGGTATGGTTACAACAGGCTCTATGTACGCAGTATCTCCTTTACTATACCAAACTTGGCAATGAGCACAGTAATCATCTGATCTTATTGCAAAGACAGACAATTGCGTATTGGAATTAGGAGAGGGAGTAAAGAGCTTTTCATCCCATTTATCCGGTATATCAGTATGATTAAATCCCTTATGTATCACCATTTGATATTTCCAGTGGTCGAATAGAAACTCCTTAGGGCTCATGGAATATCCGAAGGGAAGTTTATAGTCTAATTCCTGATCCAGATTAATTTCCAGGATGCTTGTCTCTTTATTACATTTTACAAAATGAAGTTCCTGTAAAAGCTGACACAGGCTGTGATCCTGATCACTGATTTTTATAGTACATTCATCTTTGGTATTGGATAAAATGAGATCTACCATCAATTTTAACAACATGGGATCGTTACAGCGGTGTAAAATATAATACCTGTCTTCATAGAAGGTATCATATACGATCAGCCCTGCTATTTTATGCTCTTCATCTCTAAAAAGGGCTATGCTGTCAAGGTGACTTGTATCTAACAAAGAATGTCCCATCATCCATTCAAAGCGGCCCCAGTGGAATAATTCGTTATAACCACGATCTGCTGCTTTCAAAAGAAATTCATATATTTCATTATACTGTTTATTAAATCTTTCATGATTTTGATACATTTCAACTGTATACATGTTATCCCTCGCTTTTATCTATTTGGATCATACCCATTATAACATCGGATCATATATCGTACAATTAGATACTTTCATAAGGTTTGATGTAAATGAAAGTAAAATCAGAATTATCTGTATGAGGGAAAATGAAGAAGCAGTACCTGAAACCAATTTAAGGAATCGTTCTTGTAAAATAACTTATAAAACATATTGGTCTTTATAGAAAATCAAGAACGTTTGTTTGCCATTTGTGCAATATACACAATAAACGTTAAAAAAATAACGTTAAATATTTGTCAATTGCGTCATTGACAATAATTTAACGATGAGATATACTGAGACCTGTAAGAAAGAGAACAATTCAATTACGGGAGGAAGAATTGAAATGGCAAAGAAGGAAACGGTCGTAGTACCTGAGATTGTTGACAGCGTGGAGACACTCGAAGCGAAAATGAAAGCAATGCGTGAAGCACAGAAGGTATTTGCTACTTTCACACAGGAACAAGTAGATAAGATTTTCTATGAGGCAGCCATGGCAGCCAACAAGATGAGAATTCCGCTCGCAAAGATGGCTGTAGAAGAGACTCAGAGAGGTATCGTAGAAGATAAGGTAATCAAGAACCACTACGCAGCAGAGTATATCTATAATGCATATAAAGATACAAAGACATGCGGTGTTATTGAAGAAGACGCTGCATATGGAATCAAAAAAATAGCAGAGCCGATCGGTCTTGTAGCAGCAGTTATTCCTACAACGAACCCGACTTCCACTGCAATCTTTAAGACTCTGATCTGCTTAAAGACAAGAAATGCAATCATCATCAGCCCACACCCGGCTGCTAAGGCATGTACGATCGCAGCAGCTAAGGTTGTTCTGGATGCAGCGGTAAAAGCAGGTGCACCGGAAGGCATCATCGGATGGATCGACGTTCCTTCACTGGAGCTGACGAATACGGTTATGAGAGATTCCGATATCATCCTGGCAACAGGTGGTCCTGGAATGGTAAAAGCGGCATATTCATCAGGAAAGCCGGCACTTGGTGTAGGACCTGGAAACACGCCTGTTATCATCGATGAGACAGCAGACATCAAGATGGCAGTAAACTCCATCATCCATTCTAAGACATTTGACAATGGTATGATCTGTGCTTCTGAGCAGTCCGTAACAGTACTGGACAGCATTTATGACGAAGTAAAGAAAGAGTTCGCTTACCGTGGATGCTACTTCTTAAAGAAGGGCGCTGAACTGGATAAAGTCCGCAAGACGATCATCATCAACGGCGCATTAAACAGCAAGATTCCTGGAAAGTCTGCATACGAGATCGCTAAGATGGCTGGCGTAGATGTTCCGGAGAATACAAAGATCCTGATCGGTGAAGTAGAATCAGTTGACATCTCAGAAGAATTTGCACATGAAAAATTATCTCCTGTACTTGGTATGTATAAAGCAAAAACTTTTGATGAGGCACTTGATAAAGCAGCACAGCTTGTAGCTGACGGCGGATATGGACATACAGCATCACTTTATGTACATCCGGCACAGACAGAAAAGATCGCAAAACATGCGGCAGCAATGAAGACATGCCGTGTACTGATCAATACACCTTCTTCTCACGGCGGTATCGGAGACCTGTATAACTTCAAGATGGCTCCATCCCTGACACTGGGATGCGGTTCATGGGGCGGAAACTCCGTATCTGAAAACGTAGGAGTAAAACACTTACTGAATGTGAAGACAGTAGCTGAGAGGAGAGAAAATATGCTTTGGTTCAGAACACCTGAAAAGGTTTACTTCAAGAAAGGCTGTATGCCGGTTGCGCTGGATGAGTTAGGAACAATCATGCATAAGAAGAAAGCATTTATTGTAACAGACTCCTTCCTGTACAAGAACGGATACGTGAAACCGATCGAAGCAAAACTGGACGAAATGGGAATCCAGCACACATGCTTCTACGAAGTAGCTCCGGACCCGACTCTGCAGTGTGCACAGAAGGGTGCAGATATGATGAGATCCTTCGAGCCGGATACGATCATCGCACTTGGCGGCGGTTCTGCAATGGATGCGGCTAAGATCATGTGGGTAATGTATGAGCATCCGGAAGCAAACTTTGAAGATATGGCTATGGACTTCATGGACATCAGAAAGAGAGTATTTACCTTCCCTAAGATGGGCGAGAAAGCATACTTTGTAGCAATCCCGACTTCCTCAGGAACAGGTTCCGAGGTAACACCATTCGCAATCATCACAGATGCAGAGACAGGTGTAAAATGGCCTCTTGCAGACTACGAACTGCTTCCGAACATGGCAATCGTAGATGTTGACAATATGATGACACAGCCGAAGGGACTGACAAGTGCTTCCGGTATCGACGTTATGACACACGCAATCGAAGCTTATGTATCTATCATGGCTACAGATTACACAGACGGTCTGGCTATGAAGGCAGTGAAGAGTGTATTCGATTACCTGCCGTCAGCATATGAGAACGGAGCAAATGATCCGAAGGCACGTGAGATGATGGCAAATGCTTCCTGTATGGCAGGTATGGCATTCGCAAATGCTTTCCTTGGACTGAACCACTCCATGGCTCATAAGCTGGGTGCTTTCCATCACCTTCCACATGGTGTTGCAAATGCAGTGATCCTGACAGAAGTTATGAAGTACAACTCAGCAGAAGCTCCGACTAAGATGGGCACCTTCTCACAGTATCAGTACCCACATGCACTTGCAAGATACGCTGAATTAGGACGTTTCGCAGGATGCACAGGTAAGGATGACCAGGAAGTATTCGATAACTTCGTTGCTAAACTGGAAGACTTAAAAGAGAAGATCGGTATCAAGAAGACGATCAAAGATTACGGTATCGATGAGAAGTACTTCCTGGATACATTGGATGACATGGTTGAGCAGGCATTCAATGACCAGTGTACAGGTGCTAACCCAAGATACCCACTCATGAAAGAAATCAAAGAAATCTACTTAAAATGCTATTATGGCAAATAAGATTTAAAGTTAAATATTTTCTCACTGGAAAGAGCGTGGCGCATAAGCGTCGCGCTCTTTCACAATATAAAAAATCTGGTATATTATTGAGTATGCATATACTGGGCCACAGAGGTAAGCAATTCAAGTCTTGCCGAATCAAAATCCATCTACAGCATTCAATAATTTCTTATACTCCTGAGGATGGGAATTATGGCTTAAGCATATAAGTTAATAAATTAACAATAAAAGAA
The DNA here is from genome assembly GCF_058819085.1 of Faecalicatena sp. Lineage (NCBI taxonomy): Bacteria > Bacillati > Bacillota > Clostridia > Lachnospirales > Lachnospiraceae > Faecalicatena > Faecalicatena sp. Next base: position 120,672 of record NZ_JBZUUL010000027.1, read on the forward strand.
CGCAAAAAAACTTAGTTAAAAATTGCACAAATTTACATATAGGTACTTACATTGTTAAAAAATATAAGCTATAATAAAACCAACTTAAAACAACGGCAACAAAAAATCAGGAGGTATGGCTTATGAAACTGGAAGAGAAAAATTTAATCGTAGAACGTTCTTATAAGAAAGTATACAAATGCGATGACAGTGTAGTGAAAGTATTCGAACCGTCACATCCCAAGTCAGATGTATTTAATGAAGCTCTGAATACTGCACGTGTAGAAGAAACAGGCCTGGATATCCCGAAGGTAAAGGAAGTCACTCAGGTGGACGGCAGATGGGCGATCGCGATTGAGTATAAAGCCGGTAAGACCTTAGAAGAGATGATGGAGACAGATAAGGGCAACCTCGAGAAGTATATGGAGGATTTTGTTGACCTTCAGATCACAGTTCACAGCAAGACCTCCCCACGGTTGAATAAGCTGAAAGATAAGCTTAGCAGCCAGATCAACAGCTTGAAGGAAGTCGATGCCACGACCAGATACGAACTGCTTACAAGACTGGAAAGTATGCCGAAGCACAGCAAAGTATGCCACGGTGATTTTAATCCAAGCAACGTCATTGTAGGTAAGAACGGTAAGATGACAGTAGTTGACTGGGCACATGCAACACAAGGAAATGCAAGTGCAGATGCGGCCATGACATATCTTCTGTTTGCTTTAAAGGATCAGAAAGCCGCAGACCTTTACCTTAAGATTTTCTGTAAGAAGAGTGATACAGCTATGCAGTATGTTCAGCAATGGCTGCCGATCGTAGCTGCGGCACAGCTTACAAAGGATAACGAGCTGGAGAAGGATTTCCTGATGAGATGGATCGATGTCATCGATTATCAATAGGATGCGAAGGACAGTTCTAAGATAGATGGTCAGAATGGATACAAAAGGTAAAAAGTAAAGACTATTACAAATGATAAAAGAGCATTGAAGTGCAAGATATTCTTTCCTGCATTTCAATGCTCTTTCTTATCTTACCATCCCTGGAAGAACAGATTGTTGCCGATGTTCACTCCCGGTCTGTCTGTCGCCCCGGCATAGAGGAAATAGTAACAATCCTGTACGGCTGCAAGCCTTGCCCCGTTGATCGCATCCTGGGCAACTGTATACGCCAAGCTGCTCGCACCATTTGCAAGAACACTGTCCAGCCTTCCTGTCCATACGGGTTCGAACTGTCCGCTGGCATATACGACCTCTGTGATACTGTTAGGGAAGAGCGGACTGTAAACACGGTTCATGATAACAGTGGCAACAGCCAGCATGGAATCATAGTCGTGCATGGCTTCGCAGTCTAGGATCGCTGCGAAAACATCCAGGTCACCACCGCCTACATTCGCAGCGCCCCCATTTACAACGGTATCGTCGTATCCGCCGCCGGAGCTGCCGCCATTGCCGGAACCTCCGCCATTTTCAGACTGACCGCCGGACACGCCGGCATTCGCCTCTTCCTTCGCTTTCGCGTCTGCTTCGGCCTTCGCCTTTGCAGCTGCCTCCGCTTCCGCCTTTGCCTTTGCTGCTTCCTCTTCACGCAGCTGTGCCAGTTGTGTCTTATATGTCTCTAAATCTGTAGAAGTTGCCCTTGCTTTCTGTTCCAGCTCATCCTGACGGCTCTCCAGGTCCTTCTGGATCTTGACCAGAGAAGCCTGCTGTGCTTCCAGAGTATCTTTCTTATCAGAGATCTCTTTACGTGTCTTCTGAAGCTCCGTAAGCATGTCCCTGTCGTAATCACTGATATTCTGGATGAAATCTGCCTTGTTTAAGAAATCCGTCATGTTTTCTGCCGAAAACAGCATCTCTAACAGTGTTGCATTACCAGTTTCATACATATACTTAATACGGGTCTTCATGTCATCGTATTGTTTGGCTTCGTTTGCCTTAGCTTCTTTTAAGGAATCCTTTGTCCTTTGGATCTCGCCGTTTGTTATCTCGACCTGCATCTCGGCAGTAGAGATCTCGTCGCTTATGGAAAGAAGCTCCTGGTTGATACCGGTAAGCTGATCCTGAAGATCTGATGTTTTGCTTTCCAGGCTCTTCTTATCTTCGGCGTGGACCGGGAAGGCAGAAAGCAGGAATACGAGAGAACAAAGTAGTGCAAGAAGCGCTTGTCCTCTTCGTTTTAAGCGCAATTTCATAATTTCCAATTCCTTTCTAAATTGTTTTGCTCTAGTATTATACTATAAATTGCTTTATTACGCAAATTTTGATAGAATGAGTTATAAAATCGAAGAAATTAAGAGGTAAGAAGAATACATGGAGCATAAAATTAAGATGATAGGACTGGATCTGGATGGGACACTATTGACAGACAAGAAGGAGCTGCTTCCCTATACAAGACAGATCCTGGATGAGGCGATAGAAAAAGGGATTTTGGTCCTTATGGCAACAGGAAGACCGTTTACAGGGATTCCGGAAGAGCTGAGGTATTATCCGGGGGTGAGATATGCACTGACCTCCAACGGCGCGCGCGTGCTTGAGATCAAGGGAGAAAAGGTATTGATCGAGCATCTTCTGCCGATGGAAAAAGCAAAGAAAGCATTGGAAACTTTGTCAAAATATGATACATTACAAGAGGTGTATTTTGAAGGTCAGGCGTACGCGCCTGAGGAGAAAATGAAACATATCGGCCGTTACCATCACAATCCGTATATGTGGGAATATCTGCGGACGACCCGCAGGGCTGTGCCGGACATCTGGAAATTTACGGAGGCGCAGAGCAGGGATCTGGATAAGATTCAGGCTTTGTTTGCAGACATGGAAGAAAGGGATGCGGCCTGGAAGGAGCTGGAGCAGCAGGGAGGCCTGGCCCTTGTAGGTTCACTTGGTTACAATATTGAGATCAATGCAGCAGGCGTCAATAAAGGAACCGCACTTGTGGAACTGGGAAGGATCCTGGGGATCAAGCGTGAAGAGATCATGGCATGCGGAGATGGAGATAATGATGCTGACATGCTGCGTGAAGTTGGGCTGGGTGTAGCTATGGAGAATGCGATTGATACGGTCAAGGAAGCGGCGGATTATATCACCGTGTCCAATAACGAGCAGGGAGCTGCAAAGGCAATAGAAAGATTTGCTCTTAGAGGAGGAGAATTATGTTAGAAGCATTGAAGGTAATCATACTGGGAATCGTGGAAGGGATTACGGAATGGCTGCCCATCAGCAGTACCGGGCATCTGATCCTGGTTGAGGAGTTTATCAAGCTGGATATGAGTGAAAGCTTTCTATCCATGTTTAATGTAGTGATACAGCTTGGTGCGATCATGGCGGTAGTTCTGATCTATTTCCACAAATTGAATCCATTTTCACCGAAGAAGACGGAGAAGCAGAAGATGCTGACACTCCAATTGTGGGTAAAGGTTTTAATCGCGTCTGTACCGGCAGCGATCATCGGCCTTTTGTTTGATGATTTTATTGACGAACATCTGATGAATTATGTAGTTGTTGCAATTACTTTGATCCTTTATGGTGTTGCGTTTATTGTAGTGGAGAAGCGGCATGAGAATGCAAAACCGGCAGTGAAGAGACTGTCTGACCTGACGATCCCGATGGTACTCATAATCGGATGTTTCCAGGTACTTGCTCTGATTCCAGGTACCTCACGTTCCGGTGCCACGATCATCGGCGGTCTGCTCATCGGGGCAGCCAGAGGGGTTGCGGCAGAGTTTACATTTTTCCTTGCAATTCCGGTAATGTTCGGAGCAAGCTTTTTAAAGATCATAAAATTTGGATTCCATTTCACTGGGATGGAAGTATTCCTGCTTCTGCTGGGATGCGTGGTCTCTTTTGCGGTATCCATATTCGCGATCAAGTTCCTGATGCAGTACATAAAGAATCATGATTTCAAGGTGTTTGGATATTATCGTATCGTACTTGGTGTTATTGTTCTGCTTTATTTTGGTATGACGGCTATGTTTGCGGCATAGAGAATCTGAGGCTGTGTAAGCGCCAGAAGTAAAATTCGGTTTGGTGACGGAATTTTACTTTGGCGCTTTTTATGATTCTGAAAATCCAGGAGAGTAAAAGCGGATATTCTTAAATCCATTTCTTTACTTACGGGATAGGGAGATCTAAGGTCTGACTAAGGTGGATATGCTTTCATAAAATAAAATGAATGAGATGAGGTGGCAAAATGAAATTGCTGTTTGCGGAAGACGAAATAGAGATGTCAGAGGCAATCACGGATATCCTTACATTTCATAAATATGTGGTTGATGCGGTGTATGACGGGGAGGAGGCTTTGGAATATGCCCGGGCGGACAAGTATGACGGGATCATACTGGATATCATGATGCCGAAGAAAAGTGGGCTGGAGGTGCTGACAACTCTCAGGAGGGAGGGATGCCGCACACCGATCCTATTATTGACTGCGAAGGCGGAGGTGGAGGACCGGATTCAGGGGCTTGACCTTGGTGCCGATGATTACCTGCCTAAACCGTTTGTTATGGGGGAACTGCTGGCCAGAATACGCGCTATGCTTAGAAGAAGGGAAGAATTCACACCGGACATCCTGACCTGTGGAAATATTTCGCTGAATATGCAGAATTATGAGCTGAGCGGAGACGATCAGTCTTTTGTGCTGCCGAAGCTGGAATACCAGCTGATGGAGCTGTTTATGCTGAATCAGGGGATCTACCTGTCTACGGAGGATCTGCTTGTGAAGGTGTGGGGATATGAGACGGAGGCTGAACTGGGAACGGTGTGGGTGTATATTTCCTATCTGCGGAAAAGGCTGGCTGCATTAAATGCAAATGTGGAAATTAAAGCAAAGCGTAATATCGGATATACGCTGGAGGTGATGAGATGATCCGGACACTTCAGAAGAAATTCATCACGACAGCTATGCTTGCAATTTCTATCCTGCTGTTGGTCCTTTTAGGGGCGATTAATATCGGATATTATCTGGCAAATGGGCAGCAGGAGCATGCGATGATGGATATGCTGTCTAGAAATGATGGGATGCTGCCTCATGATATGGAACCTGCGGGAAAGGGAAAAGACAGCTTCTTGGGGCCGCCGATGAATGAGGATACGGCAATGTCAGCAAGATTTTTTAAGGTTTACATAGACATGGATGGTCAGATCGTGAGAACTGACGTGAGCCGGATATCTTCGGTAACAGAAAAAGAGGCGGCAGAGTATGCAAAAGGCGTTGTCGAGAAAACGGAAAGCTTAGGGAAGATAAGCGGATTTCGATATCAGATATCTGAGACCAGGGATGGACAGGGGAGAGTTATTTGGTTTCTGGACACCTCCATACAGCGTCATAATATGCTGGTGGTATTAGTTCTTTCTATATTTATAGGAGCCGTCTGCTGGGGATTGATGCTTCTGCTGGTCATTCTTTTGTCGAAAAAGGCGATTCTTCCGATAGCAAAGAGTCTGGAGAAGCAGAAACAGTTTGTGACGAACGCCGGACATGAGATCAAGACGCCGCTGGCTATTATTATGGCAAATACAGATGCGATGGAACTGCATCAGGGGGAAAGTAAATGGAGCCGGAATATCAGGAATCAGACGCTGCGTTTAAATGGCCTGATGCAGAATCTGCTGACGCTGTCCCGCATGGATGAGGAGACATTAAAGCTTGAGACTACGGAATTATCATTAAGTTGTCTGGCAGAAGAGATGCTGCCTCCTTTTTACGAGTCTGCATCCTTAAAGCAGATTGTAATCAGGAAAGAAATTCAGCCGGATGTGATGATCCGGGCGAACCGGGATCATATGACACAGCTGCTTTCTATTTTATTAGATAATGCGGTAAAGTATACCAACAAGGGCGGAGAAATAGGCATCCTTCTGAGAAAAACCGAGAAGAGTGTGCTTCTTCAAGTGCAAAATACCTGTGAAATGCTTCCGGAAGGGGAACCGGAAAAGTTGTTTGACAGATTCTACAGAGGGGACAGTGCAAGAACACAGAAAAGCGGTGGTTATGGAATTGGTTTATCCGTTGCGCAGGCAATTGTGGAAGCACATAAGGGGACGATCAAAGCAGAGTTTGGGGAAGAAAATCAAATTTCATTTATCGTCAGTCTCTAAGTTTCAGCTAAGGTTCTGCATGTAGAATACCACTTGTGACAAGAAAAGAAAGGAGAAGTTTCGATGAAATTCAGACACGAGTGGAAACATGAGATAAACTATTCGGATCTGATCACTCTCAGGCAGCGGCTGTGTGCCGTAGCGGATATAGATCCACATGCAGTAAACGGACACTATGAGATCAGGAGCCTGTATTTTGATAATTTATCAGATAAGGTTCTCAGAGAAAAGCTGGATGGAGTGAATCGGAGAGAAAAGTTCCGGCTTCGTTATTATAACAGAGACACATCATTGATACATCTTGAAAGGAAGAGTAAACAGAACGGTCTTTGCAGTAAGGAAAGTGTGATCCTGTCAAAGGAAGAGGTGCGTGCAGTCACAGAGGGCCGCTATGAGTGGATGGCAGGCAGTGACAGGAAACTGGTACAACAACTGTACTGTAAGATGAGAACGCAGGGACTTAGGCCGAAGACAATTGTAGATTATACAAGAGAGCCGTTCGTGTCTTCACCCGGAAACGTCAGGGTCACCATGGATTATGATATTCGGACTGGGCTGCGGTGCACGGATTTTCTGAATCCGGCCTGTGTGACGGTTCCGGCCTGCGGCGGACAGATCGTTCTGGAAGTCAAGTAGGATGAATTCCTGCCATCGGTCATCCGGGCTGCAGTGCAGCTGGAAGGACGGCATACAGCGGCCTTTTCAAAATACGCTGCCTGCCGGATTTACGGGTAGTTGTCTGCGAGCATATAACAGAAGAATAAAAAGAGGAGAAGAAAAATGACTTTTAATGATGTGTTTAAATCTAGTTTTCTTGAAAATATAGGAAGTGTGAGCATCCTGGATATGGTGATCGCACTGGTATTGGCGTTCGGACTGGGGATATTTATCTTTTTTGTTTACAAAAGGACGTTTTCCGGGGTGATGTATTCCTCCAGCTTTGGAGTGACCCTGATCGCTCTGACGATGATCACAACTGTTGTGATCCTGGCTGTGACATCTAATGTAGTGTTGTCTCTTGGTATGGTCGGCGCATTGTCTATCGTACGTTTCAGGACCGCGATTAAGGAGCCGCTGGATATCGCATTTTTGTTCTGGTCGATTGCAGTGGGGATCGTCCTGGCAGCAGGAATGATCCCACTGGCAGTGATCGGAAGTGTTGTGATCGGTGTGATCCTTCTTGTGTTTGTAAATAAGAAGACATATCTGAATCCCTACATTGTTGTGATCCAGTGCGACGGTCATGACAGTGAAGTAAAGGCAAAGGAGTTTTTGAAAAAGCAGGTGCAGAAATGTGTGGTGAAGAGCAAAACGGCACAAAAGGGGAGTGTAGAGCTGAATCTGGAAATCCGCATGAAGGAGGAGAATACAGATTTTGTGAATATTCTCTCGGAGATGGATGGAGTAAGCAGTGCAGTTCTGGTCAGCTACAACGGAGAGTATATGGGATAAGGAGGCGTTATGTCAACAAACAGGCACATTGATAAAATATGCTGTGCCATCCTGATTATCGTTCTGATCCTGACAGGAGTTTTCTGTAATGCAAAGGCTCTGGGAGTTGAAACCATGGCGGCTTCTTTGGGGTATGAAGCAAAGCTGTTCGATACCTCATCTGTACATACGATCAATATTGTGATGGACGACTGGGAAGAGTTTTTGGATTCCTGCGAAAATGAGGAATATGCTGTATGCTCCGTGGTGATCGATAACGAGGCATATAAAAATGTAGGGATCCGCGCAAAGGGCAATACGTCCTTGAGTTCAGTGGCAGCATATGGAAATGACAGGTATAGTTTTAAAATAGAATTTGATCATTATGATGATACGAAAAATTATTATGGTCTGGATAAGGTCAGTCTGAATAATATCATCCAGGATAATACTTATATGAAGGATTATCTTACTTATCAGATGATGGGATACTTTGGCGCGGATGCTCCTCTGTGCAGTTATACTTATATAACGGTGAACGGGGAAGACTGGGGGCTGTATCTGGCGGTAGAGGGTGTGGAGGACAGCTTTCTGGAACGGAATTACGGCAGCGATTCAGGAAACCTCTATAAACCGGACAGCATGAGCATGGGCGGCGGCCGTGGGAATGGCGGTGAGTTTGATCCGGATGAATTTAAGGAGAAGTTCGGCGGCGGTGAAACTGGTGAAAATGCCGATGCAGGGACGGATCTAAGAGAGGATGCAGGGACAGAAAATGCAGGCGGTGAAGGTTCGGGGGAGGATAACAGTGGCAGAATGATGCCCGGCGGGGAGCGCCCTGGAGGCGGGAACTTTCCTGGAAACGGTGAAATGCCGGGTAGAGGGAATGGTGCTGAGAATGGAGATATGTCAGAGGACGGAACTTTCCCGAAGGATGGGACTATCCCGGAGGACGGAAACATGCCTGACGAAGGTGATCTTCCTGCCAATGGCAGTATGGGAGGCGGAAAAGGGATGGGCAGTGACGACGTATCTCTGATCTATTCAAACGATGATTTCGACAGTTACAGCAACATTTTTGATAATGCCAAGACGAAGGTTTCAGATGCTGACAAGACCCGGTTGATTGAGTCTTTGAAAACGCTGAATGAAGGTGAGAATATTGAAGAAGTCGTGGACGTGGATGAAGTACTTCGCTATTTTGTTGTTCACAATTTTGTTTGTAATTTTGACAGTTACACCGGTTCAATGATCCATAATTATTATTTATACGAAAAGGACGGTGTCATGTCCATGATCCCATGGGATTATAATCTTGCCTTTGGAGGTTTCATGTCAGGTTCGGATGCCGTAAGCCTTGTGAATTACCCGATCGATACGCCTGTGTCCGGCGGCACTGTGGAATCAAGGCCCATGCTGGCGTGGATATTCAATGATGAGGAATATACAAAAATGTATCATGAATATTTTCAGGAGTTTCTGACAGAATATTTCGACAGCGGATATTATGGGGAAATGATGGATTCGGTATCGGAAATGATCGCTCCGTATGTGGAAAAAGATCCTACGAAGTTTTGTACTTATGAAGAATTTGTGGAAGGAGTTTCTACATTAAAAGAATTCTGCCTGCTTCGGTCCGAGAGTGTGAAGGGGCAATTAGACGGAACGATTCCTTCTACTTCGGATGCACAGAAGGAAGACGGGAGTGCATTGGTTGATGCAAGTGAGATTACGATCATGGCAATGGGAACTATGGGGAATATGACGGGAAGAAAATATTAATGGAAAAACGTTCCTCCTACTTGTATTTTATTAAAAACGTGATAAAATATAAAAATACTGTGTATTATTATGCATAACATGATAAATTTGGAGGAATGGAAAGATGAAGAAGAAAGTTTTAAGCTTGTTATTAGTTACAGCGTGTGTATTCTCAATGGCAGCATGTGGTTCCAATAAGGATGACGGAGCAAAATCCGATTCAGGAGACACAGCTAAGAAAGAGACTTTGGTCATGGCAACAAACGCGGAGTTCCCGCCTTATGAATTTTATGAAGGCGACAAGGTAGTCGGGATCGATGCAGATATTGCGGCAGCAGTAGCTGAGGAGATGGGAATGGAATTAAAGATCGAAGACATGGCATTTGATTCCATCATCGCAGCCGTGACAAGTGGAAAGGCAGATATCGGTGCTGCCGGAATGACAGTGACAGAAGACCGTCTGGAGAATGTTGATTTTACTGATACATATGCAAAGGCTACACAGGTCATCATCGTAACAAATGACAGTGCCATCGCAGGACCGGATGATCTGACAGGAAAGAAGATCGGTGTCCAGCTCGGAACAACAGGTGATATCTATGCTGACGATATCGAAGATGCAGAGGTAGAGCGTTACAATAAAGGTTTTGAGGCTGTTCAGGCTTTACAGCAGGGAAAGATCGATGCAGTTGTGATCGACGGAGAACCGGCTAAGGAATTTGTAAAAGAAGCAGATGACCTTAAGATCCTGGATGAGGCATTCACAGAAGAAGAGTATGCCATCGCAGTGAAAAAGGGAAATGATGAACTGAAAGATAAAATCAATGAAGCACTGAAAAGCCTGAAAGATTCAGGAAAGCTGGATGAGATCGTTGCAAAATACATCAGTGCGGATAAAGCAGAGTAAAAGAGGAATGAAAGATGTTGCAGACATTGCAGGATAAGTTTTACCAAAATTTTATTAAAGACGATCATTGGAAATATATCGCAGACGGACTCAAGGTCACATTACAGGTTACGTTTTTTGCGGTGATCATTGGTATTGTCCTCGGTTTTCTGGTGGCCATCATACGTTCCACTTATGATAAGACGGGAAAACTGAAAATATTGAACGCTGTCTGTAAGGTTTACCTTACGGTCATCCGCGGAACCCCGGTCGTTGTCCAGCTTTTGATCATCTACTTTGGAATTTTCTCCAGTGTGGATATCAACAAGGTCCTGGTGGCGATCATGGCCTTCGGACTGAATTCCGGAGCCTATGTTGCGGAGATCTTCCGTTCCGGCATCATGTCCATAGACAATGGACAGTTTGAAGCGGGGCGGAGCCTTGGATTTAACTATGTACAGACGATGATTTATATTATCATGCCGCAGGCTTTTAAAAATGTCCTTCCGGCCCTGGGAAATGAGTTTATCGTACTTTTAAAGGAAACCTCTGTTTCCGGTTATATCGCACTGCAGGATCTTACAAAGGGCGGAGATATCATCCGAAGCCGTACATACGATGCGATGTTCCCGCTGGTAGCCGTAGCTTTAGTATATCTTGTCATGGTAATGATCTTTACCAAGCTTGTGAATATGCTGGAGAGGAGGCTGAGAAACAGTGATCATTAATGGAGATGTTTTAATCAAAGTAGAAGACCTGCATAAGGTTTACCATAATAAGCTTCATGCATTGGACGGAGTTTCCGAGGAAATCTGTAAGGGTGAGGTTGTCGTGATCGTAGGACCATCCGGTTCCGGTAAATCCACGTTTCTGCGTTCCCTGAACCTGCTGGAGGTACCGACATCAGGACATGTATATTTTGAAGGTGTCGACATCACAAGTAAAGAGACCAATATAGATCACCATCGTCAGAAGATGGGAATGGTATTCCAGCACTTTAATCTGTTCCCGCACAAGACGATTTTGGAAAACATCACGCTGGCTCCGATCAAGCTTTTGAAGAAGAGCAGGGAAGAGGCTGAAAATCGTGCGATGGAGCTGCTTAAGCTGGTCGGTCTGGAAGCAAAGGCGAATTCTTACCCCTCCCAGTTATCAGGAGGACAGAAGCAGCGTATTGCGATCATCCGTTCCCTGGCAATGGACCCGGATGTCATGCTGTTTGATGAGCCCACATCTGCCCTGGACCCTGAAATGGTCGGGGAAGTACTGGAACTGATGAAAAAGCTGGCTGATGATGGAATGACAATGGTTGTCGTGACTCATGAGATGGGATTTGCAAAGGAAGTAGCGACAAGAGTCATTTTCATGGATGAAGGAAAGATCAAGGAGCAGGGAGCACCTGCAGAATTCTTTGACCGGCCGAAGGATCCAAGGCTTCAGGAATTTTTGTCTAAGATTTTATAAAAGAAATAAATTGCAAATGTGAGATTGGCAGGGCAGGAGATATTGACTGCAGGCCATGAAAAGGCATCCATCCGGGAGAAGCTCCGGATGGATGCCTTTTTATGATATAGGAAATTCCAAAGGAATATCCTATATCATAAAAACTCTTCGGGGGGGGGCCCGCTTTGTTCTAAGGATATCCATTTCCCTTATATTGGGTGTATTGGATATAATAAAAGAGGAAAATATTTTTACAAAACGTTTGTTCTGTGCTAAACTAGCCATATGACAGTATCAGTCAAGATACAATCTTGGCGTTACATCGGTATTACGACAGTATGCTAGTAAGAGATGGAGAGAAGCAGAGAACATATGAGATATGAAAGAATAGAAAAGGCCGTATTCCTGGAGCGGCCGAACAGATTTATCGCTTATGCAGAGATAGAAGGACAAAAGGAAACGATCCATGTTAAGAATACCGGGCGCTGCGCGGAGCTTTTAAGGCCGCGGGCATCGATTTATGTACAGAAGAGTGATAATCCAGAGAGGAAGACGAAGTGGGATCTGATCGCCGTAGAGAAAGGAAATACCATGGTCAATATGGACTCCCAGATTCCAAATCGGGTGGTGCAGGAGTGGATTGAGGGCGGTGGTGCCTTTGAGGACGCACCTTATGTGAAGCCGGAGACGACTTACGGGAATTCACGTTTTGATCTATATGTGGAGGCTGGAACACACAAAGGCGCCGATAGAAAGATTTTTATAGAGGTGAAGGGCGTTACCCTGGAGGAAGACGGTGTGGCACGTTTCCCGGATGCACCGAGTGAACGTGCGGTAAAGCATGTGGAAGAGCTGTGCCAGGCCGTGAAGGACGGGTATGAGGCTTATATCATCTTTGTGATCCAAATGAAGGGCATCCGTTATTTTACGCCGAATGTGGATACTCATCCGGCATTTGCCGAGGCCCTGAAAAAGGCGAAGGAATCAGGTGTGAATATTCTGGCATATGACTGTCAGGTCACACCGGAGTCGATCGTATTAGATGAACCGGTACCTGTGGTACTTAGAAGCCCTCTCTTAAAGGAGTCGGCAGATCTGCTGGTCAGGTGGTACAGGGAACACAAGCGGGATCTTCCCTGGCGGCATGACATCAGTGCCTACCGTGTGTGGGTATCGGAGATCATGCTCCAGCAGACACGGGTGGAGGCTGTGAAGCCGTATTATGAGAGGTTTTTAAGAGAGCTTCCCACGGTAAAGGACCTGGCAGAAGCAGAGGAAGACCAGCTTTTAAAGCTGTGGGAAGGGCTTGGTTATTATAACAGGGTGCGGAACATGCAGAAAGCGGCACAGCAGATCATGGTGGATTTCCAGGGCGAATTCCCTGAGACTTATGAGGCGGTTTTGTCTCTTACAGGGATCGGGAGCTATACTGCCGGCGCGATCAGCTCCTTTGCTTTTGGGCTTACGAAGCCGGCCGTAGACGGCAATGTTTTAAGAGTAGTGTCCCGGCTTTTGGCGAGTGAGGAGGATATCATGAAAGCCAGCGTCAGGACGGAGATTGAGAAGGCGTTGGAAGAGGTGATCCCGCCGGATGCGCCCGGAGATTTTAATCAGGGCCTGATCGAGCTGGGCGCTATTGTCTGTGTGCCAAACGGAGAACCAAAATGTACCGAATGTCCGCTTGCCCATCTGTGTCAGGCAAGGCAGAAAGGGATTGAAACTAAGCTTCCGGTGAAGAAAAAAGCTAAGGCACGCCGGATCGAGAAGCGCACCGTACTGATTTTTAAAGACGGGGATACACTGGCGGTTAGGAAGCGTCCCTCAAAGGGGCTGCTGGCCGGATTATATGAACTGCCGAATCTGGAAGGTCATCTAACGAGGAAACAGGTCATAGAATATAGTAACTCCATAGGCCTTGCTCCGATCCAGGTGAAGAAGGCAGAAAAAGCAAAGCATATATTCAGCCATGTGGAATGGCATATGATCGGTTATGAGATTAAGGTAGATGAACTGGAAAAGAACTGCAGTGAGGAGATGATCTTTGCACGGAAGTCAGAGTTGGATGAGAAATATCCCATTCCGTCTGCTTTCGAAGCTTATAGAGGAAGTCTGATATAATTTTTTGATAATTTTAGAGTCCGCTCTGTTTTCTTGAAAGCTGTATATTTTTATGTTATACTTAGCCATAGAACCCGGTAAATGATCTAGTGATCAGGCAGTGTCGTACATCCGGTGCGGCGGAGTGATTTCAAAGACTGCCCGGTAAGATTCTCATCTGATAATAAGGAGTGTACAGTTATGAGTGATAAAGTGGAATTATCCAGGCAGCAGCAGAAATCAAAGGAGACAAAGGAACGTATATTCAGGGCTGCAAAGAGGATATTGCAGAAAAAGGGCTATGAAGAGCTTTCTATAAAGAATATCTGTGAAGAGGCAGGTGTATCGAATGGGAGCTTCTATCATCATTTTAAGACAAAGGACGACCTTCTTTCCTATTATATCGAAGACCAGCCGAACATCAACCCGGATCTTCTGGATCTGCCGAAGAATGCGGATGAGGCTAAGATCGCCATTATACATGTCTACCTGAATTATGTGGAATACTGCAGGGAATTAGGCGTGGAGTTCATGTCCGGCTACTATGACACTAAGAATCAGGCATTGAATCCTGCCATCCGTACGGAACGCCCGTATCCGATCGTGACGGTGCAGACGTATGTGGAGAAGGCTGTCAGGGAGGGGATCATAAGGATCGGTGTAGACATTGATGAGTTTACGACAGATATTCGTATGATCGTGATCGGCAATGTATTCGAATGGTGCTTAAGGAATGGGGAAGCAGATTTTGAGGGGAACATGAGGCGCTCTCTGGGAAAATATCTGGATAGTACAGTTTACGCAAGATAACAGACGGCACGGGGGTGCAGAATATGAGATATACATTTATTGTGAATCCAAATTCACGTTCCGGCATGGGCGGTATGATCTGGGAGGTCATCGAGCCGGAGCTGATCAAGAAAAAGGTGGAGTATGACTGTTTCCATACAACTTATCCCGGACATGCGACAAAGCTGGTCAGGCAGATCACAGCTGACGGCCTTTTGCATACTCTGGTCGTATTGGGAGGGGATGGTACGGTAAATGAAGTGATCAATGGGATCGAAGATATCAGTAAGATCACTCTCGGATATATCCCCACCGGTTCCAGCAATGATTTTGCGCGGGGGTTAAAGCTGCCGAAAGATCCTCTCAAGGCTCTTGAGGTGGTTCTTAATCCGGGGCAGATAAAAAGGATGGATATCGGACTTCTGACACGTGCGGGAAAAAAACGCAGGTTTGCTGTGAGCACGGGGATCGGATTCGATGCGGCGATCTGCCATCAGGCGGCAGTTTCGAAGCTGAAGGTGTTATTAAACAGATTAAAGCTGGGAAAACTGACCTATGTGGGGATCGCGTTGAACCGTTTGTTCCATGATAAGCCTGTGGAGGCGGAGGTGATCCTGGACGGTGGAGAATCAAGGACGTATCACAGGGTATACTTTGCGGCCGCTATGAATCAGCCATACGAGGGCGGCGGATTTTATTTTTGTCCCGGGGCGCAAAGCGATGACAGGATGCTGGATGTGATCATTATTTCCAGCCTTCCTAAGCTGGCAGTTTTGCTGCTGCTCCCTACGGCATATAAGGGATGGCATGTGCATTTTCCGGGGATCTCTGTTTTGCGGTGCCGCGAGGTCTGCATCAGGACCAAGAAGGCACTGGCCGTACATACGGACGGGGAACCTGTATTTTTAAGAAAAGAGATCAAAGCAGAATTATTAAAAGAGCAGATCAAAGTGATAACAGCCTGATAGAGGAAGAGGGGATGCTGGACATGATTTTTATAGGAATGCTATTCTTGCTTTTCTACTTATTTATGCTGACGCCGAGAATGACAAAGCGCAGCCGGATGAAGCCCTTTTTGGGAACGATGTGGGCCCATAGAGGGCTTCACTGCATAGAGAAAGGAATCCCGGAGAATTCCATGGCGGCTTTTCGGATGGCTGTGAAGAAGGGC
Organism: Faecalicatena sp.; assembly: GCF_058819085.1. Taxonomy (NCBI): domain Bacteria; kingdom Bacillati; phylum Bacillota; class Clostridia; order Lachnospirales; family Lachnospiraceae; genus Faecalicatena; species Faecalicatena sp. The sequence goes on from NZ_JBZUUL010000027.1 coordinate 136,318, forward strand.
TATGGGATAGAACTGGATGTTCATATGACCCGGGATAAGAAAGTGGTCGTTTTCCATGATGATACACTAAAGAGGGTCTGTGGAAAAAAGGGGACTGTTGAGGAGACGGACTGGGAGGAACTTAAGAAGTGTTACCTTAGCAAAACGTCCGAGAGGATGCCCTTGTTTTCAGAGGTCCTCGCCTACGTTAACGGCCGGGTGCCGCTTTTGATCGAGATAAAACAGCCCTCGCAGGATACACAGGTCTGTGCCCTGCTTGCTAAACAGCTGGAAGGGTATCAGGGAGCATATCTTGTGCAGTCCTTTAACTGTCTGGCTCTTCGCTGGCTGAAAAAGAACAGACCCGGGATATTGCGGGGACAGCTTTCCTCGGATCTTGTAAAAAGTGACCGGTCGCCGCATTATTTTCTGCGATTCTGCGTAAAATATTTGTTAAGCAATTGTTACAGCAAACCGGATTTTGTTTCTTATAAGTTAAAAGACAGCCGGAATATCAGCCTTTGGCTTTTAAAATATCTCTTTCATACTCCGATCGCAGTATGGACGCTTAAGACACACGGAGAACTGACAAAAGCCCGCAGTAGTTATGATATGTATATCTTTGAGAGGATCAAAGAGCTGTGTGAGTGAGTACACGGCGGCACACATGGCAGAGGCGGGGGAATTCTCAAAAATTCAAAAGAATTTGTTAAGAATATATGAACATTATTGTTGTCGGGATAAAATCGTGCTATAATCGGGGCAAGTTACAGGGGATCGTATAAAAGACAGAAGGTTCGGAATCGAAAAGGGAGCGTTCAATATGAACATGAAAAGTAAAGCGGCAGGCCTCATAAAGAAGTATAAGCATGCGTGGGTATTTGCCTATATACTCATCTACATGCCCTGGTTCATGTATTTGGAAAAGCATGTGACAGTAAACTATCATGTTATCCATTCGGCGATAGATGATAAGATACCATTTATAGAATATTTTATTGTTCCATATTTATTGTGGTTTGCGTTTATAGCAGCTGTGTTTCTTTACTTTTTTTTCACAGATGTGGAGGGATTTTATAAGCTCTCCAAGCTGATGTTTACAGGGATGACGATTTTCCTGGTCATTTCCACACTGATGCCCAATGGACTGAATCTGCGGCCGCTCTATTTTGAGAGAGATAATATTTTTGTGGATATGGTGAAGACGCTCTACCGGGCAGACACCCCGACAAATGTACTTCCAAGTCTTCACGTATTTAACTCACTGGGGGCATGCATCGCGATCTACCACAGCGAGGCGCTGCGCAGACATAAGGCGGTCTGTGCGGGGGCATATATCCTTGCGGGGCTGATCGTTTTGGCGACTATGTTTTTAAAGCAGCACTCTGTGATCGATGTGATGGCTGCATTTTTAATGGCATATACCTTGTATCAATTTGTCTATGAGACAAGCAGAAAGAAGGTTCCCAAGATGTCACGGCAGACAGTATTCGGTAATAAATGACAGTGGAAGTAAGCGTAAGACATATGTAAGCGGCAGAAGGAAAACAGAAGCGTGAGGCTTGAGACAGCTTTACGTGTGATTCGAATAGAGAAGACAGAGAGCAGAAGAACTCTTTCAGACACGGGATCTATGGTGCAGATAGACCAAAGACTCGTCTGAAAGGGTTCTTTTTTCTCTTCAAAGATGTAATCCTAAGTATCGGGCTGCAAAATAGATACGTTATTAGGTAGCCAAAAATGTGATGTTAGTGTTATAATGTGAGCAGACGACCAGAAATTTATTTAGGAGGAATGTAGAAAGTTATGGGAAAAATTATATTAACGGGAGACAGACCGACTGGAAGGCTGCATGTGGGACATTATGTGGGTTCTTTAAAACGCAGAGTGGAGCTGCAGAATACAGGAGAGTATGACGATATATTTATTATGATAGCGGATGCACAGGCATTGACCGATAATGCGGACAATCCGGAGAAGGTACGCCAGAATATCATCGAGGTTGCATTGGATTATCTGGCATGCGGGCTGGATCCGGAGAGATCCACGCTGTTCATCCAGTCTCAGATACCGGAATTGTGTGAATTATCTTTTTATTATATGAACCTTGTTACAGTATCCCGGTTACAGCGTAACCCTACTGTGAAGTCGGAGATTCAGATGCGTAACTTCGAGGCCAGCATACCGGTCGGATTCTTTACCTATCCGATCAGCCAGGCTGCGGATATCACCGCATTTAAGGCCACGACTGTGCCGGTTGGGGAGGATCAGCTTCCGATGCTGGAGCAGACAAAGGAGATCGTGCGGAAGTTTAACTCTATTTATGGGGATACCCTGGTGGAGCCGGATATCCTGCTGCCGGATAATTCTGCATGCTTAAGACTCCCTGGAATTGACGGAAAAGCAAAGATGAGTAAGTCATTGAATAACTGCATCTATCTTTCAGAGGAACCGGATGAGATCAAGCAGAAGGTATTCAGCATGTTCACAGATCCGACTCATATTCGGATCGAAGACCCGGGCAAATTGGAAGGCAATACAGTATTCACATACTTAGACGCATTCTGCAGGCCGGAGTATTTTGCAGAATTCCTGCCGGACTATGCCGATCTGGATGAATTAAAGGCTCATTATCAGCGGGGCGGACTCGGTGATATGAAGGTGAAGCGTTTCCTGAATAATGTACTGCAGGCCGAACTCGAACCGATCAGGAACAGACGGAAGGAATATCAGAAGGACATCCCTTATGTATATGAGATTTTGAAAAAGGGCAGTGAGAAGGCAGAACAGGTTGCTGCAGATACACTGCGTGATGTAAAAGAAGCCATGAAAATTAACTATTTCGAAGATCAGGAATTGATCAATGCACAGTCTGAGAAGTTCCGTGAATAATTGACAGAGGAGTCATTATGATGCAGTATATGAAGGATTCGGAAGAGTACAAGCTGCTTTTAGAGCGGGCAAATTACGACGATCTGACCAAGGTGCTCAACCGCAGGGCAGGGAAAGAATATTTGGAAGGGCTGCTTGATAAAGCAAAGAGCGAGAAGAAGATCATCTCGGTCGCTCTCTGCGATATCAATGATTTAAAGCAGGTGAACGATAAATTCGGGCATAGGGAAGGCGACCATATGCTTCGTTATGCTGCATCTACAATGACACGTCAATTGGGCGCGTATGATCTGGTATTCCGCTTAAGCGGCGATGAATTTGTCATGGCATATTACGATGAAAGCCAGAAAAATGCTGAAGGCCGGATGGAGGAGATCCTAAAGGAACTGAAGCTGAGAAGAAAAGAGAACGGTATTTTTTATGATGTATCTTTCTCCTATGGGTTTGTGGAGATCTATCCGGAGGAGCATTATACGGTATCTGATGTGATCGCAAAAGCTGATTCTAAGATGTATATCCAGAAGCGGAGCTATCATATCATGAGAGCTAAGCAGAAGCTGAGACAGCAGAGCGGGAGAGAGGAGATCCGGCAGTTTCAATACGATAAGGAGCATCTGTATGATGCACTTTTGTACAGTACGGATGATTACATCTTTGTAGGAAATATGAAGACGGGTACCTTCCGTTATCCGCCTGCAATGGTGGAGGAGTTTGGCCTTCCGGGGCAGGTTGTGGAGAATGCAGCAGCCTTTTGGGGGGAGATCATCCATCCACATGACGAAAAGGGATTTCTGGAGAGCAATCAGGAGATTGCGGATGGCCGCACAGAATATCATGATATTGAGTACCGGGCAAGAAATGTACGCGGAGAGTGGATCTGGCTGCGCTGCCGTGGAAAGATGATACGCGACAGGCAGGGAGTTCCGAATCTCTTTGCAGGAATGATCAGCAATCTGGGACGCAGAGACCAGATCGATCATATGACAGGACTTTATAACCGCTTTGAGTTCGAAGGGGATGCTAAAAAGTATTTGGTAGACCAGGAGGGGACAAGGGAGCTGGGGATTATGATCCTGGATATGGACAGCTTCCGCAATATCAACGATCTGTATAATCGCTCTTTTGGAGATGAGATCCTGAGGGTGACAGCACAGAAGATTGCGGAGATGCTCCCATATAACGCGAAGATTTACCGGCTGGACGGCGATGAGTTCGGGATCCTGATCCTGAATGGGAATGTAGATGAGGCGATGGAGATCTTCAATCGGATACAGCAGAAGTTTCAGAGGCAGCAGGATCATAACGGCCGGAAATATTTCTGTACCATTTCCGGGGGATATGTTTCTTATCCCAAAGATTCGGATCATTATCTTGAGCTTTTAAAGTTTGCGAATTATTCTCTTGAATATTCAAAGGCAATGGGAAAAAATAAGATCACCGTGTTCTCTCATGAGATTCTTGAGCGTAAGGAGAAAAAGCTGAAGCTGACAGAAATGCTCAGGGAAAGTATGGAACGGGAATTTGCCGGATTTTCGGTCAGCTACCAGCCACAGGTGGACTCTATCACGAAGGAGCTGTACGGAGCGGAGGCACTTGCCAGATGGAACTGTGCATCATACGGAAGGGTATCACCGCTTGAGTTCATACCGATCCTGGAGCAGAGCGGCATGATCATTCAGGTGGGTAAGTGGATCTTTAAGAAAGCAGCGGCGCAGTGCCGGGAATGGAGAAAAATAAAGCCGGATTTCAATATGAGCATCAATCTTTCCTATCTGCAGCTGTTAGAGGAAGATTTTGGGGCCTTTGTTGAGGATACTCTGGAATCTATGGGAGTGCCTTTTGAGAATATTACCCTGGAGCTGACAGAGAGCTATCTTATCGAGCAGGATGGGATGGTACATGATATCATGGTGAATCTGCAGAGTAAGGGGATCAGAATCGCTATGGATGATTTTGGTGTGGGGTATTCATCATTGTTTGAACTGAAGAATACACCGGCTGATATTATCAAGATCGACAGAGCCTTCGTGAAAGGTCTGACCTCAGATATATTTACAGGGACCTTTATCCGTTCTATCACAGAGCTGTGCCATAATGTAGGGAAGCAGGTCTGCATGGAGGGTGTGGAGACTCAGACAGAGTATAATATCGTAAAGGATATCGGGTTGGATCTGATCCAGGGATTTTACTTTGGAGAACCGATCGTTCCTGAGATGTTTGAGAAAAAATATTTTTGAGGCATGAGGATTTAACAACAAAAAAGGACTGATACTAATTGCTTAGTGTTCAGTCCTTTATTAACGTGCGCGAGAAGATTCGAACTCCCGACCTTCTGGTCCGTAGCCAGACGCTCTATCCAGCTGAGCTACGCGCACATGCTGTTGTAACTCGTTCACAGCGAAATTTAGTATATAATAGATTTGAGGTTTTGTCAATAGATTCCGGGAAAAAAGTTTTAAAAAATTTTACGCGGATTCTCTCAGTGCAGAATCCATGGTGTCTTTAGAAACAAATTCCCGGAATCTTTTTTGTGATAAAGCGGATATCTCTTATAATGTACGGAATAAATGTCTTGGAATACCATCCACCATAACCGGTGATACGTCACCCTGAATAAGAGGGCGCACATAGTTTACAAACTCATCAGTTACATAGTTTCCTTCTTCGTTCACCCATTCTCTTGGTACCAGCTTCTCATCATTTGCGATCTTATGTACGTCTTTTACCTCTGTTCCGCTCTGGTAAGGATCATCGGAAAGTCTCTGGATGACTACCATTTTACCGGAATCTCCTTCGTCAGCCGCTTTCACGGCAGCACCGCCTACCTGGTAAGCCTCCAGGATATCGACACGGGACGCACAATGGGATGCGGAGCGCTGCAGGCTGCTCAGCTCGATGGCACGAGTCTTGCTGCCGATCTCCCCGGCAATGTAGCTTGCAAGGTAATTCGCTGTACCGGAGAGCTGTTTATGTCCGAATGCATCTACAAAATCAATGCTCTGGCCCAGCTCGCAGACATAACGTCCGTCAGCCAGACGGATTCCTTCTGATACAGCAACCACAACGGACGGCTTTTTCGATAACAGCTCCCGGACCTTCGCACCGAATGTCTCAATGTCAAATGGAAGCTCCGGCAGATAGATCAGGTCCGGTCCTGAGCAGTCTTCTCCTTTTGCCAGGGCAGCGGCGCCGGTGAGCCAGCCTGCATTGCGGCCCATGATCTCAACAACAGAGACGAGGCCCTTCTCATATTCCAGACAGAAGCTGTCCCGGATGATTTCTTTCACAGAGGTGCCGATGTACTTAGCAGCACTTCCGAATCCCGGTGTATGGTCGGTCAGTGCCAGGTCGTTATCGATGGTCTTCGGGCATCCGATAAAACGTGTGGGGTGTCCTGTTACAATGGCGTAATCGGATAATTTCTTGATGGTATCCATGGAGTCGTTGCCTCCGATATAGATAAAGGCTTCGATGTCCAGTTTATTCAGGATCGCGAAGATCTTCTCATATACTTCCTGGTTCTCATGGATCTCCGGCAGTTTATAACGGCAGGAGCCTAAGAATGCGGCGGGAGTTCTCTTAAGGAGCTCCGCGTCCAGTTCCGTCTGTATGTACTCGGACAGATCAATGTATCTCTCCTGCATCAGTCCCTGGATTCCGTGCAGCATTCCATATACCTTCTTTGCTCCACGGTCCTTAGAAGTGCGGTATACCCCTGCAAGGCTTGAATTGATGGCAGCAGTGGGGCCGCCTGATTGTCCGACGATTACGTTTCCTTTCATGTATGTTACCTCCGTGTCTTAATTATTATCAGTCCTGCTTTCTCGTAGGAAAACAACCTATAGTATTAGTTTAGTGCATAATGCTCAATTTGTAAACGAAAAAAATAGAAATATAGTAAAAATGACCAAATTCGACACGATGCGCAGGGGGGATAAGTCGATTTGTATGGAGTTTCTATATACAGAAAGCGGTGAAAATGTTATAATATTGCCCGTAACCGGGACATACATACAGATTCCGGCTTATAGAAAAATATATTTATAGTAAGAACATTGTGGGAATTAAGAATGGATTTCAGGAGGAAATAGGAATGTATCAGTATGACTATCTGATCGTCGGATCAGGTTTGTACGGAGCCGTGATGGCACATGAGCTGAATAAAAAGGGAAAGAAGTGTCTTGTGATCGATAAGCGTGATCACATTGCAGGTAATATATATTGTGAAGATGTGGAGGGGATCCATGTGCATAAGTATGGTGCACATATTTTCCATACCTCTAATAAAAAGATCTGGGATTATATGAACCAGTTTGCGGAGTTTAATAACTACATCAATTCGCCCATTGCTGTATATAAGGATGAGCTCTATAATCTGCCGTTTAATATGAATACTTTTAGCAAGATGTGGGGGATTCGAACGCCTAAGGAGGCGAAGGAGATGATCGCAAAGCAGGTGGCAGAGACGGGCATTACAGAGCCTAAGAATCTGGAGGAGCAGGCATTATCCCTTGGCGGACGTGACGTTTATGAGAAGCTGATCAAGGGATATACAGAGAAGCAGTGGGGAAGAGACTGCAGGGAACTCCCGGCGTTTATCATCAAGCGCCTTCCGTTTAGGTTTACTTACGACAATAATTATTTTAACGACAGATATCAGGGGATTCCGATTGGCGGCTATACGGCCATCGTGGAAAAGATGCTGGAGGGAATCGAGGTAAGGACAGGCGTGGACTTCTTTGAGTTTAGAAAAGAGAACCCGGATATTGCAGAGACGACGATTTTTACAGGTATGATCGACGAGTATTTTGGATATCAGCTTGGTGCGTTGGAGTACCGCTCCGTGAGATTTGAGACAGAGGTGCTGGACTGCGATAACTATCAGGGCAATGCGGTGGTGAACTACACGGACAGGGAGGTACCATACACCAGGATCATCGAGCATAAGCACTTCGAGTTCGGAAAGCAGGAGAAGACGGTAATCTCCAGAGAGTACTCCTCCGAGTGGAAGGTAGGGATGGAACCTTATTATCCGGTCAATGATGAGAAGAATACCAAGCTCTATGAACAGTATAAGGAACTCGCTGCAAAAGAAGAGAATGTGATCTTTGGCGGAAGGCTGGGAGATTATAAATATTACGATATGGATAAGGTGGTAGAGGCTGCCCTGAACAGACTGGAAGAGTTGTAAGGTGCGCAGTATGGACAAAAAGAAGAAGACAAGCCTGCTTTCGCAGCTGATCAGGTTTGCGGTCGTGGGAGGCGGTGCTTTCCTGATCGATTACGGGATCATGATCCTGCTGACAGAGCTGTTTGGCGTAAATTACCTGATTTCCTGTGCTGTTTCATTTACAGTATCTGTCATATTCAATTATGTGCTGAGTGTGTACTGGGTGTTTAATGTTACCGGGGAGAGGAGCAAAACACAGGATTTTGCCGTATTTATCATCCTCAGCGTTATAGGATTGGGGATAAATCAGCTGATTATGTGGCTCGCTGTGGATAAACTTCACATTTTTTATATGATCTCCAAAATCGGTGCAACGGCAGTGGTGATGGTTTATAATTTTGTGACGAGAAAAATATTTCTGGAAAACAGCAAGGCAGAGAATGAAGAATAAACATAAAAATGCAGGCATGAAAGTGCTTGCATTTTTTATGTAAATCAAGTAAGATACAAGTATTCTGATAGGTCTGATTTATCTATCATTCACGTTTTAAAGTTCGGCATCGTTTCTGATAAGTATTTCAAGTTTTAAGTAAAGCTGTAGAAAGGAGTATGATTGGTTACAGCAGAAAGTTATGAAGTTTTGAGGTTTATTGAGCATGGGGGAAAATGCAGGACCATTATGGATTGTGCAGACGGACGGCTGCTCATACAGCGCTTAAAGGATCCCAAGGGGATCACAAAGGAGCTGGTTTTTAAATGGTTCAGAATGACTGCCGGTGAGGCAGTGAAGTATGAAAAGTGCAGAGAGGGGCAGGCATACCGGTATCTGAATCCGTATAGTATCCTGGTCACTAAGGAAGAGGAGATCCTCCTTTTGGATCTTGGGGCAAAAAGCAATGAGTCTGTTCTAAAGAATATGCGGGATCCTAAGGTTCAAAAGTATTTTGTGGACCCGGTCATTCGGATCAAGGAGGACGCCGGATCGTCTGCGGCATTATATAGTCTGGGAAAGACCATACAGCTGATTCTGGCTCATACAGAAGCCTATATTTCCCTCACAAGAGGAGAAGAATATCTATTATCCGGGATCATCGGAAAATGTCTCGGTGTAAATCCAAAGAAGAGGTACGGGAATCTAAAGCAGATCCAGAAAGAATTATCCAATATTACATGTAAACAAGAGAAAAAGCAGCAGCGGAAAACAATACTTATCATTGCAGTTATTGTCCTTATCTTTGCAGGGATATGCGGCGGACGTGCAGTGGCAGAAAGCAGGAAAACGATGACCGGGGTACAGGCAGCGGATGGAAACAGGGAAGCAGCTGTGAAATTAGCAGAACAGGAATAGGGCGGAAATAAGACATGATAGACAGGATATCGGAAGTTATCCCATAAAAGGGAGGATGCCAGGTGATTGATCGCTCAATCCCTGGCATGTATTATGAAAAAGTTTATTCAAATAGTATTACACTTGTTGTCGGATGTAATATCAAGTGAAGTAGTTCTTGTTCTTCATTTGATATATTAAGTATATGCAAGAGAAATGAAGAAAGAATGAGGAGAAAGTGAAAGATTTTTGAATGATAAATGAACAAATTGTGAACATAAGCGGCATAGGAGCATGGGAATTAGTGGGATGCACTGCTCCTATCATATGGCAGCAGAGAATATTGAACTACCTAGTCAGAATAGAAGAAAGCCCCGGGAGATCCCAGGACTTTCTTCTAACTTTAGGAAAAAAATCATTTATCATAAGATGATTCTTATGGCCAGATCGCTCTTGCTTTCTTCGCATCAACAACACGTTTTACAGCGATCAGGTAAGCGCCTGTACGCAGTGTTGTGTGCTGCTGGTCAGCAATATTCCATACTGCTTCAAAAGCAGGATCCATAATATTTTTCAGCTTCTCATTAACGGTTTCTTCTGTCCAGCTTACAGACTGGATATTCTGTACCCACTCGAAGTAGGATACGACAACACCACCTGCGTTTGCGAGGATATCAGGTACAACTACGATTCCTTTTGCGTTCAATACATCATCAGCCTCAGATGCAATCGGGCCGTTGGCAGCTTCTACGATGATGTCAGCTTTGATGTTCTCAGCGTTAGAACCATTGATCTGGTTCTCTAATGCAGCAGGAACCAGAACCTTTACATCCAGTTCAAGCAGCTCTTCGTTGGAGATACGTGTCATGCCTTCTTCTTCGTATCCGCTTAAGAGATTCTTGCGGTCCTTGGACAGGTACTCAAGGATTGCAGGAATATCCAGACCGTCTGCATTGTAGATACCGCCGGATACGTCACTGACAGCAACGACCTTCATGCCTTCTTTGTGAAGAAGCTTTGCTGTGATACTTCCGACATTTCCCATACCCTGGATAGCTACGGTTGTTCCGTTTGTATCTAATCCCAGTTTCTTTAAGATGTTCTTTGTTGTGAACATAACACCGCGTCCGGTTGCCTCGTTACGTCCTAAAGCACCGCCCAGTTCGATCGGTTTTCCTGTAACAACACCATGTACACAGTGTCCTTTTAACATGCTGTATGTGTCCATCATCCAGCCCATAACTGCTGCGTTCGTTCCTACATCTGGAGCCGGGATATCCTGCTCTGGTCCGATCAGCGGAGCGATAGCGGCTGTAAATCTTCTCGTGATGGCACGGATCTCGTTTTCGGATAACTTGTTAGGATCACAAACGACACCACCCTTGCCGCCGCCGTATGGGATATTAACAACTGCACATTTAAATGTCATCCATGCTGCAAGTGCTTTTACTTCGTCTAAGTTTACTGCCGGATGGAAACGGATTCCGCCCTTTGCAGGACCTCTGGATGTGGAATGCTGGATACGGTATCCTTCGAATACATGTGTTGTTCCGTCGTCCATGCGTACCGGGATCGCTACTTTCAGTTCTCTTTCAGGATACTTGATCGCTTCGATATCGCTGTCTGAGTATCCTAAGATGTCGGCTGCCTCTTTTACTACTTTTAATACGTTGTCATAAGGATTATACTGTGCCATGATTTGTTCTCCTTTTCTTATAAAAAAATTATTGGCATTCATTTTGGTATTCATATAAAAATCGTTGGCATCGATTTTGGTATTTATTTTATGTCTGCATTTCTTTCGTATTATTTCTCTAATAGTTTCTCAATTCCTGCAATTTTTACGCAGATCGTAAAGATATCCATCGCCTTTTCCAGTTCCTCGATGGTCGGATAGGTCGGTGCGATACGAATGTTGGAATCCTGAGGATCTTTACCGTAAGGATATGTAGCTCCGGCACCTGTCATTGTGACACCTGCATTCTTTGCAAGCTCAACAGTACGTTTTGCACATCCCGGGAGGGTGTCCAGTGAAACGAAATATCCGCCCTTTGGATTACTCCATGCTGCAAGACCGCTGCCGCCTAAGGATTCCTCCAGTTTATTGAGGACCATGTCGAATTTCGGCTTTAATTCTTCAGCCAGCATCTTCATATGTGCTCTGATGTTTTCAGGCGTTTTGAAGAACTGTACGTGGCGCAGCTGGTTTAACTTGTCATGTCCGATAGTCTGTGCGGACATATGCCCTTTCAGCTCTTTAATATTAGCCGGGCTGGAGGCAACGAGTGCGATTCCGGCTCCCGGGAAGCTGATCTTGGATGTGGAGAAGAAGTAATATACCCTGTCAGGATTTCCACATTTTTCACATTCCTTTATGATATCCTTCAATGGAACATCTTCATATATATGATGTACACCGTAAGCATTGTCCCAGAAGATGCGGAAGTCTTTCGCGGCGGTTTCCATAGAAGCCAGCTGCTCTACGACCTCATCGCTGTAGCAGACGCCCTGTGGATTGGAGTGGAGCGGTACGCACCAGATTCCTTTGATCATCTCGTCTTCGCTTACTAATTTCTTGACGATGTCCATATCCGGCCCGTCCTCTTTCAGCGGAACACAGATCATCTCAATGCCGAGCTCTTCACATATCTTGAAGTGGCGGTCATATCCGGGTACAGGACACAGGAATTTGACCGGTGTGCCATTGTGCTTGTGGTAAAGCCAGGGCTCGCATCCTGCTGTTCCGAAAAGGCATAAGAAGCTGAGTGTGTCAAACATGACATTCAGGCTTGCATTGCCGCCGATGATGATCTGTGACGGATCGATCCCGAGCAGTCCTCCGAACAGTTCTCTGCATTCCGGTATTCCATCAAGAATACCGTAGTTTCTTGCATCGGTTCCGTCTGCCAGTGTGTAGCTTTCCATTTTTCCTAAGAGGTCATTGCTTAAGTTCAGCTGTGTGGTAGCCGGCTTACCTCTTGCCATGTTCAGTTTCAGGTTCTGCGCCTGTGCTTCTTTGTATTGTACTTCTAAATCTTTCAGAAGTGCGCTTAAGTCTTCGCTTGAATAATCTGCGATTGGTTTCATAAATCTCCTCCTTGTACAGGTCTCTTAAGTTCTTGCTTTTATTATAGAAATATCATAAAATAAAAACAAATATTTATATTTGTATAGTTATTATAACTAAATGGTTATGTGCATGGAGGTAAGCGATGTTCAGTGGTATGAACTATGTATATGAGGTGTATAAAGAAAAGAGTTTTTCAAAGGCGGCGGAGAATTTATATATTTCCCAGCCGGCCCTAAGCGCTATGATCAAAAAGGTGGAGACAAAGGTGGGAATGCCTCTGTTTGACAGGAGTACGACCCCGATCCAGCTGACAGACTGCGGGAAGAAGTACATAAAGACAGCCGAGAAGATCATGGATCTGGAGGATGAGTTCGCGTATTATGTGGGGAACATGCATGAACTAAAGACGGGACATTTATCGCTGGGAGGGAGTTATCTGTTTTCCTCTTTTATTTTTCCTCCGCTCATAGAGAAATTCAGGGCAGCATATCCCAATGTGAAGGTGAGCCTGTTTGAGGGACACACTCCGCTGCTGGAGCAGAAGCTCTTTGCAGGGGAGCTGGATATCATCATTGACAATTATCTCTTGGATGAGTCTATCTATGAAAAGAAGCAGTTTATGGAGGAACATCTTCTTCTTGCAGTACCAGCTTCCTTTGACAGCAACAAGAGGGCGGGGAAATATCAGCTGACGGTGGAGGACGTACGCAATGATGTACATCTCCAGCCGGAATTCCCGGGGGTGCCGCTCTGGAAGTTCAAGGATGAGCGTTTTGTAGTGCTGCGCGCCCATAACGACACCAGAGAACGGGTGGAGGCGATATGCCGGAGAGCAGGAGTTACCTTAAATATTTCGCTGAAGCTGAATCAGCTTCTTACGACCTATCATCTGACAGAGTTTGGGATGGGGGCTTCCTTTGTCAGCGATACTGTAGTGAAAAGCCTGCCGCCGGATGCAAATATCGTTTACTATAAGATTGATGATCCGGAGGCAGTTCGTGAGGTTTATTTATACTATAGAAAGAATAAATACCTGACAAGAAGTATGACGGAATTTATGAAGATCGCCATACCGGGGCTTAAGATCGAATCCAATGATAAAGTGTGATCCGGGGCCATAAGCAAATGCTTATGAGGAGTATAACTTTGAATGATTTGCTATTTTTTCAGGATTCGATTACACTAAAATTAGTATAGGGGAATGTCGCATGAGATGTGGTATTGCTCCCCATCAACAAAGAAAGGGGAATGGAACATGAATGGCTGGGAAGAACTGCTTAATAAAGAAGAGATGACAGAAGATGAAAAAAAGATCGTGTGCAACAGCCTCATGACGACAGAAACGCGGATGGAACGGCTGATACTCAGGCACTTTACACCGCAGGATTTCAGAAAGGTATGTAAGAGACGGATCGGGGGCGGGCTGATCGGAGGAAAGGCATGCGGCCTTTTGGTGGCGCGCAAGCTGATCAAGGTGCGTCTGCCGGAATTTAAAGAATATATCGAGCCGCATCATTCCTTCTTCATCGGTTCCGATGTCTTCTGCAAGTATCTGAAACAGAACGGCTGCGAAGAGCTTAGAGAGAAGCAGCGCCGGGAGAAGGAGCATTTTAAAGAAGCAGAAGAGCTAAAGCAAAGAATCAGCACAGGGGTGTTTCCTGAGTCGATCCGTGTGGAACTTAGGAAGGTGCTGGAATATTATAAGGACACACCGATGATCGTGCGTTCCAGCAGTCTGTTGGAGGATGGATATGGGAATGCGTTCTCCGGCAAGTACGAGTCCATCTTCTGTATGAATCAGGGAACAGATAAGGAACGGCTCCTGGAATTAGAGGATGCTATCCGCCGGGTATATGCAAGCACCATGAATCCGTCTGCGATTGAATATAGAAGGAAGAGGAAGCTTCTGGATGTAGATGAGCAGATGGCGCTCCTTGTCCAGAAGGTGGAGGGAGAGCGTTACGGGGATATGTATTTCCCGGCGGCAGCAGGTATGGGGTGCTCCTATAATCCTTATAAATGGATGGAGCATATGAACCCGGATGCGGGGATGCTGCGCATCGTTGTGGGCTTGGGGACCAGGGCGGTGGAGCGTACCCCCGGGGATTATCCGAGGCTGGTAGGACTGGACCGTGCGCAGGCCAATATCCGCACCACGATCGCAGAGCGGCATAAGTTCTCGCAGCGCCAGGTGGATGTCCTGGATTTTTCGGAAAATAAACTGATGACCAGACCTCTGGATCTGGTGATACGCAACATGCCGGACTGGCAGAAAAAGCTGGTTCTAAGCCGGGATACAGAGGCAGAGTATATGCTGTCACAGAGGCGGCAGTTCAGAAAGGTGTATTTTGCAGACTGCCAGGGATTAGTTGAGAAGAATGATTTTATCCGTATGATGCGCAAGATCTTAAAGATGCTTGAAACGGAGTATGAGCGTCCCGTGGATGTGGAGTTTGCGCTGAAATGCCCTGAGGAGGGCATATGGAGGGTGAACCTGCTGCAGTGCCGTCCGCTCCAGACAGCAGCGTCAGAGAATGTTGTGATCCCGGTGGGCGTGGATGATGAGTTGTTATTTGACGTGCGCCGGACGTCCATGAGGAGATCCAAGAAGGAGAAGCTGGACCGTATCGTATGGGTAGACCCGCAGGCTTATTATGAGTATCCTTATGCTAAGAAGCCTGATGTGGGAAGGATGATCAGCCAGATCAACCAGCATTATGAGGAAGAGGACTTAAAGCTGATGCTGCTCGTGCCGGGACGGATCGGAACATCGTCGCCGGAGCTTGGTGTGCCTGTGGTGTATGCAGATATCAGCCAGTTTATCGCGATCTGCGAGGTCGCTTACAGTAAAGCGGGATACCGCCCGGAGCTGTCTTACGGAAGCCATATGTTCCAGGACCTGGTCGAGGCGGATGTATATTATGGTGCGATCAATGAGAACAGTAAGACAAGGCTCTATCAGCCTGAACTTTTGAACGGGTTTCCGAATGTATTCCTGAAAATATGGCCGGAAGAAAAGGAACTGTCGGAGATCATCAAGGTGTTTGATGTATCCGGCGGCAAAGCATGTCTGCTTTTAGATGCAAAAGACGGGCGTGCGGTGTGCCGCTTGGAAAAGTGAGCGACAAATAATGCTATAAAAGAAAAAATAATATGAAATGATGTAGAAACAGCCTGACGTGTGCACTTTTAAAGTGCTGCGGCAGGTTGTTTTCAGGTAAAAAATAAAACAGAGTTAGAAATATAAGAAAATTATACCCTATAACTCCAACTTATTGCACTATAAGATAACGTGATTTCATTATAAAGGAAAATTATGGTACTATAAAAATTAATGAAAGACAAAAACAAAAAAACGAAAGAGGAAAGGAGGGAAAAATAATGTTAAAGCTTGGTCTTGTCCAGATGTCCGTCCTCGAGGGACAGATTGAAGAGAACTGCAAGAGAATCCAGAAGCTTGTACAGCATTATGCGGCAGATGATATTGATCTGTTATGTTTTCCTGAATTATGTATCAGTGGTTATGATTTTGAAAAAGCAGCACTCTCAAATGAGGAGGCTGACTTCTTTTCTGCCATGGCGGCTGACTGCCATATTGCGATTCTGGCAGGGATTCAGATGTCAGAAGGGGACAGGCGTTATGATGTGGTCTGCATCTGGGACGAAGAAGGGGAGATGATCGGAAAGTACAGAAAAATCCATCTGTGGGATACCGAAAATGACTTTTTTGACAAGGGCGGGGAATTAGTTACGGTCCCTTTCAAGGGGTGGAATGTTGGTCTTTTGATCTGTGCAGATTATGGCTTTCCGGAGATATCAACGCCGTTAGCACAGAAAAAGGGCGCGGAGATCATCATTTATCCGAGTGCGTGGGGAGCAGGCTGGGAAGATTTGTTTACCACCTGCAGCAAGATGCGTGCGGCAGAGAATCAGGTATACACGGTTGCACTGAACCGGGCTTGTGGGGATGTGCAGTACTGTGGCAATACGACGGTATCTAACCCGGATGGCAGCACTTTAGTACGGCTCACAACAACAGATGAGGCTTATGCCAGGGTGGTATTAGAAAAGGAGAAGCTGAAAGAAGCCAGAAAAGGAATCCCATGGAGAAATATGAAACGGTATGAAGTTTATCAAAATTTATAAAAGAAGAGGGTATGAGGAGGAAGGAACATGGGCAGTGAGAAAAAAGAGAAAACAGTGATCGTAGATGAACCGATGACACCGGTCCCGCTTGACCAAAGACAGAGCTGGATCACACCGGCAGTGATCTTCGGCGGGCTTGAATTCTGTGTGCCGATTCTGATGATCGGAGCTACATTGATCGGAGCATTCGGGATCAAAGGAATGATCCCGGTCGTACTTTTTACATTCCTGGTACTGACTTGGGGAGGCAACACGTTAAGCGGGTACATAGGGGCTAAGACAGGGCTGTCATCGTCTGTTATCGCACGTCAGGGGTTTGGAGATAAACAGGCAAAGTTTATCATTGCACTGGTGATCGGTGTCATCAGCATGGGCTGGTGGGCCATCCAGACATCCGTGACGGGAAATGCGCTTTGCGTGATTCTGGGCATTGATTATACGGCAAACAGGATCGCATGGGCGATCGTAACCATTATCGTCGGGATTTTATTTGCAGTGCCATCCATCATCGGATATTCCTCTATGAAATGGACGGATTATCTTGCAGTGCCGTGTGGACTGCTTTTATGCGTGGCAGGGATCTATCTTGCATTGAAAAATGTCGGATGGGGAAATATCGTGAACTATCAGGGTTCAGGAGATATTTCGTTTGCTGCAGGAGTTACCATGCTCTTAGGTATGAATGTTTCGCAGTTTGTAATTGCAGCGGATTATACAAGGTACGCAAAGCCGAAATGGAAGGATAACGTCTTAATTCCTCTTGGGATCATTGCAATCGGTATCCCGCTTGTTTTTATCGGAGCTATTATGGCAGCAGGCAACGGGACGGCAGATATCGTGGCTGTTATGCAGAATCTTGGCTTCCCGGTCTGGGGATTCATCGTGCTCTGGCTGGCATCCTGGACCAGTCAGTTAGTGAATAACTACACCATGGGACTTTCTTTCTCGAATATCTTAAATGTAACATCCAACAAAGGAAGAGCAACCGTGACACTGGTGGGGACGATCTTATCGATTATTCTTTCTCTGTGGGGAATTCTGGAGCATTTCCAGGATCTGTTAAGTCTGGCGGCACTTTTGTATCCGGCGATCGCGGGAGTCATGTTTGTAGACTTCTTTGCAAGAAAAGAGAAATGGGAAGATAAGCTGGGATGGAACTTCATGGCAACGATCGCAATGGTGATCGGAACAGCGGTGGGCTATGTGACGACATATGTAGTGAAGGTCGGGATCCCTCCCCTTCAGTCACTTCTGATCACAGGTATCGTATACTATGTGGCTATGAAGATCAAAGCAAAATCTGCTCCTGATAAATTTACAAAAGGAATGTTTGAGTAGAAAATAAAAAAGAAAAGGCGTGATAAATATGGAATACCCAATCGGGATTGAAATGACAGATTCTTATCTGTCTTATGAAGTGCAGAGAGCAGCAATGAAGCTGGTCAGGGATGTCATGTTGGTAAAACCCGGAGAAACTGTCGTGATAACGGCAGATACCTCCACAGATATGCGGGTGGTCGATGCAGTGATGGGGGCAGCGTATACCATCGGGGCTAACCCGGTGATGATAAAATACCCCACCACAGGAAAGGCGTTTGAAGAGCCGTACCCGCCGATTGCCAATGCAGTTGCGGTGGCAGATGTATGGATCGAATTTGCTTACTATTGTGTCATGCATTCCCCATGCTTCCAGAAGGCGATCGCCAACGGGGCGAGATACACATGTCTGTGCGGAATGGATGTCATTATGCTGGTCAATACAGTAGGTCGTGTGAAGTATGACGTGCTCGTTGAATTCGGCGAATATCTGACCCAAAAAGTACAGGCTTCCAATGAGGTCATTGTCCGCGACGCAAACGGAACCAATTTGAAGGCCTATAATCAAGGGCGAAAGGTGAAGCATTCGGGACAGCTTGCTACGAAAAAGGGCTATCCTGTCATGTTAGGCGGACAAGTCAGCTGGTGTCCGGTAGAAGAGACCATAGAGGGGACCCTTGTATTTGATGCGGCACTGTTCCCGCCGAGCGAGATCGGGCTGCTAAGGGAACCAGTAAGACTTGAATTAAAAGAAGGAAGAGTGGTTGATATTACAGGCGGTGTCCAGGCAGAAATCTTTCAGAAGTGGCTGGCTTCCTTTGAAGATCCTAATATGTACCGTCTGGCACATTATTCCATCGGATTTAATCCCGGTGTACAAAAAGCGACAGGCAGGATCGTAGAGGATGAGAGGATCTTCGGCTGTATCGAATTTGGGATTGGAAGCCAGGGAGCGAGCCTGATGGGGGCTTTCTGGGATGCCGCTTCCCATACAGACGGGGTGGTATCTAAGCCGACGATCATCCTGGATGGGGAAATTCTTGAGGAGAATGGAATCTATAAAGAGGAAACCTGTATTTCCTACTGTAAGAAGCTGGGAATTGCAGATTACGAATAAGAAAAGAGTTTACGGATCAGTTTTTTCTCTATCGCCGGAAAGCCGTTCCTGCTTAGCAGGACGGATTTCCGGCGAGGATACCTGGCGGGCTGGTGAATGCCTAAAAAAGACTCACCCAAAAGGGGCAAATTACAGGATCGTTTTAGGCGTGAAAGTATGAGGAAGCTAATACTTCTCTGCAGACATCTAAAAACTGTCTGTTTACAGGTTCAAAAAAGCTGTCTTTCAGCCAGACGAAGTTAAACATTGCGTGAGAAGAAAAATTACGGATATGGATCTGGCTTAAAAGACCGTTATCTAAGTTCTTCTGTGCAACAAAATGGTAGATAAAGGAGATTCCTATATTCTCCATAACCATTTTCTGTACCGAATTAATCGTACCGATCTCTACATAGGATCTAAAATTATTGATATCCTGATTATGCGTATGCAGTATCTGCATCAGATTGCGATGGGAATTCGTATCATTCTCACGGAAAATCAAACGGTAATCATTTAACTCTTTGAAATCAACGGTCTTTCCCGCTAATGGATGTAAAGGGGAACAGATGCAGATCGTATCGGCTTCAAAGAGTTCATAACTCTCGAATTCGAGGGGCGGGCAGTATGTATCTATGATGCACAGCTGTATCCGCCCTGTTTTTAGCTGCTGCAAAAGTGCATCTGCCTCGCCGAGGTACATACTGACCTTCTTATCAGGATAATGTTTCAGGTATTCGGCTACCATATGCGGAACCAGAGATTCCCCTGTGGTGGTTAAGGTGCCGAGCCTCAATTCATCGGGCTCATCTACAGGCGTCCTTAATTTCCTCTCAATAATCAGGGAATCGGCCTTGACCGTCTGTGCATATGCACGCAGCAGTTTTCCGTGTTCTGTAAGGTGCAGACGGCGCTTCTCGTCATAATACAGAAGCTTTGTCTCATAGTACCCCTCCAGGTGCTTGATATGCTGTGTGACAGCGGGCTGCGTGATATTCAGCAGATTGGCCGTTTTTGTATAATTTCTAGTCTCGCATAAAGTCAGGAAGGTATCTAATTTTAAATCTAACATTTCAAACAACTCCTTTCTGAATTTTCTGCTAACTATCCGTATAATCGGAACTTATTAGGCTATAAAATAATGTGATTTCATTTTAAAAGAATTTTATGATATTATCAAGACAAATAAAGGACTTTCCGAAAAAGTCCGAAAGAAATGTGGTACAAAAAGAAGGAGGATCTTATTATGGAATACCCAATTGGAATTGAAATGTCACCGGATTATTTATCTTATGAGGTGAGCAAGGCAGCATACAAGCTTGTAAAAGAAATGATGCTGGTAGAACCTGGTGAAAATGTTGTTGTTACAGGTGATACATCCACAGACAAAAGAGTTCTGGATGCGATCATGAATGCAGCTTATATCGTAGGCGCTAACCCGGTACTTGTATACGTTCCGACGAATGAGAAAGCATATGCAGAACCGATCGCTCCACTTGGAAATGCAGTAGCAGTGGCAGATGTGTGGATTGAATTATCCTATTCCTCTATCATGCTGTGTGAATCCTGGAGAAAAGCAATTGATTTCGGATGCCGCTATATCAACCTGACAGGCATGGACGTGACAATGATCGTTAACTGCATCGGCAGGGTAGATGTTGCAAGCGTTGTAGAGCTCGGTGAGGCTCTCAAGGCAAAGATGGAAGCTGCCAACGACATCATTATCAAAGATGAGAACGGTACATATCTGACAGCAAAGAACGAAGGCAGACCTGTCCGCCACTCAGGACAGCTGGCTACCTTCAAAGGATATCCGTTCATGATGTGCGGACAGATCAGCTGGTGCCCGATCGAAGAGACAATCAACGGAAAACTGGTATTTGATGCGGCGATCTTCCCGCCGACTGATATGGGAATCCTGTCCGGCAATGTAGAACTGACACTTGAAAATGGAGTTGTAACAAAGATTGAAGGCGGCAAGGATGCAGAAAGATTCAGCGCATGGCTGCATTCCTTCGATGATCCGAATATGTTCCGTCTTGCTCACTATTCCTTAGGATTTAACCCGGGAGTAAGTAAAGCAACAGGGCGTATCGTTGAAGACGAAAGAATCTTTGGCTGTATGGAATTCGGTATCGGCAGCCAGGGCAAGATGATCCGAGGAAGTTACTGGACAGCGGCATCACATACAGACGGCGTTGTTTCTAAACCTTCTATTATCCTGGACGGAGTTGCTATCGAGGAGAATGGGAAATATGTTGATCCAGAGTTAGCTGCAATCTGTAAGAAAATGGGAGTAGCAGGGTATTAAAAACTTTGAAAAAAGAGTACCCAGATTTTCCTGCTGGGTACTTTTTTCTTTATAGAGGAAGGGATTAAGGTGGAAAATATGGAAGAGAAGAAAGCAAAGGATGGAAAGTCCACATTTGAAAAGATCCGCTTTTCAGAGCCTGCAACCATTATTTTTGGCTCTATCCTGGCAGTCCTGTCAGGTATCATCTGCATGCAGATCATGGGAAAGGTTGGTGTATCGGCCAACACCTCGATCTTAGGTGCGGTATTTGCAATGCTGGTTTCTAAGATTCCGATGTCGATGTTCGGAAGGTTTAAGAGCCTGGAGAGGCAGAACTATATTCAGACGATCGTATCAGGTGCAGGGTTTTCAGCGGCTAACTGTGCGTTTGTCGCAGTTGCGATCCTGTTTGTTATGGGTGAGACGAAAGCGATCCTTCCGATGGCAGTCGGATGTATCTTTGGAACTGTGATCTCAGTCTATACGGTCGGGTCATTATTTGATTCTCCACTGTTTCCGGCAAGAGAGGCGTGGGCACCCGGCGTGGCTACGGCAGAGGTTCTGGAAGCGGGAGACGAAGGCGGAGATAAGGCGAAACGTGTCATCCAGGGTATTGTAGTGGGTATCGTGGGCAGTATCTTCAAACTTCCTGTCGGTGCCGTTGGTATCGTATTTATCGCAAATATCGTATCCATGCTGGCACTTGGCATCGGTCTTTTGATCCGCGGCTACTGTGCACCGCTGACAGGATTTGACCTGGGGAGCACAAGTATCCCACAGGGATTTATGGTCGGAGCAGGATTGATCGCGCTGGTACAGTCCGTTGTTTCCATATATCAGAGCTCTTCTAAGGCCAAGAAGTCAAAGGCGGCAAAAGAGGAACTGGAAGAGGGCCTGACTGTTTCGAGTACAAAGACAAGAGGAACATTGATCGTTGCATTGGCTACCCACGTAGTCGGTGGTATTTTCGTGGGCGTGATCTGCGGCATCTTTACAGGAATGTCACCGGCAAAGATGGTGCTCTGGGTAATCTGGACGGCATTTGCATCTGTCGCTTCCATGATCATCATCGGAAAAGCTGCAATGTATTCCGGATGGTTTCCGGGATTTGCGGTTACTACTATATTTATGACGATCGGTGTGCTGATGGGATTCCCACCGGTTGCAGTCGCAGTTCTGACAGGATACATCAGCTCAGTAGGACCGTGCTTTGCAGATATGGGATATGACTTAAAGACAGGCTGGATCATCCGCGGAAAAAGCAAGAATCCAGAACATGAGGTTTACGGAAGAAAACAGCAGGTATTCATCGAGATGCTCGGTGCGTTTATCGGAATCGTTGTTGTAATCTTTTTCGCAGACATGACTCTGAAAGACGGTCTGATTCCTGCAACAAGTACTGTGTTTGCTACGACAGCACAGATGGGAAGTAATATGGCGCTTTTGAAGGAACTGGCAATTTGGGCAATCCCGGGTGCGGTCATTCAGATCATCGGCAGAAAGTACATGTTTGGTGTATTGCTGGCGACAGGACTTCTGATCAACAATCCGATCTATGGTATCGGTGTAGTAGTTGCAGTTATCATCCGCAAGATCATCGGTGATGAATTCATGAACTGCCGTGATGCAGGCTTGATCGCAGGAGATGGATTATTCAGCTTCTTCTCAAGCTTGATTAAGATGTTTATGTAGGAGAACAAAAGTATTATGGTTGATGTAGAAAAAGTGATTTCTTATTTTAAGAAGGTCTGTTCCATCCCAAGAGCATCCGGAGATGAAAAGGCGATCAGTGATTATATTGCCGATTTTGCTAGGGCCAGAGGGCTGGATGTGACACAGGATGCGAATTATAATCTGATTATCAGAAAACCTGCTACCACTGAAGGTGCCAAAGATCCGGTCATTCTACAGGGGCATCTGGATATGGTTTATGTAAAAGAGAATGACAGTGACCATAGATATGAGGATGGGATCGAAGTAAAAGAGGATGATGAGTACTATTTTGCAGAGGGAACATCTCTTGGCTCTGACAATGGAATTGCAATCGCATACTGCCTGGCGCTCCTGGACAGCGAAGATCTTAAGCATCCTGACCTGGAAATTGTCTTTACTGTAAAGGAAGAGGTCGGATTGATCGGAGCGGATCTGATCGACATTTCCTCTTTGAGGGGAACCAGGCTCATTAATCTGGATTCCGAGGAGGAGGGAATCTTCTATACAAGCTGCGCCGGAGGATTGAGATGCCGGATGATCTGGAACCTGGAGACAGAGCGTCTCGAAGAAGATAGGATTCCCCTGAAAGTCGCTTTTAAAGGTCTTGCAGGCGGGCATTCAGGCATCAACATCGGTATGGGGCTGGGTAACTCTATCGTGCTTCTGGGAAGGCTGCTCTACTTATTAAAAGAGCTTCCGGTGCGTATCAATGCGTTAGATGCACCTGGTAAGGCCAATGCAATAGCTAATAACGGAAGTGTGTGCCTTTTTGTGAAGCCGGAAGATTTAGGTGCAGTGAAGAAAAAACTGGAAGAAGTGGAAAAGACATTTCAGACAGAGCTGCAGTATACTGATTCTATCAGCTTTGAGATCGAAGATGGCAAGGCTGTGACGGGTGCAGAGGTGTATACAGAGAAATATCAGGCGGAGATCTGCAATAGCCTGATGCTGCTTCCATATGGTGTAGCAGGTTATTCCTTCGCCATAGAAGGGCTGATTGAGACTTCCATGAATCTGGGTTCACTCACCCTGGAGGATGGTAAATTAACACTTCTGATGTCCCTTAGAAGTTCTGTGGCATCACAGAAATATATGCTCAGAGATAAGATACAGATCATAGCAGATGAGTACTGTGACACCTGTATTTTCGAGAGTGACTATCCGGGCTGGCAGTATCGGAAAGAGTCACCGCTTCGCGACACTGCGATTGCATTATATGAAAAATTATTTGACAAAAAGGCAGAGGTGGCGGCAATCCATGCCGGATTAGAATGCGGGTATTGGGATGATAAGAAACCGGGAATGGATATTATCTCGACCGGGCCGGACCTCTTTGACGTACATTCTACTAAGGAAAAGGTTTCTAAGGAATCCATTTCCCATATGTGGCTGTATCTGACAGAACTTTTAAAAGAACTGTAACTCTTAGAGCTACAATTCACGCGCGCCATTCGCAAAACGCATCTCCGATGCTTCCTCGCCGTTTCACGGCTCTTTTTGCTCATAAACTGGCGCTCCCTGCGTCTGTTATGGGGCAGCAGATTCTTGTGCAGGCACAAATCTGCTGCCCCATAACAGACGAGTGAACTGTAATCCCTTAGATAATTATAAGGAAAATTTAAGAACCTTGTACTTGGAATGTGCCATAGATTATGGTATTCTAAGTGCAAGGTTCCTTTTTATATCATATGTGGGGAATATTCCCGGAGATTGTTGATAAAAGGAAGGAAATGTGGATATCTTATGAAACAGAGTGAGATCGTGAAGAATCTTTTAGGAGGATACAAAAATGACGCGAAACGAATTCTTGGCAGAACTGCGTAAGGCGCTGGAAAATGATCTGTCCGGCAGGATCGTGCAGGAAAATGTAGAGTTCTATAACCAATATATTATGGATGAGATACAGAAGGGGAAGAGCGAGGAGGAAGTACTGGCCATGCTGGGAGATCCGTGGATCCTCGCGCGCACGGTGATCGATGCGGCGGACGGTACGGACCAGTCGACTGTATATGAGGCCGGCAGCGGCACGTATGGCGGCTATGAGAGCGAAAGGGGACACACTACAGAGAAAAACCCTTATGTGCGCTCCTTCGGTCTGGATACATGGTGGAAGAAGCTGCTTTTAGTCCTGGGGATCATTATGGTCATTGTGGCTATATTTGCCATCGTTACGGGTGTGATCAGGCTGGTGGCGCCGATCTTGGTACCGATACTGATCATTATGATCGTGTTCCGTGTGATCGGGAACAGGCGGGGCTGAGAAAGAAGTTAACCGGATATGTCCCTGGTGAGAACTATGGCATGATTATAATAAAATATTGTAAATTTAACGAAAGAAAACACTGGCGCATGAGAGGCCGGTGTTTTTGTATCTAAGTGCAAAAAAGTCGGAATTTTGGTAAAAATGGAAAAATTTGGAAAGTAAAAGACCGATGGGGGAGCCATCGGTCTTTTGAGGGGAGTATAAATAATTAATAAGGGGTTGTAGAAAGTAACCTTTCTACAATGATAAGTATAATATATGAAATTGGAAAAAGCAAGCAAAAATAAAAAAAATATTAAATAAAATGAAATTCTTGGTTTTGTAAAAAGTGAATAAAAAAGAAAGCGGGATGACATAATATGAGTGTACCAAATAAATTTTCCTAGGAGGAACACTCATGTCAAACAATAACAACAACTCAAACAACAATAACGCAAGCAGAAACGCAAACACAAACAGTTCTTCAAAGAACTCAAACAACAACTCTTATTCTAACTCTTATTCAGATGTACAGAGCCAGAATAACAACAACCAGAACAACAATAACCAGAACAACAACAAGAATTCTAACAAGAATTCCAATAAGAATTCTACAAGCAACACAACATCAAACAGCAACTCAAACAATAACAACAACAATAAGAATTCTTACAACAACGGCAGCATCAACTATTAATCAGAGTACTTTTTCTAACAAGTACGCGACAAAAGTCAGTTTGGTACAGGGCTAAGGTCAATTTAGGACGTAGTAAAGTTCAGCTTTACTACGTCCTAAATTTATAGTAATATGATACATATAATTTACTGTGCAGCAAATGTACGAGCATTTAGCAGCTGTATACTGCGCATATGGAGGCGTTCATGGATAAAATAGAATTAATCGCACCTTGTCATTTCGGCCTGGAGGCAGTACTGAAAAGAGAAGTACAGGACTTAGGATATGAGATCGCACAGGTAGAGGATGGCAGGGTTACATTTTACGGGGATAAGGAGGCGGTCTGCAGGGCAAATATTTTCTTGCGCAGTGCAGAGCGGATCCTGTTGAAGGTGGGCTGTTTTAAGGCAGAGACCTTTGATGAGCTTTTCGAGAATACAAAGGCAATCCCGTGGGAGGAGTATATCCCCAAGGATGGGAAGTTCTGGGTGGCAAAGGCGGCCTCTGTGAAGAGTAAGCTGTTCAGTCCGTCAGACATCCAGTCCATTATGAAGAAAGCAATGGTAGAGCGTTTGAAGATGCACTATCATATGAAGTGGTTTGAAGAAAAAGGGGCATCTTATCCGGTCAGGGTATTTTTGATGAAGGATATGGTGACAGTGGGGATCGATACCTCAGGTGTTTCCCTTCATAAGCGCGGCTACCGCCAATTGGCGGGAAAAGCTCCGATCACAGAGACGCTGGCGGCGGCTTTGATCATGCTGACGCCCTGGAATAAAGACAGAGTTCTGGTCGATCCGTTCTGCGGCAGTGGGACATTTCCAATAGAAGCTGCTATGATGGCGGCAAGGATCGCACCAGGGATGAACCGTTCTTTTCTGGCAGAAGACTGGGGGAACATACTGCCCCGGCAGGCCTGGTATCATGCTGTGGATGAGGCGAATGATCTGATCGAGGATGATGTGGAGGTTGATATCCAGGGATACGATATTGATCCCGAGGTATTGAAGGCAGCCCGTCAGAATGCGGAGGAAGCAGGAGTGGGTCATATGATCCATTTCCAACAGCGTGATGTAAGAGACCTCAGACATCCGAAGAAGTATGGTTTTATCATTACAAATCCGCCTTATGGAGAACGTTTGGAAGAAAAGGCAGTCCTGCCGCAGCTATATGGGGATTTTGGCGAAAGCTTCCGCAGGCTTGACAGCTGGTCAGCATATATGATCACCAGTTACGAAGATGCGGAGAGATATTTTGGAAGACAGGCAGATAAGAACAGAAAGATCTATAACGGGATGATCAAGACCTATTTTTACCAGTTTATGGGTCCTAGACCTCCAAAACCAAAGAAATAGAAGGTGGAGAGATGGAAAAGAGAATTATTTTTGCAACAGGGAATGAAAATAAGATGGTAGAGATCCGCATGATCCTGGCAGATCTTGGGATTCCGATCTATTCGATGAAGGAGGCCGGAATTGATATCGATATCGTGGAGGACGGTTCCACGTTTGAAGAGAATGCCGTGATCAAGGCTTCTGCGATCGCGAAACTGCTCCCGAATGATATTATACTTGCAGATGACTCCGGCCTGGAGATTGATTATCTGGACAAAGCACCGGGAATCTATTCGGCGCGGTTTGCAGGGGTAGATACCTCATATGATATTAAGAATCAGATGCTTCTGGACAAGCTGGAGGGGGTACCGGATGAAAAGAGGACGGCACGTTTCGTGTGTGTGATCGCTGCTGTGCTGCCGGATGGGTCTGTAGAGACCGCCAGAGGGACTATTGAGGGAATCATAGGGCATGAGATCATAGGGGATCATGGATTCGGATATGACCCTATCTTTTATGTACCTGAATATGGATGTACAACGGCACAGATGGATCCTGAACAGAAGAATGAACTCAGCCACCGCGGGAATGCCCTGCGCGCAATGCGTAAAATTTTGGAAACAAGGATGTAGGTCATATGAAAATTTTGATTGTAAGTGATACACATGGAAATCATGGGAATCTTGACAAGATTTTAGAGCTTGCCGGGGACATAGACATGTTTATCCATCTTGGTGATGTAGAGGGCGGAGAAGACTATCTCAATGCGGTCATAGAGTGTGAAAAGCATATTGTAAGGGGAAATAATGACTTCTTCTCCGATCTTCCGCGGGAAGAGGAATTTTATATCGGTAAATACAGAGTATTTATCACACATGGACACAGCTATTATGTATCTCTTGATCCGGAATATATCCGGGAAGAGGGAAAGGCACGTTGTGCCGATATTGTGATGTTCGGTCATACCCACAAGCCATATTTTGAAGAAAAAGAAGATACCATACTTCTGAATCCCGGCAGCGTCTCATATCCGAGGCAGGAGGGAAGAAGAGGAAGCTATATGATCATGGAATTGAATGAGGGGGAAAATCCCAAATTCAAGCAATTTTATCTCGGATGAAGGTTCGGTTTACGACTTTTTTTTCGCCGAAAACCGCGTAAAATCAAGGGTTCCGAGACTTGCATGAAAAAAATGTAAAAAAAATTAAAATAATTGTTGACATATTGCAAAGTGTAAGATATAATAATTCTTGCGTCACGGGTGAGCGTGATAAACAAAAGAACATCGGGGTGTGGCTCAGCTTGGCTAGAGCGCCTGGTTTGGGACCAGGAGGTCGCAGGTTCGAATCCTGTCACCCCGATAGTGCGGGTGTAGTTCAATGGTAGAACACCAGCCTTCCAAGCTGGATACGTGGGTTCGATTCCCATCACCCGCTTTCCTACAGGATGACTGTGGGATATAGAGCAAGGGGATAATTGCATAAGAGTCTGTAGCTCAGCTGGATAGAGCAACGGCCTTCTAAGCCGTAGGTCGAGGGTTCGAATCCCCCCAGGCTCGTTGTGGTGGGTATGGTGCAGTTGGTTAGCGCGCCAGATTGTGGTTCTGGATATCATGGGTTCGAGTCCCATTACCCACCCTTTATTTTTTTTATAGTACTGGCAAAGCAGTGTCAGATATAAGTCTTCAATGGGCTATCGCCAAGCGGTAAGGCACAGGACTTTGACTCCTGCATTCGCTGGTTCGAATCCAGCTAGCCCAGTTTAGCCTGGACAAAGCAGGATGAGTTTAATAGAATACGGGCGTGTAGCTCAGGTGGTAGAGCACTTGACTTTTAATCAAGTTGTCCGGGGTTCGAATCCCCGCACGCTCATGAATTTTTAAGTATCCGAGGAAATTGATTCCCCGGTTATTTTTTTCTTAAAGAAAGTTGACCAAAGTAAAAAAGACTGTGTAAGCCTTGTGCCTACTCAGTCTTTTCATCTTCTTTGATATAATCTATTAGATCGGTGATTTTGAAGTCATTGTCCAGCTCCGAGAATACGTCACATAATCTGCGTAATACATCAAAATCACATCTTGTAATTTCATTATTTTCCCAAGCTTGAACCTGAGAAAATTGTATTTCTGCCTTATAACATAGTTTATTTTTAGATAATCCATATTTCTTTCTTAATGCTTCTAATTTTATTTCTATTTTACTACTCATGAGTACAACATCCTATTCGATAAATTTTATAAGTGTATTGTAACCTAATTATATTTATTTTATAATATATGGTATAAAACATGTGTTTAAGTACATGTATTAGCATACATATAATAACATACATACATTATTGTAATAAGGGAGAATAAAATGCTAGAGATGTTACAATCATTATCCGAAAAAGAAAGACGCTATATAGAGGAAAAGAGCCTTTTTCTTCTCGTTTCTACAGAGGAAGAGTTTGATGCATATATGAATAAACAAATGGATAAAGAAATGTTTAGTAAATGCATTGAAATATGCGAACGCTATTGCTTGATTAATTTGTTTAACGAACTGGCGGGGGATTACGGAGGACTTTTGGATGAGATCGTAGATGAGATCGAGAAGGACATTGAATTTACTGCCCCTATTCCCCAATGTATGGAGGATGACATGGAAGAGTGGTATCGGAATTTAAAGTCATGGGATTTCAGGGAGCTTTAAAGGATAAAAAGTATTTGACAAATGCTCTCAGATGTATTAAAATACAACATGTTCACATGCGGATGTGGCGGAATTGGCAGACGCGCTAGACTTAGGATCTAGTGTCCCAGACGTGCAGGTTCAAGTCCTGTCATCCGCATTCTTGTAAGGCGCTG
Organism: Faecalicatena sp.; assembly: GCF_058819085.1. Taxonomy (NCBI): domain Bacteria; kingdom Bacillati; phylum Bacillota; class Clostridia; order Lachnospirales; family Lachnospiraceae; genus Faecalicatena; species Faecalicatena sp. The sequence goes on from NZ_JBZUUL010000027.1 coordinate 166,421, forward strand.
AGTACTTATTTAGAGTACTCAGCGCCTTTTAACTATTAAAAAGCACTGCTGGGACAAAAGTTCCGGTTAATAATATAGATCCTAAATGGAAATGCCCAGATATACTTCATGTAAGGTATATCTGGGCTTTATTCATTTTTATTCAGAGTTTATTTTTATCTGAGTGAAAGAGTGAAAATCTGTGTTTCAAAAATTTTTGTTGGGAAATAAAAAAATACTTGGTCATTATATACAAAAAAGAAATATATATTTGTGAAACAGTAATAAAAATCTGTGAATCACAGAAATAATGTTTGACTTAAAAGAAAATGCGAGGTATTATGTACTCATAAAGCAAGTGGTAAACAAAACACTTACTTTTCGGCCGAAGAATAACAGTATAAAGAATGAAAGTATGGAGGTACTAGAATGAAAGCATTAGCAAGATATGGAAAAGAATTTGGTGGATACAGGATGATCGATATCCCGGAACCAGAATGCGGACCAGAGGACATTATTATAGAAGTGAAAGCAGCAGCGATCTGTGGAGCTGATATGAAGCACTATAAGGTAGAGAATGGTTCAGATGAGTTTAATTCAGTACGCGGCCATGAATTTGCAGGTGAGATCGTCAAAGTAGGAGAAAAGGTTACAGACTGGAAGGTTGGTCAGAGAATCGTATCAGACAACAGCGGACATGTATGCGGTGTCTGTCCGGCTTGTGAGCAGGGTGATTTCCTCTGCTGCGAGGAGAAGGTGAACCTTGGACTTGACAACAACCGTTGGGGCGGAGGCTTCACAAAGTACTGCAAGATCCCGGGTGAGATTTTAAGAATCCATAAGCATGCGATCTGGGAGATCCCGGAAGGTGTGAAATACGAAGAGGCGGCAGTTCTTGATCCTATCTGTAATGCATATAAAGCGATTGCGCAGCAGGCACATCTGCTTCCCGGACAGGATGTTGTCGTATTCGGTACCGGCCCGCTTGGATTATTCTCAGTACAGATCGCCCACATCATGGGAGCTGTTAACATCGTAATGGTCGGCCTGCAGGATGATACAAAGGTTCGTTTTGGGGTTGCAAAAGAACTGGGAGCTACACACTGTGTGAACGGGTCTACAGAGGATGTTGTAAAGCGATGTCAGGAAATCTGCGGAAGAGACAACCTTGGGTTAGTTATAGAATGCTCAGGTGCTAATATTGCTCTGGAGCAGGCAATCGAGATGACAAGGCCAAATGCAGAGATCGTTCGTGTAGGAATGGGATTTAAGCCGCTGGAGTTTTCTATCAATGATATCACCTCCTGGAACAAGAGCATTATCGGGCATATGGCTTATGATTCTACCTCATGGAGAAACGCGATCCGTCTTCTTAAGAGCGGGGCAATTAAGGTACAGCCTATGATCACTCACCGTCTGGGTCTTTCCGAGTGGGAAAAAGGATTTGACGCAATGGCTTCTAAAGAAGCGATTAAGGTAATCATGACATACGATTTTGACTAATGGAGGATATAATGAGAGACAGACTTTTAGTTGCGCCGTCGATGGGCTGCTGTGATTTATTTAAACTGGAGGAACAGGTAAAGTTTATTGATGCCAGGGCAGACTTCCTGCACATGGATATTAAGGATGGAAATTATGTAAAAACCTTTGGGATCGGGCCAGACTTTATGGCATATTTAAAGCCCCACGTAACCACACCGATGGATGCACATCTCATGGTGAAGCACCCTCAGGATTACATAGAAGCGTGTGCAGAGGCCGGAGCGGCTTACATTACGCCACATACGGACTGCATTGAGAGCGATGCGTTTGTAACGATCAATAAGATCAGAGCACTGGGATGTAAAGCCGGAATTGCTCTGAACCCGGCAGCTCCTTTAGAGGCGATCCGCTATTATCTGCCGCTGCTTGATAAAGTGACGATCATGATCGTAGATGCAGGGTATGCCGGACAGAAGGTTATTACACAGATGTACGATAAGATACGCACACTTGTACAGTGGCGTGCAGAGATGGGGCTGAAGTTTTTGATCGAGGCAGACGGCTCTATGAACTGGGAGGTATATCAACCGCTTTATGATGCCGGAGCTGATGTTGTTGTGCTGGGACCTCCAGCCCTGTGGAATAAAAGCAAAGATATCAAAAAGGCATGGGAGATCATGGAAGCGGAGAGTAAAGTAGAGACAAAATAAAAACGAAGATGAGAAATGGTATCGCAAGGGATATCAGGAGGGTAGGAGAATGGGTAAAAAATCTAATGTTAATATTGGCGCAAGACTGGATCGTCTGCCAAATTCATCCTGGCATATCAAAATGTGGCTGGTGACAGCATTTGCACTTTTGGTATGCTGGTCAAATGGAATCGGAGGTGCCGTGCAGAATATTCTGCTCAACGAGATTCACTGGCTGGAACCGGGGTCAAAGCTTTTAGCACTCTGGAGTACAACGTATACTGCAGGACAGCTGTTCGGTGCATTGATCGGCGGACCGATCGGAGATAAGATCGGACGTAAGAAAAGTATCCTGTTATATGAAATTATTCACATCATCGCTATGATCGGCGGGGCAGCTTCACCTAATGTATATGTATTGTATGTGTTCAGATTGATCCAGGGTCTTGGCCTTGGAGCACTCTTGGTAGTTCTTTTTGCAGGATTTACAGAGTATGTTCCTGGAAGAAACCGTGGTACATGGTCAAGCCGTACTTCGTTCATCGGAAACTGGGCACACCCGATCTGCAATGGTATTGCGCTGTTAGTTGTTTCAACAGGTATCAGTTATGCGTTGAATTGGAGAATTCAGTTCATGATCCCGTCTGTTCTTTCTATCATTGCAAGTGTCTTGATCGCCAAGAAGTTTCCGGAATCACCAAGATGGTTAGAGGCACAGGGCAGGATCGAGGAAGCAGATGCGATCATGACAAGCATTGAAAAAGAGATTGAAGCTGCTACAGGCAAACCACTTCCAGAGGTGACAGATGAGCCAAAACAGGTAAAACAGCTTCCATATTCAGCATTGTTTAAAGGGAAGCTGCTGAGGAGAACGATCGTTGGATCACTCGTACTGATCGGTATGAATACCATTCAGTATACATTGATGAACTGGATGCCGTCTATGCTTAAATCGCTGGGATTTGATACCTCTCAGTCACAGTTTATGACAATGTTTGGCTTATTCGGCGCTCCTTTCGGAATCTTTATCGCATCCCTGATCATGGATAAGGTTCCGCGTAAAGTAATGGGGGTTGCACTGTTAGCCATCATGGCTGTATTCGGTATCATCACAGGACGTCAGAGCTCTATGGGAGGGCTGATCCTTTGGACCTTCCTTTTGAACACCGCGATCTATATGTACGTGTGCTATGCATCAGCAGTCTATGTACCGGAAATGTGGCCCACATCAGCAAAATTGTCCGGTTCAGGATTCAGTAATGCGATGGGACGTGTCAGCAATATTTTCTTCCCGTTCCTTGTTACATATGTGGCAAACAGTGTAGGGGCAAACGGCGTGTTTATCCTGATCTCTGTAGTAGCAGTCATTATAGCAGTCAGCATTCTGTTCTTAGGTATTGAGACCAGAGGAGAGTCTGTAGAGGATATTGGAAACGTTGACTAAACGAGAGCTTCGGTGTCTGGTATAAGGCCGGACACCGGGATTTAAGACAGGAGGTTACAGTATGAATAATTCAGAAGCAATTTTAGTGACACCAAAGCAATTTGAGATACAAAAATGTCCTATGCCCCAGCCGAAGGATCATGAGATTCTCATGAAGGTTGAATATGTAGGCATGTGTGGATCCGATATCCATGGATTTGAATTCGGGCCGTTTATCCCGCCTAAAGATCCAAATCAGAAGATCGGACTTGGACATGAAGTGGCAGGTGAAGTAGTCGGCGTTGGAGCCAAGGTTACAAAATTCAAAGTGGGTGATAAAGTATTGATCGAGCCAGGTGTGCCGGATGATACATGCGAATACTGCCGCGGCGGGCGCTACAATATATGCCCGGGAGTAGACTTTATGGCAACGCAGCCAAATTATAAAGGCGCATTGACACAGTATATGACCCACCCGGAGGAATGGACTTATCATATCCCCGAAGGAATGACAACATTGGAAGGGGCACTGGTAGAGCCGGCTGCAGTTGGCATGCATGCTGCGATCTTAGGCGGGGCACAGGTCGGAAAGAGTATTGTCATCCTCGGAGGCGGGACAATCGGACTGATGGTCCTTCAGGCATGCTTAAGCCTTGGAGCAACAGACATCACGGTTGTGGATGTGATCCAGAAACGTCTTGATCTTGCAAAGAAGCTTGGTGCAAAGAGAGTGATCAATGGAAAAGAACAGGATACCGTTGCAGTACTGCGGTCAGGTGAGCTTTATGGAGATCACGGTGTTGATCTGGTGTTTGAGGCGGCAGGGTCTGCCTTTACTGCACAGCAGGCGGTACAGATTGTGGCCCGCGGCGGGAAGATCATGATGGTTGGCACACAGTCCCAGCCGGTTCCGATCGATTTTCTTAAGATCAACCGCGAAGTAACGATCCAGACTGCATTCAGATACTGCAATAATTTTCCTCAGACAATTGAAGCAATTGCCACAGGAAAGTTCAATGTAAAAGAAATGGTTACAAATATCTATGACTACAAAGATGTACAGAACGCATTTATGGAAGCGATCGATCCGGTCAAGAAGAATGACATGGTTAAGGGTGTTGTAAAGGTAGCTGAGTAATAGGAAGAAAAGGAGAAAAAGTATGTTATCAGATATCAGATATTGGGAAAAGAAAGCAAGAGAAGGACATTATGCGATTCCTCACTTTAATGTATGGAATGCAGAGATGTTAATGGGAGTCATCGATGCGGCGGAAGAGCTGCGTGCTCCGATCATCATTTCCTTCGGTACAGGTTTTACAGGGAATACTTCCTTTGAAGACTTCTGTTATATGATGGATTCCATGGCAAAAAAGGCATCAGTTCCTGTGATCGAGCATTGGGATCATGGACGTAATATGACGATTCTGCAGAATGCAGTGAACCACTGCATGAATTCTGTTATGCGTGATGCTTCTGCACTTCCTTTTGAAGAAAACGTTGCTGAGATCAAGAGATGTGTTGATTATTTCCACGCTTATAACATACCTGTCGAGGCAGAGCTTGGACATGTTGGAAATGAGACGGTTTACGAAGAGGCTCTTTCAGATTATCAGTATACGGATCCTTCAAAGGCTAAGGAATTCGTTGAAAGAACGGGATGCGACTCTTTAGCTGTCGCGATCGGAAATGTACACGGTGTCTATTCTTCCGAACCTAAATTAGCCTTCGATGTACTGGAGAAGGTTGCAAGTGAAGTAGATGTACCTCTTGTTCTGCACGGTGCTTCTGGTATCGGTGATGAGGATATTAAGAAAGCGATCTCACTGGGAATCGCAAAGATCAATATTCATACAGAGCTCTGCCAGGCTGCGATGGAGGCGGTCAACGCACACAAGGATGAGCCGTTTCTGGCAGTTCAGCGTGAAGTAAGAAAGGCGGTCAAGGAACGCGCGATGTACAAAATTAAATTATTCGGTGATGACGGAAGGGCTGATGAGTAAAGTGGATAGAAAATTGGATGTGATCATTATCGGCGCAGCGATCGTGGATCTGCCGCTGCGGCCGGTGAGCAGGGAAGTATTTGACGTGGTGTCCTATCCGGTTGACGGGATCTCAATGACGATCGGGGGCGATGCATTGAACGAGTCTACCATCATTACAAGGCTTGGGCATAAGGTCGGACTTATGAGCTGTATCGGTGTTGACGTGCCGGGATGGTTTGTAATAAACCACTGTAAGGCCAATGACATCGATACCACGTATATCAAACAGGACCCCGACAAGGTGACCTCTATTAATGTAGGGTTAGTCGCTGAGGATGGAGAGCGTACTTTTATTACGAACCGCCAGGGAAGTCTGTGGAAGTTCTGTTATGAAGATCTGGATATATCCGCATTAAAGAATGCAAAGATACTTTCTTTTGCAAGTATCTTCAACAATCCTTTGTTTGATAATAAGGCATTAGTTTCTGTTTTCTCAAAGGCGAAGGAAGAAGGAATGATAATCTGTGCAGACATGGTCTCACCGAGGCTGAATGAAAAGCTGGAAGATATTAAAGAGGCGCTAAGCTATGTGGATTATTTCTTCCCGAACTTTGAGGAGGCCTGCGGACTCACCGGAGAGACAGAAGAGGAAAAGGTCGCTGAGGTATTATATGGCTGCGGTGTGAAAAATGTAGTCATGAAGATCGGAAAACGTGGATGTTATATCCGTAATGCGGAAGGTTCCATGATCGTTCCGGCATGCAAAGGGGTAACGGCGATCGATACGATCGGTGCAGGAGACAATTTTGCATCTGGTTTCATATCTGCTCTTCTGGAGGGGAAAGATCTCCGTGATTGTGCGGTTTACGCAAACTGCACAGCAGCAGTTTCTGTCCAGTATGTCGGTGCCACAGGCGGAGTAAAGGACAAACAGATGGTAGAGGATATGCTTGCCAGATACCGTGAGGATTATAACGAATAGTTTAACTTATTGATAGATGAGAAAGGAATACAGAAATATGAAAACAATGAAGCTAGGCAGGACAGGGATAGATATCTCAAGAATCGGTCTTGGAACATGGTCAATCGGCGGCGGCTCAGCATGGGGCGGAGATCATGATATGCAGGTTGTCGTGGATACGATCAGAGAGGCACCAAGACTGGGCGTGAACCTGATCGATACTGCTCCGGGATACAACTTCGGAAACAGTGAAAAGATCCTTGGTAAGGCATTAGAGGGGATGAAACGTGAGGAAGTTGTCATCATCACAAAGTGCGGTGTGACATGGGATCAGGAAATGAAGGGGGATCTCTTTAATAAAGTAAACGGCATCCAGTTATACAAAAATCTGAACAGCGCATCTGTAAAGAAAGAGATCGAGGAATCTCTTGAGCGTCTGGGTACGGATTATGTAGATGTTTACATGACACACTGGCAGGCGATCGAAGGGTCAGAATATTATGTGCCTGTCCAGAAGACTATGGATGTTTTAAATGATCTAAGGGCTCAGGGCAAGATCAAAGCGATCGGTGCGGCCAATGTAGATATACATCATATCGAGGAGTATCTGAAATGGGGACAGCTTGATATCGTTCAGGCAAAATATTCTATTTTAGACCGTGAGATCGAAAAGGAGATCATTCCGTGCTGCCGTGAAAACGGCGTTACGATCCAGGCATATTCTCCGCTTGAGATGGGACTTTTGTCAGGGACAATGCCAAGAGACTATAAGCCGGTAGGTGCCCAGATTCCTAAGAAATGGTTCCAGCCTGAAAACATGCAGAAAGCGATGGATATGATGGATGAGTGGAGACCGCTCTGCGAGAAGTATCACTGTACAATTGCAAACCTTGCACTTGGCTGGATCCTTCACCAGGGAGACTTCCTGAACCTGCTCAGTGGATCTACAACAGTCGGACAGATCGCAGAAAACGTAAAATCAGCTGAGCTTGAGCTGGATCCCAAGGACGTACAGCTGATGCGTGAAATGGCAGAAAGCCTGGGCTGATGTCTTACACTCCGCATTCTTTGTGCTCATATGATTTGCCGAAAACAAAGGAAAAACTTTTGAATTCCACGAGAAATCATGTTAGTATTAAAGAAATGATACAAATTTCGAGGAGTGAGAAGATGGCTGCAAAAGACAGATTGGAATTAATAAAAAATATGATACAGACCGAAAAAAAGGTGGTTGTGTCAGAGTTAAGCTCAATTTTTGGCGTGACAGAAGAGACGATCAGACGTGATTTGGAAAAGCTGGAAAATGAGGGTGTTCTAACCCGCACATTTGGCGGTGCGGTTTTAAATATTGAGAATCAAAGAGAGGGCATTCATTTTTATCAAAGAGCCGGGATCCACATTGAAGAGAAACGGAAGATGGCAATTGCATTTGCGCCGATGTTAAAGGACAAGATGACGATAGCAGCGGATGCGAGCACGACTGTAATGGAAGTGGTTAAGCTGATACCGAACAGCCGGGATGTTACGCTTCTGACCACGTCTACCGCGGTCTTCAATGAGATGGCAAACACAGACATACACATACTTTCTGTTGGCGGTGTATTTAATAGGAGTACATTATCACTTCAGGGAACAGTGGCAAAGGAGAACATTAAGAAGTACCATGTTGATCTGCTGCTGATCAGCTGCAAAGGAATTGATCTGGAGTATGGGATCATGGACTCGAAAGAGGCTGAGGCAGAGGTGAAGAAGACGATGTCAGAACACGCCAGAGAGGTAGCATTGTTTGCGGACCACTCGAAATTTGATAAAAGGGCTTTCGCTCATCTATTGGAGCTGCAGGAGATTGACTATCTGGTAACAGATAGGAAGCCGGATGATAGATGGGTCGAGTTCTGTGAAAGGAATCAAATTACATTGGTTTACTAAACCAGAGTATGGAATCCTGTGAGTGCAAATCGTGAGATATGCAGTCGCAGGATTTTTTTTACCTTACGGGCATGCTATTTTGGTGAGAAATTGGAGGATGTAGAATGGGAGAAAAAACAGGGAAGAAACAGATGTCCATTATGAAAAAAATGGTGATCGCGCTGTTTGGGGGATTAATATTGGGGATTATTTTTTTACTGCTCCGCGAGTCATTGACGGCAAATGGTCAGGAGAATGTGTGGAATGTGATCAATCTTATTTTATTTCAGGATGTTACTGCCGACAAGGGGTTCAATTCAATCGGTATTTTTTATATCATAGGACAGCTTTTTATGCAGGGTCTGCAGCTTGCAGTTGTGCCGCTTGTCTTAGTTTCACTTAGTCTTGCGCTCTGCAGTATGGCAAATCCGGAAAAGCTTGGAAAGATCGCGGGGAAGACGCTGATTTGCTTTATCTCCTTTTATGCGGTGGGCGCTTTTCTGGCAGGGTGTTTCGCTTATCTGATCAAATCAATGGGATGGTTTTCCGTAAAGCTTCCGGCTGCGGATACTTCATCAGTTGCCACCATGGATTCCTATAACCCGCTGTCAACCATTGTGAATGCAGTTCCCGGCAACATATTCTCGGCCTTTAGTACGAACACCAGCATCCTTGCAGTCGTAGTAGTGGCGGTGATCATTGGACTGACCATGAATCAGTTAAGGGAAAAGGCAGAACCTTTTAAAAAGGTTCTGGAAAGCTTAAATGAGATCATAAAGCTTTATATGGAATTTCTGATCAATAAGATCAGTCCGATCGCTATTTTCTGTATGATCACAAGAACCTTCGCAACATATGGTGTAGAATACTTACAGCCCTCATTGACATACATAGTATCTACGATCTTTATCGGATTATTGCTTGTGTTTACCATCTATCCGGTAGGGATCTGGATCACAACAGGGCTGAATCCGGTCATTTTTATAAAGAAGGTAATGAAGATCGGGCTGTTTGCGGCAGCTACGAATTCCTCCGCGGCAACGCTGCCGTTAAATAAGAAGACCTGTATCGAAGAACTGGGATGCAGTGAGGAGATCAGCAGCTTTGTGCTTCCAACTGGTATGACGATCAATATGAACGGAACAACCGTTATGCACATGATGGCGATTACTTTTATCGCTACATCTGCAGGGATCGAGGTCAGGCCGTCTCATCTTGTCCTGGCAGCCTTCCTATCGATCTGTACTGCAATGGGAACACCGGCAATTCCGGTAGCGGGAACGACGATGGTGTTTGCAGTCCTTAACGGGCTTGGCTTTACCTCAGATCTGTGTATGATCGGCTATGCGCTTGTGCTGGCGATGAATTACCCTCCGGGAATGTCTGTCATCACGTTAAATGTGGTCGGTGATGCTGCCGCTAATGTGATTATTAATGCGAAGGAACATGAGTTAAATAAAGAAATCTACTATAGCTGAAGATATGCCGGCCCTTTTGGGGACCGGCATTTTTCTAGCGTGATCTGCGGTATGCAAACTTGGGGACCCCATCTTCTACCGGGACCGTGACCTCCCCCTGTATCAAAGGCCTTGCATACGCAATAAACTCTTCTCCGATATCAGTACCGCCGTGAGTGATCCATTCGGCCGGAACTGTTTTCTCCTGATTACATACTTTGTTGACATCTGCTGTTACATAATCGATGGTATAAGGCTCGTCTTTTACACGCTTAAAGGCAATCATCCTGCCTGTCTCGCCTTCCAGGGCGCATTTTACCCCATAAGCGCCGGATGCAATGGCTTCCTTCTGGTCTGTCTTGGAGAGCATGGAAGAGGAGCAGCGCTGGCAGACGTTTAACTCGATGGAACGCACCTTTACGCCGAGGCGTTCTTTTACCAGGTTCTCAAGGTACTTACCGGAGCCTGTCAGCATTTTGTGGCCGAAAGCATCTACCCCAACATCGCTGGCAAGCTCACAGATGAAGGTGCCGTCCTTATCATGGATCCCTTCGGAAATGCAGACCACCAGGTTTGGGGTGCTTTCTAAAGTTTCTTTTACTTTTTCAATAAAGGCATCCTGGTCAAAATCTGCTTCAGGAAGGTAGATCAATACTGGATTATCTCCCTCAAACTTGCGGGCAAGAACACTTGCAGCGGCAAGCCATCCGGCATGTCTGCCCATGATCTCCACAATAGTAACGGATTTCTTATTATCGTAAACAGAAGCATCAATGGCGATCTCGCGCACGGTGGAAGCGATATATTTTGCGGCGCTTCCGAATCCAGGTGTGTGATCGGTTTCGATCAGGTCATTGTCGATCGTCTTTGGAATCCCGATGACACGGATATCACTGGATATCTTTTGGGCATAACGGGACAGCTTGCTGACGGTGTCCATGGAGTCGTTTCCGCCGATGTAGAAGAAGTATCCGATATTCAGTTCCTGGAACTTCTCAAATAACTTAGGATACACGGCATCTTCAAGATCTTCCGGAAGTTTATACCGGCAGGAGCCAAGGAAGGACCCCGGTGTATTTTTAACTAATTCTAATTCGCCGGAGCGCTCCAGCGGTTCCATGTCCATATAATGTCCGTCCAGAAAACCCTCGATTCCGTTGATCATGCCATAGACTGCTCCAAAAGAGTCTTCACGGTTCAGTGCTTCATATACAACGCCGTAAAGGCTGGCATTGATCACGGCAGTCGGTCCACCGGATTGTCCTACGATTACATTTTTCTTCATTGTCATATTCCTCCCAAATGTGAATGATTTAAAAGCTGTTTAAGATAACTATAAGGGATATGGGATGATTTTACAATACGAAGAAAAGCTGATTTTCTTGAAAAGAGGTTGGAAACTTAGCAAATATGCAGTATAATTGCTTTATCTTGATAAAGGGGTGTAAAATAATGAAGTATATCTCATTTGCAATTCCATGTTACAATTCAGAGGCGTATATGGAAAAGGCAATCCAATCAATATTGAAGGGCGGAGAGGATGTTGAGATCATTATAGTCAATGACGGCTCAACGGATAAGACAAAGAAGATCGCAAAGCGGTATGCAGAGCAGTATCCAACGATCGTAAAAGTGGTGAATAAGGAGAACGGCGGTCATGGTGATGCTGTCAATTCAGGGCTTACACATGCGGTGGGAAGATATTTTAAAGTGGTCGACAGTGATGACTGGGTGGACGAGGATGCTTTGACAAAGATCTTGGATGCCGTGAAGGCATTTGTCCAGACAGATACCATGGTGGACATGATCGTTTCCAATTATGTTTATGAGAAGGTGGGGATGGAGCATAAGAAGGTGATCCATTATCGAAATGTGCTGCCGCAGAACCAGATCTTCCACTGGGATGATATCGGTCATTTCCGGCTGGACCAGTATATCCTGATGCACTCCGTTATCTATCGGACAGAGATGTTAAAGCTGTGTCAGCTTCGTCTCCCGAAGCACACATTTTATGTGGATAATATCTATGTATACTATCCGCTGCCGCATGTAAGGACGATGTATTACATGGATGTGGATTTCTATAGATATTTTATCGGACGGGAAGATCAGTCTGTGAATGAGAAAGTGATGATCAGCAGGATCGACCAGCAGATCTTTGTGACAAAGAGCATGATCGGAATGTACGAGCTCAGGATGGTCTCCAGCAAGAAGCTGCGCAAATATATGATCGATTATCTGGCGATCATGATGACAGTATCTTCCATATTATGTATCAGGTCGAAGAAAAAAGAGAATCTGGAGAAAAAGACAGAGCTCTGGCAGTACCTAAAGAAAAAGGATTACAGGACTTATATGAAGATCCGGTATGGGATCTTGGGACAGACGATCAACCTGCCGGGAAGGACAGGGCGGAAGGTCTCATCTCTGGCATACAACGTAGCAAGGCGTTTGATCGGGTTTAACTAAAAAATAATGTCTACCCATAGGGCATCCCGTAATACATGCCCTGCGGGTGGGTTTTTGGCAAAGCAAAAAAGTAATGTATATTTTACCAGCCATTTTACATACTACTAATAAAAAAGGAGTGTGTATTATGGCTGTTAATTTTTCTGAGAGTAAAACAAAAGAGAATCTGATGAGGGCGTTTGCCGGGGAGAGCCAGGCTAGGAACAGGTATACGATCGCCGCAGAAAAGGCGCAGGATCTAAAAATGCATACGATCGCAGATATTTTTCTTTACACAGCAGAGCAGGAGCGGGCGCATGCGGAGAGATTTTATGAGCTCTTAAAGGAGTCTGCAGGAGAGACGATCTTTATTGACGGAGGATATCCGGTGGATCAGCAGGAATCTTTGGCAGAGCTTCTGCGTGCAGCGGAGCACAATGAGAGAGAAGAGTACGAGGATGTATATCAGAAATTTGGAGATGTGGCAAAAGAGGAAGGATTTCTGGAGGCTGCCTCCGCATTTTATCAGATCGCGGAAATTGAGCACGTGCATCAGGTACGTTTTGGGGAGATTGCAGAGCTGCTTGCGACGGGCAGGTATTTTGAATGCCAGGAGGAGAATAAGTGGATCTGTACGAACTGCGGCTACATTCATGAGGGAAAGCAGGCTCCGAAGGTCTGTCCTGTCTGCCGTCACGATCAGGGGTATTTCCTGCCTTATGCATATGCTGAGTATAAGGGGCCGGGAAGATAGGCTGTCAGATTAAGGTTCTTTTCGTATCTCCGGTCTTAGAGGAAATCTTCCAGGGAGGAGTCATTCTTGGAGCTGATACGGAATAAAATTTAATATTGCAGTTTGAAATGGAAAAAAGAGTTAGAGGAGTGCTTATATGAGCCAGAAGGTTGAAAATCTGTTGAATCTTGCGTTAGATGCTACAGAAGAGGAGCGTATGAGGTCGCTGGAGCTGGAGGTTGGATTTCATCCCATCGAAAGGGAGTGGGATCTGATCGTTAAGTACTCGGGATCCTTAGATGCCGTGCGTGCACTTGCTGCGAGTGTGACTGAGCTGTCCAATGAATATGCGGTGATTACGATCAGGGAGGCAGCGATCAGTAGTCTGGCATCGATTCCGCAGATCGAGTTTATAGAGAAGCCCAAGAGGCTGTTCTTTCAAATTGCGAATGGAAAGAGAGTTTCCTGCATAGGCCCTGTGCAGCAAACTCCTTTTTCTTTAAAGGGGAATGGTGTGCTGACTGCTATCGTTGACAGTGGGATAGACTATGCGAATGCGGACTTCCGTAATGCGGATGGAACCACGAGGATACGCAGCTTATGGGACCAGACGATCCAGGGGGCGCCGCCGGAGGGATATCATATTGGAACAGAGTATACAAGGGAGCAGATCAATGAAGCGCTCCAGCAGACGAGTGTCAGGGAACGGGAAAATATCGTACCCAGCAGGGATATTTCGGGGCATGGTACAGCTGTTGCAGGGGTCGCGGCAGGAAATGGAGCCGGAAGTGAGGGCAGGCAGTATGCAGGCGTGGCGCCCGAGAGTGAGCTTCTGGTAGTAAAATTAGGGAGTCCCAGGCAGGATGGTTTCCCCAGGACCACGGAATTGATGCAGGGGGTCGATTATGTGATCAGAAAGGGTCTGGAATACCAGATGCCGGTGGCGGTCAATATCAGCTTTGGAAATACATATGGTTCTCATGACGGGACTTCACTGTTGGAACGCTTTTTAGATGACATCTCGAATTACTGGAAAAGTGTGATATGCGTGGGAAGCGGAAACGAGGGGACGAGTGCGGGGCACACCTCAGGTGTTCTTAAGGAAAACGTGGAGGAAGAGGTGCAGCTGGGTGTACAGAGGAATGAACCGACTGTCAATGTACAGATCTGGAAGAACTATGCGGATCAGGTGGATATCTCTCTGGTCAGTCCGTCAGGGGTGCGTGTAGGTCCGATCCAGGAGATCCTTGGTCCTCAGAGATTTGTACTGGGACAGACGGAGATTCTGCTCTATTATGGGGAGCCCAGTCCGTTTAGTGTGAGGCAGGAGATCTTCTTAGATTTTCTGCCCCGCCAGTCTTATATAGACAGCGGGATATGGCGGATCATCCTGACGCCGAGGCGCATTGTGACGGGAAACTATCAGATGTGGCTGCCCAGCCAGAGTGTGTTGAATGTAGGGACTGCTTTTGCATTTCCTGTGAGTGACAGGACATTGACGATCCCGTCCACGGCGCCCCGGGTCATCACAGTGGGGGCTTATGATGCGCTGACTTTTGGATATGCAGATTTCTCCGGGCGCGGCCCGGCGGGGGCTTATGAAGGGATCACGGAGGCGAAGCCTGATCTGGCGGCTCCGGGGGTGCGTGTGACGACAACGGTGCCGGGCGGGGGATATGCAGAATTCAGCGGGACGTCCTTTGCCACGCCTTTTGTCACCGGAAGTTCGGCGCTTTTGATGGAATGGGGGATCGTAAGAGGGAATGACCCGTATCTGTATGGGGAGAAGGTGAAGGCATATCTGAGAAGAGGCGCAAGACAGCTGCCGGGATTCACACAGTGGCCGAACAGCCAGCTGGGTTGGGGGGCACTGTGTGTGCGGGATAGTCTGCCGGTATAATGATTCTTTATATGAAATAGGGGCAATGTCAGAAATGTGTATATGAAAGGGGGGAAATTTATATTCTTTTTCTTCTGGATTCACAATAAAATAAGTACATTAAATATCTCTCGGTATCTTGATTTTTCGGACATAAAGATACCGGGAGATTATTTCAATCAGAGGAGGAAAAGGATATATGAGAGTGAAGAAACTTGCAAGCCGTTTAGCCGCTGTGGGTTTGACGGCAGCAATCGCTGCGTCAGGTATAGGCAGTATGGATGTACATGCCGAAAAGCGAAGCAGCGGTAAAATCGTAGTGGATTATAACACAAGCATCGGGACAGGGACGCCGGAACTGTTCGGAGGTGTCAAAACACCGTCGAAGGACCAAAGTGATGCCTGGAATAAGCTGGCAGAAACGATGGGAGTAAAACAGGTAAAAGTGAATGTGGATTTATCCGAGCTGTTTCCGGAAAACGCAGATACGGTGGATACGGAGGCAATGGGAAATTATACACATGTCGCAGGCAGTATTCTTACGAATGTCAGAGGATCCGGCATGAAAGCGATGCTTGAATTCACTTCGCTGCCGCAATGGCTCGATGCCGATCAGGACGGAATGTATGACGCAGGCAGGGAAGAGGATTATAAAAAAATGATCCGAAAATTCCTGGATGATGCAAAGGCGGAGTATGAAGGGACCATCAGCCATGTCGAAATTGCACCGTCATCAGGACTTTCAGAGAAGGATTTTGGAGATTTTTATTATACAACTGCAAAAGAGGTCCGCGCCATCCTGCCAAATGTTAAAATCGGCGGATTTGGATATGTACTGAAAAATAAAGGCGATCTGCTGCCGGAGAATGTAAAAGCGGCTTTAAGCAGGTATAAAGATGAGAAGGATCAAACACTTTTACAGTATGTGTCGGTAAGAGTTTTTCAGGCGGAACCAACGGATGGCAATTCATCGATGGATGTATTCGGAGAGTTCAAGCAGGGGCGTAAGGAGATCCGAAAAGCGTTGTCTAATAAAGACATGCCGTTGTATATGACCGGATGGACAACCTCTGCAAAAGATGCAAAAGATGCAGACAGTAAAATTAAAGAGGCGGACGGGATTAAATATCATACCAGCGCATTATTTAAAGCAATGCGGGACGGGTGGAATCTGGTATTGTTTGACGGAACTGTTTCTAAGAATGATCAGCCGGGAAGTTATACATATACCCTGGATCAGGACGGGAACGCATCACTGAATCCATTTGCCCGGGTATACAATCTGCTGGGCAACCAGCTGGGATTAAATAAAGGAGCATTTAAAATTGTTTCTACTGACATGGGGAGCAGCTGGCCCGTGGACGATTCCATTGCAATGCAAAACAGTGAAAACGAAGCAATTATGCTGCTGACGAACTTTTCTGCGGCGAAAAACAGTGTGAATATAGAACTCAAAAATGTGCCTTATGAAGATGGGGATGTAAAGCTGGAATTGTATATAGCATCGGATGATAACGACAGCTCATCGGTATTTCAGACGGTGGATGCAAAAGTTGTGAATGGGATCATTACGTCAACGATCCCGTCTGTTCCACAAAACTGTGCAATGGGAGTGATCATAAAGGAAGGAACGCCAAAAAGTCTTCCGGCACAGTCTATGTATGAATTTGAAAGCCAGGACAACCATTTTGGTGGAAATATGGAGATAGGATGGACGAATGGGGCATCCTTTAACCGTACGGTGTCCGGGTTTGGCGGAGAAAGTAACTTTATTACGCTGCAAAAGGTAGCAGCGGATGGGGCGGGAACTTATACTGCTCATCTCTATGCAGCTACTAAAAATGCCAATATTATGGTATCTGTAAATGGAGGAGAGGCATTCCAGGTGGACGGTTCACAGGTGACTCTGCAGGATCCGGTTACATTTGAGGTGGCACTTGAAGCTGGGAATACAAATACAATCAAGATCTATACGACCAGCGGAGAATTAAGACCGGACAGGCTGACGCTGGAACCCAAAGATGTAAAGCTTTCCATTGGATTCCAGAATCTATCGTCACTGGAGAAACTGGAGGATGGCAGCTATGTACTGCCGCTTAAGAAGACAGATTTTAAGGTAGATGCCAGAATCTTCCCGGAATCTTCTGCAGCAGGAAAAAAGATGACGTTTGCGTCTTCTGCTCCGGAGATCGTACAGGTGGATGCAGATACCGGACTGCTTACTCCGTTACAGACCGGATATGCGGTTATTACTGCAAAAATCGAAGGAATTCAGGATACCGTAGAAAGTTCATTCACGTTAACCGTGAAAAATGCGGTGTCATCTGTGAGTGTATCTCCGTCCACTTTGTCATTAAAACAGGGCAATACGGCTGTTTTAACAGCTGTGGTTACGCCGGAGGATGCAGAAAACCGTAATGTGACATGGACAAGCTCCAACAATGATATCGTGGAGATCACAGAGCAGAATCAGGAAACCGCTTCTGTCAGAGCAGTGGCAGAGAGTGGTACAGCTACTATTACGGCGGCTACAGAGGAGGGGAATAAAACGGCTTCTTGTACAGTAACGGTTGTACAACCGGTGCCGGGCGGCAGCGTTTCCATAGATTACGGTAATACGATTTCCACAGGAAATCCAGGGATCTTTGGGGTTACCCATTATCCAAGTGTAAATAAAAACGACGGCGATATCGGTGACCACTCTATCGTATGGCCGATGCTGACCGAACAGGCAGGCGTTCGTTTTATGAGAGCGGATGCAAGGCTTCAGGAGATTCTGCCGGTTTGGACAAAGACTCCGAATACCAACTGGGAGCGTCCGGGGGCGCATAACCCGGATCAGCCTGATTATGTAAAATCAGATTACTATTATGTAACGGGACCGGATGGCAAACAACGGAAATTTACGCTGGAAGGCTACCAGGAGGATATGAAACATTTTAAAGAGACCGGAACCTACTTAAATGGACTATCCGATCCGGCAAACTGGAATACGGACAGGCTGATGCGCTGGGTAGATGCGGCGGATGCACAGGGTTACGAAGTGATGGCGATGACATTCCAGATCCCGGAATGGCTCTCGGCAGGTGAGGTTGTATCCGGTGATCCCCATACAAAGAAAGTCTGCAACGGAGCGCCAAAGGATTGGGAAGTATACCGCGATATCGTGAAGAAAGTGTATATCCTGCTTCGTGATAAAATTGATTATTATGAATTTCTAAATGAACCACACTGGTATATACCGACACATGGGGATCAGAGAGACCCTGACGGAGCCCCGTATCAGGGCGGTAATATCGTAAATGCAATTGCAGCCGATCAGTTTTATCAGGCAATCGATGCAATTTATGAAGCAGAAGCAGAGATCACAGGCACTCCGGGAGCAAAGCCGGTGGTAAAACTGGGCGGCGGCGCTGATGACAGCTGGGGCGGCGATTACGGCGTGCTTGGTACCATCTTTTCCGATAAGTACGCATCCTGGAAAGACAGAGTGGAGTTCGTATCCATTCATAAATACGGGGAACGTCCGGCAAATCAGGATGACAGTAATGGCGGCGCAAACAGCCGGAATCTTAAATACTGGATCAGGAAGAACACAGGCAGGGATATCCCGCTGTATTTGAACGAATATAATGTCCATACCGGACAGCCGAAGGATGAGACTTACGGTTATAAAAGTGTAGGCTGGCACGGGAAAAACCTGATTGACATGATGGTAGAGGGGTACAGC
Source organism: Faecalicatena sp. (assembly GCF_058819085.1). Classification (NCBI taxonomy): domain Bacteria; kingdom Bacillati; phylum Bacillota; class Clostridia; order Lachnospirales; family Lachnospiraceae; genus Faecalicatena; species Faecalicatena sp. The sequence continues at coordinate 185,095 of NZ_JBZUUL010000027.1, forward strand.
GGCGGCGGTTACTATACCTGTTATCCGGCCGATGTACCGATGGATGATTATGAGGCAAGTTCCGGCTGGGTTGAGCGCGGAAAAGGAATGTATACATGGAACGAAGGGAATCCTTATCTTGCGAACTTTACAAAGACCTGGGGGCTTCTCTCTGTAAAACTGGGACTTGGAGGCGGTGAATTTGCCGTAAAATCAACACAGATCGACGGTTCCATGTCACAGGCGGTGGGTGCAGTCAATCAGGCGGGCAGCGCAGTCGCATTTATCAATAATTATTCTCCAAAGGCTTATGATAATGTAAAGGTTCAGATGCGCAATGTTCCTTATGCGAAAGAGTCGGTGGTTACCGCGCAGATCTACCGGATGACATCAGAAACCAGTGTGGACGAAGCACCGATTACGGCAGAAGCGACTGTAACGCCAGAGGGAACTGTCACGGTGGAGATACCGGATATGGCATCTTATAGCGTTGCCGGCATCCTGTTAAGCGGTACACCGGAACCAAAAGAAGATAAGACCTATGAATTTGAGTCGTACAAAAATCATTTGTCAGGGGATGCAAAGATTGAAAAAGCAAGCAATGCGTCTAATGGAAGAATTGTGGTGAATGCAAATGGAGAGCAGAATGCCGTTACAGTTGCAATCGGAAAAGATGAGGCCGGACTGACAAAGCTGGAAGTAAACTATAAGGCAGATACCGACAGCGTACTTACCTATGATATTGGCGGAAAAGTTCGTACAGTTACCCTTCCTGCAGATCAGGAGAAAGCTGAGATTGAGGAAACACTGGGTGCAGGAAAGACAGAAGTCAAATTCTATGTGTCGGAGGGTACAGCATCGCTAGACAGTATTGTACGTTATGATATGGATAAGAGCGCTTTGCAGGAACTGGTTAACCGGGAGTTTACAAAGGATGGTTACACGGAGAAATCATGGGCAGCCTATGAAACTGCAAAAGTAGCGGCAGAGGCTGTACTTGCAAATGAAAATGCGACGGCACTCGAGGTTTCAAAGGCATATCAGGATCTTGCGGATGCCATTGACCAGCTGGTTGTGATGGTAGATCTTAAGGAACTGGCAGAGAGTGTATCAGGTAAAGTGGAGGAAATCGGAAACTATACAACTGCCAGCTGGATTCCTTTTGCACAGGCACTCAGCCAGGCACAGCGGGTGCTGAATAACCCGGATGCATCTCAGGAAGAGCAGATTGAGGTATACTATCGTTTGGAAAACGCGGTAGCAGGTCTGGCAATTATCGAATCAGATCTGAATAAAAGCCTGACGGAAGGATTACTTCCAACTACTAATGATTCTTTGGGTGGGAAAGACCTTGATAAGGCAACAGACGGAGAGGCAAGCGGAAAAGACATTGAGGGAACCTATGCGCAGCTCCTTGCAGGCGACGAAACCGGAGAGGCACCAGATAATGGATACAGTACATGGGAAAATGTCTGGCTCCAATATGACATGAAGGCAGAGTATCTGATTCAAAAAGTAAATGTATACCGCGCGGTGTTTGCAAATGGTGGAACAATGAAGTGGAAAGAATGCAGGGTAGAGGTTTCCACGGACCCAGACTTTGCACCGGAGAATACAGAGGTGCTTGCCTATGATCCGGAACTGGTTACCAACAGCAGTGATGATGCACTGCAGGAGATTGTAGTATCAGGCGCAAACGATGCGATGCAGGAAAATGCAGTATCGGATGCAGAAGGATCCACAGTAAAAGCAAGGTATATACGCGTGAGCGGACGCGGATATCAGGGAACCTGGGGCGGAGCAACAAACGCATTCAGCAACAAGGTTATGTTTTCTGAGATTCAGGTATATGGCGCTTATGTACCGACAAAGGAGGAACTGGCTGGGAAACTGGATGAGGCAAAGACATATACGGGTGACGGATATACGACTGACAGCTTTAAGCAGCTGACGGATGCAATTACAGAGGCTGATGCCATCATGGCAAAAGAGGATGCTTCACAGGCAGAGATTAACACAGCAGCGGCAAAACTTGTAATTGCTATTGATGAATTAAAAGCAAAACCGGATACATCGGCGCTGGCTGGACAAATTCAGATTCTGGAAGATAAAATGAAAGAAGACGCATGGGGATTGTTATCTGCAGAACGTCAAAAAGTATACAACGATATTCTTACAGAAGCAAAGGCATTGTTAGCAGATGAAACAGCAGTACAGAAAACTGTGGATGAGATGAAAGGGAAATTGGAAAAAGCTGCGGCAGATCTGAGTGCAGAATATGAGGAAGCGGCTGCTAAAGAGACGCAAAAGCAGATTCTTAGTGATGCTATAACAGAAGCGCAGGCAGTGAATCTGGATGGTTACACAAAAGAAAGTATACAGTCATTTAATGAAGCATTGGAATTTGCGCAGAAAGTATTCAATGACCCGGATGCTACGAAAGCAGATTACCGGGATGCCTTTGAAAAACTGGAGGCGGCTGTATCAGCGCTTACGACGGTAGATCCAGAAGATCCAGATCAAAAACCAAATCCGGATGATAAACCAAACCCGGATGATAAACCAAACCCGGATGGAAAACCGAATCCGGATGGAAAACCGAATCCGGATGGAAAACCAAATCCGGATCAAAAGCCGAATCCGGATGATAAACCAAATCCGAATGAAAAACCAAACCCGGATAAGAAACCAAATCCGGATAATTCAGGGAAACAGCCGGATGGAGGAAACAAGCCAAATCAGGTGCAGAATGAAAAACCTGCGAAGACCGGAGATATGGCACATCCTCTTGCTGCTGCAGTAGTTATGGTCATTAGTCTGGCAGTGTGCATTGTAGTGATATTCAGTAAAAAGAACAGAAAGAATATGTAATTAATTTCAAGGAGCCGTTGCAAAAGCAGATGCGAATCTGTGGGAGCAATGGCTTCTTAAATTTGCAGACGGAAATGTAGGGGATCATTTTCGTGACACCACGAAAATGATAAAATTAGCAAAAAATGCAGAGCGATATGTTAAGGAGTATATTTTAACTAGATATGCTTGTTATTTGATTGTACAAAATGGAGATTCGAGAAAAAATGAAATTGCTTTTGCACAGAGTTATTTTGCAGTGCAGACAAGAAAATATTGAAGATAGGATTAAATTGATTGAGCGGCTAAATGCGAGAGAAAAGTTAAAAGAAGCTGAGAAAATATTATCTCAGAAGGAAACGAGCAGGCCGCTTGAACAATAGTGTTGCACGGTAGTAAACTTCGTTTCCTTTTTTTAGATACTAGAAATAACTTCTCGGAATCTCAATAAATGAGATTCCCCCCGAAAATTGACAACTAAATATCGTGCAGAAAAAGAAATTTAAGAAAAATGGCCATAAAC
>NZ_JBZUUL010000028.1:0-29286 GCF_058819085.1 Faecalicatena sp.
TGTCGTTTGCTGTCTCTCTCGAGTCAGCTTAGATATAATACCATGTGCATTTTCATTTGTCAACAGTTTTTTAAACTTTTTTCAAATGTTATTTTTGATACTATATTTCACAGACAAATAGATGCATTCACTTTGCTTGTTTGCCAGAGCCCACATGCAAAAACTACTGGTTTTGCCCAGTAGTTCTGGAAAACATCAAACGGAGAAAGAGGGATTTGAACCCTCGCGCCGGTTTCCCGACCTACACCCTTAGCAGGGGCGCCTCTTCAGCCTCTTGAGTATTTCTCCTGATTCTGAATAATACCTGCCTTACTGACAGGACATTATGCAATTATGCATGCTGTGTGATTATGATTAATACGTCACCAACAGTGCAAAAGTTATTATACTAAACACTTCCTTTAATGTCAACGATAAAATTGCAACTTTTTTATTTTTTCTCATTTTTGTCGATTGTTTCTTGTATTCTGTCATGCACAACTGTCGCAATCTCTGTTGTTTTCATATCTTTGTACTCATCGTAATATAAAGGTTTAAGGAAATGTACCTGGACTGTTACTTTACTTATTGTATTTGTATCAAATGGTTTAAAAGAATCTATAAGCGCGACAGGCACGATCGGACATTTGGCTTTTGTAGCCGCTTTAAAGCTGCCGCCTTTTAATTCTCCGATTCTATTGCCGTTTCTAGAACGTGTACCTTCTGCAAATATGAGATAGTTTCTTCCATTTTTCACTTCATTTGATACATCAATAATCACCTGCATTGCCTGACGGACATTTTCTCTATCCAGCATATACGCTCTCATACATGCAAAAACCTGTTTCAAAAAGGGAACATTCTTCACCTCTTTTTTAGCAACTACAGAAAATGGCGTAGGGCAGGCTTCCAATACTGCAAGTACATCATACAATCCCTGGTGATTTGGGAAAAACATAAATCCACTTTCCTTCGGAATATTTTCAACGCCATGCGCTTCTATGTTAACATTGCCACCTTTATTTGCACGCATCACAATAAACTTCAAAAGAGCATACTGCTCATTTTCTGAGTATTTCTCCGTGTGAGATGCATGGTAGCACAGGCGGCACCACATATAAGGCACCAGAATTATATTTCGAAATACCATCATTAGTATACGTTTCATTACATTTCCCTCTCAAATCATAGTTTTACCAATTTATATAAGAAATAAACATCTTAAGAAATAGAAATGTTTATTTCTTCTTAACCGTGCAGCCCCAGCCGCACGGTCATTAATTATTCTTCTGTACAATATTCTTTAATGGCTGTCTCGTATAAATTATTTCCTTCACTGTCAATCACAACTATGACAGGAAAATTCTCCACCGTCAGCCTGCGGACCGCCTCTGTCCCCAGATCATCATAAGCAACTACCTCTGAACTTGTAATACATTTTGAAAGAAGTGCACCGGCACCTCCAACAGCTGCAAAATACACGCTACCGTTTCGAATAATAGCATTGATCACCTCTGGGGTACGTTTTCCCTTCCCGATCATCGCACCAAGCCCAAGGTCTAAAAGCTGAGGCGCATATTTATCCATACGGCTCGCAGTTGTAGGGCCTGCGGAGCCTATCGAACGCCCCTCTCTGGCCGGTGACGGCCCCATATAGTAGATCACCTGATCCTTAATATCAATTGGGAGTTCGCCGCCTTCCGCAAGAATATCATACATCCTTTTGTGTGCGGCATCTCTAGCTGTATATATTGTTCCGGTAATATATACATAATCCCCTGAATGCAGCGATCTTGAAGTTTCCTTCGTAATAGGTGCTGTAATATGTTTATCCATAATTATCGATCCTTTCCGACTCAAATTTTAAGAATATTCTGAATATGGCTTGCAAAAGGGCCTGACCCCTTTGCTAAACCTCTCGAACTACATGCCTGTTCACATGGCAGCATATATTGACCGCAACCGGCAGCCCTGCAATATGTGTCGGATATGTATTGATGTTCACAGCCAGTGCAGTTGTTGTGCCTCCCAGTCCTCCCGGTCCGATTCCCAGGCCGTTGATGCGTTTTAAAAGCTCTTCTTCTAAATCCTTTACATATTCTATATCAGAATGCTTTCCAACCTCTCTTGTCAAAGCCTCTTTTGCCATCAATGCACACTTCTCAAATGTACCGCCGATCCCGACTCCTACAACCATTGGAGGACAGGCATTCGGACCTGCATCTTTTACTGCGGTAAGGACTGCATTCCTGACTCCCTCGATTCCTTCAGCGGGTTTGAGCATGAATACACGGCTCATGTTCTCACTTCCGAATCCTTTCGGAGCAACTTTAATCTTTACTTTATCTCCTGCAACGATCTTAGTATGTATGATTGCCGGAGTGTTGTCCTTTGTATTCTCTCTGATCAGAGGATCTTTCACTACGGATTTTCTCAAATACCCTTCTGTATATCCCTGACGGACACCCTCATTGACTGCATCCTCTAACAGACCGCCCTCAAAGTGCACATCCTGTCCGATCTCTAAAAATACGACTGCCATTCCTGTATCCTGACAGATTGGGATCATATCCTTGGCTGCAATCTTTAGATTCTCTTGAAGCTGTTCTAAGATCTGCCTTCCAAGCGGTGCTTTCTCCTCCTGCTCTGCCCTTTTCATGGCTGCATCCATATCTGGTGACAAATAATGGTTTGCTTCGATGCACATTTCTTTAATATTCTTCGTGATTACTTCAACATTGATTGACCGTACCATGGCTCCTCCTGATATTCTTATACTCTCTTATTTATGATCGTAACTGTTCTTATACAACTTTTCTTATTATAATATAGTTTTTTAAAAAAGAAAATAGTGGTATAGTAAAGTTGACCTGTTTTTACAGGATATTTAAAAAATAATCATACTGGGAGGGGTTATGATGGGAACAGATTTTAAGATTAATATAGAAGAGCTGCAAAAAGATGCTGTTGAGATATTCAATGCCGGATTTGCCTGCTCTGAATCTATCGTTTATGCCATACGAAAACATTTTGAACTGGAGCTCTCGGACGATGCGATTGCAATGAGTTCCGGATTTCCGTGGGGGCTTGGTGGAGGAGGCTGCATCTGCGGCGCACTGGCCGGTGGGACGATGATGCTTGGATATTTCTTCGGACGTACAAAACCTGGCGACCCGAAGATCAGTAAATGCTTCGAGGTCTGCCAGGAACTGCACGATGATTTCCGTAAACACTGCGGCGCGGCCTGCTGCCGTTCTCTGACACGAGGAATGGAGAAAAATTCTCCTCAGCGGAAAGCACAGTGTACAGAATTTGTTGCCTTTACGGTAAAGCGTACCGCAGAGATCATACTTCTGAATGCGGATCATTGGAACCGATAGGTCCTTGATCTACAGTCCGGGGCACTATGTCAGACTGGCAATTCTGATCAGCCTGACAAAGCTCCTGCTGTTTTGGTGCAGCCTGCTTTGGATGCTGCGTGACCGGCTGCTTTGGTGTACCTTGCTGTGGTGGAATTTGTTCAGGTACATGAGGCTGGATAGGCATATAAGGCTGCACTGTCCTCGGATAAACCGGATATACCTTTATTCTTTTTCCATAGATCACCCTCGTATCACACAAGATATCGTGGAGCCCTCTTTTTTCCTTATCTATCCCGATCATGATATATCCTATACCAAAGACAAATCCACTTAAAAATCTACCAACCGTCTCTCTGTAAAGGACATTCAGGAAAGTCAATTTTTTCTGATCATTTGCAGGAATTACTCTGAGATTCATCGCTCTCTTTCCGGGTGTTGTACCTGTATAGTAAGTACACAGAATAAAATATAGTACCTGTGCCGCATATAATACAATGTCCTTAAGTGTATAATGAAATAAAATATTTGCGGCAAAAGGTGAATCGCCCAGAATCAATGCAGCCAGCCACATTGTAAACCGAACAGTTAAAAGTCCCAAAAGTACGATAATACTGTCAATAGCATACGCTCCTAAGCGTACCCAAAAGCCTGCATAGATAATATCTGCTGAATGCGCCCCTATATTTTCACTAATATTGTGTATATCATTCTGAACGTTATTGAAGCTGTTCTGCATAATACATCAGCCCCCCGTTCTCTTTTTCCTCAGCGATTTCGGTAAGGATCTGTGCCTCTGATTTTGGTATGTTCTCCTTTACCTCTGAGAAAAATGAATTTAATATAGATTGAGTTGAATGTGGTTCATAAAATTCATATACTCCAAGCTCTTCACTCATAGCATAGCTCATGTCTTCATAGGAAGAAACCACGTCGATCAAACCTTTTTCCAGTGCTTGATTTGCCGTATAGGTTCGGCCGTCAGCAAGTTTTTTCACCTCTTCCGGGGACATCTGTCTTCCCTCCTGGATCACCTGTACAAACTGTTCAAATGCCTCATCTACCTGCGACTGATAAATAGCGATCTGCTCATCTGTCATCTTGGAGGAATCTTTATTCACACCGCTTGTAATGCTCACGTACTTGATCCCCAGCTTTTCATACAGCCCTGTCATGTCATAACCGGACATAATAACACCAATAGACCCTGTCACTGTATTGCGGTTAGCATAGATCTGGTCTGCTGCCATGGAAACATAGTATCCGCCGGAAGCCGCATAATGTGACATATACCCCCAGATCGGACGTCCTGTCGCTTCTTTATATTCCATGAGCTTTAGATACAGCTCATCGGCTTCATAGACAGTCCCTCCCGGTGAATCCACATAAAGAAGAATCCCCTTGTTATAATCATCATAGATCAGACGATCCACATAATCCAGTGTGGTCACATGCTGGTAACCGGCTGCAGCCTCAAATAAGGACGGCTGTGTCTGCGGCTGGATCGTCCCTTCCACTCTTACTATGGCGATATAATCTTTTTCCGGTGCATCAAATGCAGTTCCCCCGGCCAGTATTTTCTCTACAGTGTCTACAGTATTGACAGCATTGCGCTGTGCAAGTGTGTTGGTTAGTACACTAGTGATTCCGGTAATTATAAATAGTACTACTGCGATGACCAGACCGCCGATTTGTTTCTTGTTCATCTTATGTGTGCCTCCCTTTTCATGATTATGTTGATCAGCGGTATGCTGGTCCTTATCCATACCACCATCGATCACTCCCAATAGACAGGTTCATTCTGTCATTGCTTGTTATTTTTTATTATATCATAGAAAGAGAGGAACTTATATGGCTACTCTTCTAAAAATAGCGCCTGACTCATAAAATTGCAGCCTGTGAATTACAGAGCAGTCTACCGATAGATAGATCACCGTAAATACTCCCGCGCCGCTTCCTGCGCCTGCGCCCTGGCAAAATTCCATGACCTCAGCGACATCCCGCGCTCCAATATCCTGTTATAATATGCCGCTGTCTCTTCTTCCCAGTACTGTTTCTGCCATGGCTGATCCTTCTTTGCCTTTTCCGCGGCTTCGGCGATCACAGGCGCCGCATCCCAGGAGCTTGAATAAATGAGATCTGCCATGTCCTGGGATGTGATATATTTCCAATGCTGCACATTATATTCTGCCACCCTTCTGTCCACCTTAGAAAATGACAATCCAATATAACAGACAGCTACCACTACCATGATATATCGAAACAATTGAAAATCCCGTCTGAAAATACTGTACATCACTCCAAACATGATCAACATCAGAACGCCAAGGAACCAAAGTACAAGAACCCGCAGAAACGTAAGATAATATACATTCACATAGAGGATCATTCTATATGCGGCAGATAGTGCCATAATGCAGGTACAGATAGAGATTACCATTAAAAGGATCTTTAAAATCCTATTCTCCTGAAAAACGCCGATACAGACCAAAACCGTGACAAAATTGATCAGGCTGACCGCTAAAAGCTGCCAGAATCCTGAATGTGCATATTGGGAATAGGTGATTCCTTCCGGAAGGCCGCTGTCCAGCCGCATAAACAAAAATAATATCTGAATGGCCGAGTAAAAAACGTAGATAGCTGCAAGGATTCCTGCAAAGGTCATCCCCGTTACAGGATTTGCCCGTCCGTCAGTCCCTTCTGCTGTTTTTTCCTCGCCTTTATTACATCCCATTCTTGAAATACCGGAAAGAAAGGCATAGATTAAAACAAATCCCGCCAGAAACGTAAACACCAGTGCCCACACATCTCCGAATCTGAAGATCTGAATGAAACCGCCGAAAAAAGTCGCAAATATCTGGTCTGAAAAAATAAGCAGCGGGAGTACTACTATCAAAAGGCATATCGCGATCAGAATACCTGTCACAACTTGACTGAGATACCTGTTTTTTTCTTTTTCCCTGCATTTATTGTATCTGATACCATGAATGACAGGATCTGCCACAGATATCACTGTCTTTCCGGCTAAAGTCAGGATGCTGACCAGATATTGCCCCAAATTCCATTTTCCCTGTGTATTTACCTGCCGGACTGCCGCTGTCATTAGAAGCAGAAGGATTCCCGCCCAGTTAAAAAAGTGGAAAAATCCGTTGCTTGTCATCGTGGTTGAGATACCAAGCAGCATCATCCCTGCAGTATAAACGCCAAAGCTTCTTCGCACAGCGATGCCCATTTTTTTCATGAACAGCACAGTCGTAAAAATCGTAGCTGCAACACAGATTGGAAATGTAATTCCCGAAAGATTTTTATATAAACAAAATGTAAAAATAATTCCATAAATTCCGCACATACACATTATATATGCATAATTTTCTTCTACCCTTTTCGCAGTTAATGTACGCATATGACACCTCCCATTTGAACGCCTTATCACCCTAATTTTTCTTACACCTCTTCATCGTCCACATATTCAAGGATATCCCCCGGCTGGCATTTTAATGCCTTGCAGATCGCATCCAGTGTTGTGAATCTGACTGCCTTTGCTTTATTATTTTTTAAGATCGAAAGATTGGCCATTGTGATATCAATCTCCTGCGCCAGCTCTGTAACACTCATTTTCCTTTTCGCCATCATTACATCTAAGTTTACTACGATCGCCATTGCCCGCCTCCTAAATCGTCAAATCGTTTTCCGTCTTGTAACGTACAGCCTCCTGAAAAACACAGGACAGTACATGGCTGAATATTCCTGCGATAAAGAAGGTCAGAATAATTACAAAAGTAGCCGGAGTTACAAAAAAGAATAATTTTAGAATAAAAAGTGCACAGATCACAAAGCTCACTTTTCCCATCAGCTTTAAGCTTGCAGTATTTTCCTCTACAAAACAGTTCTGCTCCGCCACTGTTTTCATCATCTTCCTGAGCTGATATACGATTGTGATCCCGCAAATCCCTGAAAGTGCGTATGTAAACAGCATCTGCCAGAAGACATCCGTGATCGCAGAAGAATAATATCTGCCTGCCAGCTTGATTAAAAGCGGGAGGGCTATCAAAACCGCAATTCCTGCGTAAAACATTACTCCTAATAATAAAACTGTAAATCTGATCAATTTGTTTTGATTCATAAATACTTCATCCTCTCTTATAAATGATTAATTTTTCCCGGGTGCTGCCGGTTTGTATACGATTCTCTGCTCGCTTGATTTTCATTTTTTATTCCCCTTTGAGGGTTGCCTTTTTGGATTCCTTTCTAAATTCCTTTTTTTGGATTATATCATTTCGAAATATGTTTTTCAATATGTTTTTATCGTTTTTCAATATATATTTATTATTTTGGGATAAACATTGGATGGATTAGGTAAATAGCAAGCCGAGATTCCCGTTTGTAATCCTAGAGTCTCGTTTTGTAAATAAAAATCCTGTTTTGTAACCAAAAATCCCAGTTTGTAAATGAAAATCCCGGTTTGTAAACAAGATTCCCGGATTTTCATTCGTATCTGGATATGGTATAATACGTTCAGCAGTAAGCAACCGGTGAACATCCCAGTTTCTTAAGCACATCTTCTCCGTAGTAAAAGCTGAACGTTTCGTATGGGCTACGGTTGTTCAGCTTTTTTCGTTTATAAGAATTGATATGATTCATTATCAGAAAAATATCCTGCTGTGTCAGTTCATCGAAACTGCTCCCTTTTGGCAGGATACGGCGTATCATTTCGTGGTTGACTTCACAAGCCCCCTTTTGATAAGGAGCACTTGGATCGCAATAAAATATTTTTGTCCTATTGCATGGAACGGTGCTGCGTTTTTCTATTTCCTTTGGATTTGAAAACTCACTTCCGTTGTCTGTCAGAATAACAGGAAACAAGTGACTGAATGTTTTCGTTCCAAGGACTTTGTCCAACAGATTTATGATTTCAATTACAGGGTAAATAGCACCGGATGAATTAACATCAAAGCAAAAAAGACAGGAAGCCATCTCCTTTTTTTCGGAGATGGCATCCCATCTTTTTTATTCTGGTGCTTATTCCTATTTTCAAAGCGAATATTGGGAATGAGCTCTGCTGTTTCTTTAATATGATTCAATTTTACGTATGAAATCCTACCGTTTAGCTCCTATGAAGCTCCTCCCGGATCTGCGGAAGTTTTTTATCCAGATCATAGATCAGCATTAACAGAAGACTTAAGACCGCAAATACGATCGGCGCATAGATAAAGACCACCTTGATGGACATCAATGCCCCTGCGGACTGTGCCGCTGCACTGGATAAATATCCACCGATGCTTAAGATCACACCCATGATCAGGCCGCCGATCCCGCTGCCGACTTTTTCTCCAAATGTGGCTGCGGAGAAGACAAGTCCTTCATTTCTGGTATGGGTCTTCCACTCTCCATAGTCGACCACATCACCCAGCATGGCATATCCGGCCACTGCTCCGGGAGCTTTTCCGAATCCTTTGATCACAACGCCCAGCACGACGATGTAGAAGTTTTCCGGGAACAAAGCGATCACAATAGCTCCCAGGATATAGATAACGCTTCCGGCTATACACAGGTTTCTTTTCGAAATCTTCCGCATCAATGCAGGAACTGCCAGCGCTCCGATCATGATCGGGATGGTAAGCGCGGTACCGATCACACCCATTTTGTTTCCGTCACCTAAGATCCAGGTCGCATAGTAAATGTTGATTCCGCCCAGACCTGAATCGATAAAGGTTGCAAACAGGTATCCGATCAGGATCAGCCAATACTTATTTTTTACCAGGTTCTGGATCTGTTTTGATAGAGGAAGTTTTTCTGCTTTTTCGCCCTCCTCTATTGTTTCAATAACACGCTCTTCTGAGTTTTTATACAACGCCATCAAAAGGACTGTTGCCGCAAAACCAAAGATTGCTGCCATGATGGTCCACGCTTTTTTATCTCCGCCCAGGATCGTGATCAACGGCCAGACGATTGCATTTACCAGAGTTGCACCGCCGTATCCGAACAATGTCCTCATGGTTGACATCACACCGCGCTCTACCGGGTCAGATGTTGAGGTGCTGAGCATGGAGTTGTACGGCACCATAGTTGCAGTGTAGATTCCCGCCATCGCTAATACATAAGTGATAAATGCGTAGATGATCTTCCCTGTAGACCCTAAAAAGTCCGGTGACGAGAACAAAAGCACGATCGCTAATGCGTATGGAACGGCCATCCTCAGGATCCATGGCCTTGCTTTTCCTTTTTTGGACGTTGAGCGGTCTACAATGGTTCCCATCACAAGGTCAGAGATTCCATCAAACACCCTGGCCCACAATAGGATATTACTTGCCACTACAACACTTAAGCCAACCACATCGGTGTAATAATATGTGATAAATGATCCGGCCGTTGTGAACATCAGGTTTGCCGCCAGATTTCCGAATCCATATGTAACCTTCTCGCTGGCCGGCATTTTTCCGGTTTTTGATTTTCCCATTCTTATCTCTCCTTTAACGCATATTCAAACACAAACTCACCGGAACCTACCTCAAATGCGGTTTCATTTCCTACGGCTACTTCTTTTTCCGTGTAGGATCTTGATTCCGTGTATTCTACATCATAGAGAATATGTTTTACTGTTTGAATTTTACCTTCTGTATAAACAGCATGTCCTTCTGTAACTTCTTCGATCTGTTTCTTCAATCCCTCTGCATCCTCTGGCTCAGGGAGCATGATAAATGCCTTTGTATTTGCCGGAACTACTGCTTTGATCCGGATCTTATTTCCGTCCAGTTCCCACTCACAGCTTACAATTCCATGCATGGTCGTCAGGGCACATTTTGCATTTCCGATTCTTTCATCCGGCTTCGGAGCGATCACCGTCTTCTTATAGCCAGGCTCCTTCATTTCGATTCCCCCGATGGTACGGTACACCCAGCTTCCGATGGAACCGTATGCATAGTGGTTGAAGGAATTCATCTCCGTGGACCAGAAGGAACCGTCTACTTTCTGGCTGTCCCAGTGCTCCCACATGGTCGTTGCACCGTGGTCTACCTGATAGAGCCAGGACGGGAAGTCATTGTTAAATAGTAAGGTATAGGCCAGGTCATTATACCCCTGCTCTGTCAGCACGTGGCAGATATATGGTGTTCCGAGGAAACCTGTGTCCAGGTGATTTTCCTTTTTCCTGACCAGCTCCACAAGACGCTCTGCAGCCCGCTTTTCATCCTCTTTCCTTAACAGGCCGAATTTTAAGGCAAGCACATATGCAGTCTGTGTATAGGAAGTCAGTTCAGCATCCTCTTTTACGAAATTTTCCCGGAATGCCTTACATATTTTCTCGTATAGGTCATTATACTCTTTGTAATCTGACATTCTTCCGAGGATTTTTGCCGTCTTTGCAAACAGCCCTGTGGAATATGCATAGTATGCAGTCGCTGCAAAGCACCCTTCCGTCGCACCGTAAAAGCTGTCCTCTTTAGAGTCCATTCCCAGCCAGTCACCGAGCTGTGCTCCGGTGTCCCAGAGATACTCATTGTCTCCCTCTCGCCTGATATAGTCGATCCAGGCTTTCATGCTGTCGTACTGCTCTTTCAAAATATCCTGATCGCCATAAGCCTCGTAGATCACCCATGGACAGATGACTGCCGCGTCTCCCCATGCAGCCGTTGTATTGGACAGCCCATCAGAGAACACACCTTTTAAAATATCCGGGACAACATATGGTGCGGCGCCTCCCTGCTCCATCTGGCTGTCTTTAAGATCCCTTAACCATTTTCTGAAAAATCGATTGATGTTGAAATCAAATGCCGCGGTCGGACTGATGATCTGCGCATCTGCTGTCCATCCCAAACGCTCATCTCTCTGCGGACAGTCCGTCGGAATATCTACAAAATTGCCCCTCTGTCCCCAAAGGATGTTGCTTTGAAGCTGATTGATCCTCTCATTTCCGGTGTGGAAATCGCAGAGCGGCTCCATATCGCTTGACAATACGATTCCGGTAAAATCCTCTGTCTGCACTTCTTCTGTGAATCCCTCCAGCTTCACATAGCGGAAACCATGGAAGGTGAAGTGAGGCTCATATTCATTTCCGTCATTGGCATCCAATACAAACGTATCCACCGCGTCCGCCTTGCGCAGGTTCTCGTTGTAGAAATTCCCGTCCTTATCCAGAACCTCGCCGTAGGAAAGCTTCAGATTTCCGTCCTGTGTATGGAGATTTTTAAAACGGACCCAGCCCACCATGTTCTGTCCCATATCCAGGATCTGGTTCCCGGATGCATCCTTAAAGATCCGGATCGGCCTAATGGTGATGATATTTTTAACGGACGGACCTTCCTGCGGCACAAGCGTTGTCATCGGATAAGCAAATTCCTTCATCTGTCCGCAGTGGTATTCTTTTTGGCGGCAGTCATAAGCTTCTCCGTTGTAAAAATCAGAGTACATGATCTCACCGAATTTCTGCTCCCATGTGCCGTCTGTTCCTACTACCTGCCTGCTGCCATCCTCGAACTCGATCTCAAGCTGGGCAAGGAGGGCATTCGCGCTTCCGTAAGTATTTTTTCTGCCTTCCCATCCAAGATACCCCGAAAACCATCCTTCTGCAACTGTTACCTTCAGGGTGTTTTCCTGGTTCAGCATGTCACTGACATCGTAGGACTGGAACTGGACGCGGTAATTATAATCCGTAAATCCCGGGCGGAAATAGTCTTCACTGACCTTTCTGCCATTAAGCTGTGCGCTGTACACACCCAGCGCTGAGATGTAAAGGCGGGCTTTCACTGCCCTGGCTGGCAGATCAAACCGTTTCTCTGCTATAAATGGACGTCTGTAGTTTTTATTTCCGTGCTCCTCCACAACAAAAGGACGGATCCATTTTGCTGTCCATTCGCTGCTGTCCATGATCGTTGTCTCGAAAAAAATCGGCTCTGACCAGTCCGTCAGGATATCGGCTGTGATCCATGACTGGACTCTAACGTAATACCTGGTCTTTGATTCAAGTTTTGGCCCTGTGTACTCTATGCCGGTCGTCTCTGATGTATGTCTTTGGATATCCCATATGATCTCCTGAAACTCAGGGTCCAGTGCTGCCTGGATATGGTATCTGAATTGTTCTACAAAACGATTGTCACTTTCCAACCACCAGGAAAAGATCGGTCGGTTGATTCCAATTACGTTAGCCTCATCGTTACATCTTAAATGGGTCACTTTATACATCTTAACTATCCCCTTTTTATCTGATATATTCATAAGTTCCGTTCTTATGTTACTAAGATGATAGTCCTTTTTCACACTTGGTACAATTAACTAATCCACACTTATTTATGTCAAAATCAAACCTCATTGTATTGTATATAGGGGAGGAATCGTTTATAATGAAATCAGGTTTAAAAGGTATTTTGACCCATGAGAACTTGGTAAAATGAGGTGCTCGGCCTTTGGCAGAACGAAAAACGATATTTTCATCAGGGAGGTATCCTATATGTATAATCCAGATGAATTAATGCAGGAATTTAAACAATTCACACTGCTTGAAAAGATCGCCCTGGAAACAGGGGAAGAGGATGATATTAAATTAGGAGAGTATTTGGGAAGCACGGATTACAGGTACGTGGACGGAAATATCCGGGAACTTACTGAGAAGTATTATTTTAAGGGCAGAGAAGGGATTACCTACTCCAAGCATCCACGTTTTGTCAGGTCAGGAATGCACAGACATGACTTTTTTGAAATTGCTTATGCCTATAAAGGGGATTTCGTACAGACGATCAATAATACACAAATGACGATCAGGGAGGGGAGCCTGCTTCTGCTTGATCCTTATGTGTCACACAGCGTGGGAGCTGTTGATGAGGATACCATTGTTGTGAATATCCTCATGTCCAGAGAATACTTCAGTGAAAAACTAATGAAACGGTTTTCCCAGAATAATCTGATCACTGAGTTTATTGTATCTGCACTCTATAAGAATAGTCTGAAGGGAAATTATCTGCATTTTTCATTGGATAATAATGTTGAGATTCGGAATTACATCAACGCGGTTCTCCTGGAGTTAAAGCACGACCACCCCGGAAGGGATGAGATCATCAACAGCTTTATGATCATTCTCTTTACCATGCTTGCCCGGGAAAAAAACTGCGTGAACGACCAGCCCTCCGGGTCACGTACCACGCCATCCTCCGTCGTTGGTATTTTGGATTATATCAATAAGAACTATATGAAACTGACTCTGGAGGATGCGGCAGATCACTTTCATTTTTCGCCGAATTATCTGAGCAGACTGCTGAAAAAGTATACGGGGAAGACCTTCATTTCCATCGTCCTGGAATTAAAGCTGGAGAAGACCATATTCCTTCTGGAACATACGGACTTCTCCATTAGCAGGATCGCTGAAATAGCCGGATTTCGAAATATGAATTACTTTTATAAACTGTTTGAGAAAAAATACTGCTGTACGCCGAAGGAGTACCGGGGGAAGAGGGAATCCTAGCCTCCACCGCAGATAGGAAGGAATCTTATCTCGTCCATATCTTTGACACTTGTTTTAAAATTCTCCATGGATAATATACTGACTCCATTAAGTGTAATCAGACTCCGCTTTGCCTCCTTATAGGCCTCCGTGCCATGCATCTTCTTAATTGCACCCAGACAGCCTTTGATATCGTGAATATCAAAAGAATCTTCTTTTCTTCCGACCATCTCACGCAGGGCTCCATAATAATATACCTTTGCCATCTCATCACCTTATTTCAGAATATTCTGATAATGAAGAGCAAAGGGGTCTGACCCCTTTGCTTTCCATTTTCTCCTATTTCATGAATGTATTTTTAATTGCCACAATTTGAACAATGAAGGAGATCCGTCTTCTCTCCATCCTCTTACTTTATAATATCTGGGCAGCATCTTATCCAGCCGTACAATAGACTTCGGATTTTTATCCTGCGGAACTTTTGTGAGCCGGTCCGGCAGGTTATCGTCATTTGCAGTCAGCCCCTCCCGGTAATTGTATAATCTTTCTACATTATATCCTCTTTCGCCCAGCTGCATGAACCGCCCGGTTGTCATATGTATCCCGGTGATCTGTTTAATGGCTTCTGCATGGGGCAGGAGGAACATGGAGTTAAACGGGAGTATCCACGGCATAAAATTCCACATGATTCCTAAGACCGGTCTTGCCCAGATCAGCACTTTTCCGCATAATCGTGTGATCCAGTGGGACGGACCCAGCCTGAAGAGGATGGAGGGAATCATGCTGTACGCGGTAAACAGACAGAAGCCCGCCCCGGATACTGCCTCCATGGCATTCTGCATAAGCACGGTCAGCTCCGGTTTTCCCTTTGTCTCCAATGGGTCGGTAGACAAGACCCCTACGGATTCTAACAGTGCCAGATATCCGCCGTTCAAATGGCAGCCGCCCCGGTTGGATGTCGCATACCCCAGTCCCATGCCAACCGACTTTCTCGGCTCATAGGAGGCCAGTTCCAGTCCTTTTGCGTGGATCGCAGCATCCTCTGCACCATATTTTTCTGCCAGCCATTTCGAGCCATTTGCGAGTTCAGAATAGATCCCCTCTCTGTATGCGATCTTCTTTACGATCTCAGGTATATTTTTTACATCGCCAAACTCAACTCCGAAATCAGCGATTCCTCTTTCTTTTAACTCCATGGCAAATGCAATCGTCCCGCCCAGAGAAATCGTATCCATTCCCATGATATCTGCAATATAATTGATCTCATTGATCAGATCCAGATCGGCGCTCTCCACATTCGCACCAAACAGTCCCACCGTCTCATACTCCGGGCCTTTGACGTCCTTGTCATAAACTTTAACTCTTCTTTCACACCGAATCGGACAGCTCACGCATCCCATGTTCCTGATCAGCCTTGAATCTGCCAGAGTTTCACCGCTGATCTCCTCTGCCTTTTCATAGAATCCTCTTTGGAAATTTTTCGTCGGCAGAGCGTGTGTGGCATTTGCCTTGGTGACAAGCCCCGCACTTCCATACTTCGGAAGAGATGTCCCTGTCATCGGGTGAGACTGAAGGAAATGTACCCACTTCTCCACATGCTTATCAAACTTCACTTTGTTATAAATCTCGGGCTGCTTCGTGCCGTAAGCCACGACCGCCTTAATATTTTTCGAACCAAGCACTGCCCCGGCCCCGCATCTTCCCGCTACACGCTCACCGGACAATACCCCGGCATATCGGACCTGATGCTCTCCCGCAGGTCCGATCACCAGCTTTCCATACTGAGGCGGAAACTGCTCCTGAGCCTTCTCCGTATCCATGCCCCAGAGATGCTTTGCATTTTTAATATGCACATCTCCGTCCAGGATCTCAATATAGCATGGAACCTTCGCTTTTCCGGTCAGAATCATGCCATCATAGCCTGCCTTCTTCAGCATCATCCCGAAATTGCCTCCACAGTTAGAGGACGCAATCCCGCCTGTCATCAGATTCTTAAATGTCATATTAAACCGGCTGGAGGACGGCGCTCCCGTACCGTTGCCTGGGCCTGTATTGACAATGATCATTGCCTCCTCTGAAAGAGGATCGATCCCCGCCGGAGTCATGTCATAAAGCAGCTTTGCCGCCAGAATCTTACCGCCGATATATCTCTCAAAGATTTTCTGATCAATCTTTAAACGTTTTATTTTCTTAGTCGATAAATTAATTTCTAAATAAACGGGTAAATTCATCAGGCCTCACCTACTTCCATATGAATAGCATGCAGCGGGCAGACCGTTTCACAGATCCCGCAGCCCACGCATTTCTTCGGATCAAATAACTCTGCATACACCCGGATATCTCCCTTATATGCAGGTTCAGATATCTTCAAAGCATTCTTCGTACAGTTCCAGACGCACATAGAACACGCGCTGCATTTCTCTTTCATAATCACAGGCTTTTTCCACTGTGCCTTTGGAACCGCCTTTATCAAAATCCCCTTAGAATCCCTGATTGCTCCTTTTGGACAAGCCCTGCCGCATACGCCGCATTCCACACAGCGTTTCCCGCTGATCTTGTGCTGTTCCTTCGGATTCCCTTCTACTGCACCAACGGGGCAAAGCTTCTTACATAATGTACACCCGATGCACTCCTCTGTAATAGAAAAGGACATACCTTCACCTCCTAATTCAAAAGGGTCAGACCCCTTTGAATTTTTCTGTTTTCACACTACTTTATTCGTAAGCCTGATTGAGCACCATAATTACATCATCAAACTCCACAGCCGCCGGGTTGACAAGCATTGCACCGTCATTCAAAGCGGTCCGTGCCACGGCGTCAAAATCTTTTCGGTCTACCTTTGCTTCCTTCAGTGTCATTGGCAACCCGGCCATCTTATGGAGCCTGCGCTCCAGCCTTCTGACAGACTTGATTGCCTCCTCGCCCCGTTTATTGGCCGGGGTCTGTGCATACACCTCAGGCCCTTCCAGATATAATAAAAGCTCCCCGTAAATGTCTCCTAACTTCTTATAATTATACAGCATACAGAATGGCAGCAAGATCGTCATAGCATCCCCGTGAGGCACTTTGCAGACTCCGCCTAATGCATGCCCGATCGCGTGCACCATTCCTACCATGGAATTGGAGAATGCAGCTCCGGCCATGGTGGACGCATTCGCCATCGCCAGCCTTGCTTTCGTATTCTTTCCGTCTCTGACAGCCTCCTCCAGATTCTCTACGACCAGCTTGATCGCTGCTGTCGCATAGGCATCGCTGAGCGGATTCTTCTGATTGCAGCTATATGCCTCAATGGCATGACACAGTGCATCAAATCCGGTGGATGCCGTTGTCTTCGGCGGCAGTGTGGCTGTCATCCTCGGGTCAAGTACAGCCGCATCCGGGAGCAGATAGTTGGAAATAAACTCCATCTTCACAGATTTCTCAATATTCTTGATCACCGCCACAAGCGTCATCTCAGACCCGGTCCCAGAAGTAGTCGGCACTGCAATAAACGGCACGTGATTCCCTCTCGTCATAGACTCACAGCCCTGAAGCTCCATCAGATCCCTCACATTCTGTGAGATCAGCATCTCTACCCCTTTTGCCGTATCGATCACGGAACCTCCTCCTACCGCAATGATACTGTCGCAGCCGACTTCCTGATAAACCACGCCGATCTTATTCACCACTGCTACAGAAGAATCTGACGGAATATCCGTATAAATAGCTCCCGGCTCCATCCCTGTGGATGCCATGGCATCGATCACATTCTGCAGTGACCCGATCTTCTCCAGCACCTTATCCGATAACAAGATCGGCCTGGAAGCGCCAAGACCCTTTAACTCATATGTAATATTCTCAAGCGCATTTTTCCCTGATAAAATCTTTGTAGAATTCTGAAATTCATAATATGATGGCAGCATAAATCTATTCCTCCTTTTCTAAAAACCCAGTATTGCGTGACAATAAACAGAAATACTCCCGATCTGCTTTTCCGGAACCTTCCTTAATATCCTCTTTGTCATGATCTCCGGGAACAGATACCCTTCAGTCAGATCAATACAACGCACTACAGACATCACCTTTGCAATATCTCCCTTTACCAGAAAACGATGCTGCGCGTAAGCCTGTGACGTTCCGATCTGTCCGGAAAATACTAAGAATGCCCCATCAATACTTTTAAAAGCGATCCTGATATCCGGGTCTTCGATATCCGCTACTCTCACAATTCCCCATGATACCTTTCTGATACACAGCTTTGGCCCCTTCTCTGCCGCCGCCAGCACCATAGTCATCCCGATCGGCCAGCCGGATATCTCCTCGCAGATCCGGGTATCATATTTGTATAATACCTTCATTCCCCGATAAAGAAAGAAAAGAATTACCTCTTCAAAAAGAATCTTTCCCCTGGTCATCCATTTACGTTTTGAACTAACCTGCATGACACTACCTCCTTCTAAAACATGGTCCGCATGATTACTTTACATGATAATTCTATTTTGGTAACTGTTTAGTAAATGCACAGTCCTGTACCGAACAGTTACCCTTTTCTTCTATTATACACTGTTTCACGAGATAGAAAATATTTGATTATTTTTTGTCATTCTTTTCTATTTGAAAAGCACTTGCGACAATATTATAATTATATTATCAAATTAGTCGCAGACAGAAAGGAGAATACTATGTATATTAACAGAGCAATTGAAAATACAATTTTAAAAACCGCCAAAGGCTTTAAATCAGTGCTCATTACCGGACCGCGGCAGGTCGGGAAATTTACAATGTTAAAGCGTCTCTTCAGCGATAGAAAATATATCAGAGTCATTAGCCGGAAGGGTTGGTATCATTGAGTTATCGGGCCTTTCTCTCAGAGAGATCACGGGGGATGACTTCGCTCTGCTTTATTACGTCAGAAGAATACATTGAAGAACACGGGAAATCTTATCAGCCGTGCGACAGAATCTGGGACAGGATGATATGATATATCCCGGAGAAATTAAACTGTCTGCCAATCCAAAACTTAGCATGACCAACGCCTTTGACGTGTTAGATCATATCCCGGAGAAAAAGCGAGGTATCGGGGTTATCATTTGTATGTATAATTCGCCGTTATGGCTGAAGGAAAATATTGTTGCACTGCCGGTGGAATATATTTAATTCTATATCCCAAAAAAGTGTCATGATCCCCGTTTTTCAATCGAGATCATGACACTTTCTTATATAAACCTATTCTTATTCTTCCTCATCCTGACCTCTCCGGATCACCGCCGCGATCACATGCAGCACCACGGCCAGCCCGATCAGGCAGACTGTCGCGATCTTCCCTGTCGCAGAAGCCACAGTCGCGAGTATCTTTCCCATAAACGGAATCGAAAGCTCTACCCTGCCGAGCAGGTTACTATAACTGACCGGCATAGGATCTTTCTCTTTATTTGCGTCCCCTTTGGTCACAAACTGTCCCTCTACTACCTGATTTTTCACCACGCGGTGCGTAATGATCGCTGAGCTTCCATCCGCGCCGTAGAAGGCGATCACATCGTCCTCCTTCACATCTTCCGGAGCGATGCTCCTGGTATACACCAGACTGTCTGTCGGGATCGCAGGCTCCATACTGCCGCTGATCACCGTGTACACCTGATATCCGAACATTTGCGGTATTGTGATCGGGATACACAGCACGATCACAAGTACCAGAAGGATGGTTCCTAACGCACTTAAAATGGTTGCCAAAATGCTTTTATGCTTTTTATTTTTTCTATGCCGTCTTTGTCTGCTCATTTTATTTAGTCGTTTTTCTTTCCACGTTTTTTGATATAAATACTTGTTCCGGCTAAAGCTCCAACTGCGAGTACCGCAATTATGATATTGTACACGATCGGCATAACGCTATTATCTCTCTTTGCCTTAATATCAGCCTTTGGAACCTCTTCATCATCCAGGTCTATCAGCTCCTGAGGTGTATCCTCTGTTGGTACTTCTACAGTCCCATTTGCCGCACCCTCATCAGGTGTCTGCGCTGTTCCTCCCGGTGTCTGTGTACCGCCTGTCGTGCCGCCTGGTGTTGTGGTACCTGCCGCCGTTCCGGCTGGTGCCGGTGTGGCCTGGGTCACAATAGTCACGTTATTTGCTCCGGCGATTGTTGTTACCGTACCATTTTCTGCCGGAACATAGGTAAATGTAAATACATTATCCGCTTCATTTGCACTCAATGTTTTTGTCATATTATAAGCCCGAGGCTGATAACCCTCGATGTACTGATAAGCAACCACCGGTTTATCTCCCACATTACCGTAAAAGGTACGGCTTTCCATCAGCGCATTTCCGTTCACATCCTGATAATTTACCGTGTATGCAACCTGGTTTCCTTTGATTCCATATGCTGCAACATAGTCTACATCACCTGTGATTTCAACCCATTCGGAAGAAACCTGGCTGCTTGTATCTCCGCCTGCCTTACGCACGCCCTGTACATAATACTTACTGCCATCCTCGATCATAACTGCTGTAGATCCTGCAAATGCATCCAGATGAACTCTCTGTCCATACTCGAGTCCTGTAATTTTCATGACATCCTGCCCATCGGCAAATGTCCCGTGATTCCCTGCATAAAATGTAAGGGTGTAGGTATACTCCTCAGCAGCTCTCACCTCCGATGCAAGTAACATCTGAAGGGTCATTGCAAATAATATTGCCAGTCCAAGAAGGCCTTTTCGTATTTTCTTTCCTGATCTCATACTTATCTGGACCTCCTTTTCCCATTATTCTTTTTATTCTTCATCAACAGGATCACAATGATCAGAATGATCAGCCCTGCCGCCAATGCCGCGATAGACAGATACATAATAATATTGGAGCTGTCACCTGTCTTGATGATCTTAATATCTTTTCCCGGCGTGGTCACTGTAGAATCAGCCGCTGCCTCCTCAGCTGCAAAATTCATCTGAAGCGCAGCCAGTGTATTCTGATAATCATTGCCCTGTGTCTCACCGTCTAGGGTAACCTTGAGCTGGATCCTGCCCTTTGCTCCCGGTGCGATACGGTCAAGATAGAAATAATCCTTCAGAGAATTACTTACCTGGTTGAGGCCATTAACCCCCTCGCCTCCGACCGTGTCGCTGTTATAAATCTCGGTCTCTTTGCCGTTTACATCCACATAATTCAAAATGTAAGTATAAGAACCGCCATTTGCCGGGCTGCCATCCTCCAGACTCTTAAGGATCTCATTGGACATATACCAGTTTGTATCCTTCGTCGCCGTGTTGGCCAGCGAAAGCTCGATCAATGCGGTATCCCCCGGCAATATCTGGTATACGCTGGCATCCAGGTCTGCACTGGTAAAATTACTGCTCATCTTATTACCGTCAAAGGTGATCTGCCAGTCTGAACTTCCAGGAATCGTCTCCGCAGATGTTTCAATCGGGACGGCAGCGATCATGACCATTGCCAGAATAAAACCTAATATTCTCTTTCTCATGTCTCTCTCCTCCCTGTGCTACAGACTCAATGTTCCATCTGAAGATACATTCACGTCTACGCCCCATGCACTCTTGATTGCATCCTTGGCATTATGTGTCTGAACTGCATCTGCCTGGGCCTCCAGATTAAATGTCACCCCGTCATATCTGTAAGTTGTTGTCACTGTTGTATAACCATTTTCAGACTTCACAGTCTCCTTTGATGCCTTGGATGCAACTGCTCCGTCAATCTTGATCGTATCTGCAAAGACCGGTGCTTCCTCACCACCAGCCAATGGCCTTGAATAGTATAAAACAGTACGCTCCTTAGTAGATGCGTTCTTATCTTCCAGCCATCCATTGCCTGTCAGTCCAAGAATAATAAGATCCGGGGAAAGAGAAGTTACCTTTCCTCCGTCTTTCATCCAGCTCTTTGTGATGCTGACACGGACATATTGGTCGATCTCACCTGTATTCTTCACTGTCAATTCTTCCTGATACTCTCTGCCGGGAATCACTTTTTCATCCTTCCCAACCATATTTGCAAGCAATTTCTCAGAAGTGATCTCGCCATTCTCAACAAGTGCTACCCCGATCTCTGAGACAGCCAGGTTGGCTCTATAATTATCACTGTAATAAGAAAGTGCAGCTCTGGTACTTCCAAGTGCACTGCCCGCAAGCAGGATCACAGCAAGTGCCAGCAGTATGATAATTGTCTTCTGTCCGCGAGAGGCTCTTTTTCTGCGTTTCATTACTCACCAGCCTCCTCTCTGTTAAATTCCGAAGTCGAATCGATCTTCTGTGTCCAGTCTGCCTGTGGATTGCCATTCTGGTCAAACACAACCGGAGTACATTCCTGAACTACGACGACGTTAAAGTCGTCTTCAAAATCTTCCGGTACGATGATCTTTGCATCCAATACAGAAGTCTTTCCTCCTGCCGGAACGATGTCACTGTAGTACCAATATCCATCGTCTCCCTGGCTCCATGCTCCGCTTACTCCGGAAAATTCTAAATCAAACTGACTTCCGCTGAATACTTTTACGCGGACATAGCAGTCATTGTCTCCCGTATTCGTAATTACGATGTGCTTCGTCCAATCCGTAAATTCCTCTGTAATCTCCGTACTGGACCCCAGCGAGATCGTGTGACCTCCCTGTGCCGACGCATTCGCTGTAAAATATGCCAGGACACCTTGTATGCTCATCGTGCCTGCCAATATCACAGCGGCTGCTGTCAGCCAAACTATTTTGTTACTTCTAAATCTTTTCATAGCTTCCAGCCTCCTCTACTGCGTCGTCTATTCTGCGCCCTTCTGTGTCCAGTCCCAGCCCTCTTCACCGTGGCTGAACTGATTCTCCACTCCAGACCCTCCATTAATACTGTTATTATATGTGTTGGTAAATGCTACGCTTGCGCGCTCTGCATCCCCTGCCGCGATCACTGTACTCTGGCTCGCTTCTGTTGTCAGCTCATAACTGGAACCGCTGTAAACTTCAGTCACCGTCACATTCATGCCTGCCGGGATATGTTCTACAATGACGGACTGCTGTCCCGCCTCTGTAAATGTAATAGAAACTACGTTGCTGTATCTGTCTGTGCCTCTCTCGCCTTCGATCTGGAATACAAAAGTGGCCGGTCCAAGAGTGCTGTTATACTCTGTCAGGGTTTTTACGATCTCCAGATCTCCAAAACGTTCCTCAGCGCCAACCTTGATCACGCTCTGTGCATCATATATCCACTCGTCATCTTCCGCCTGTCCTGAGGAATAATAAAGGTTATTCGGAAGTGAGATAAAGTATGGGGTAAAATTATACTCATACTCTGGAGCTGTCACCGTATCCATCATGACCAGATACATCCCTGTCTCAAGATTTTCCGCCTTTCCCTGTCCCGAAGTTTTTTCGATCGTAACCTCTGCTGCGGGAGATTTTCCATCCAGATTCTCTGCCGCTGTTGCTGCCGCTTTTTCCCAATCTGCATTCTCATCCTCTGACAGTGCCTCAATGTCTACTCCATAATCCTCCAGCATAGTAAAATGTCTCGATTCTGACACCGATGCCACCCGATAAAGCTTTGCTGTAAGATCAGGAGCACCTGCATCTGACGAATAAACACTGTCTGCAGGAACCGTTAAAGTCAAAGAACACTGTGCTGCCGTATCAATTGAGTCTGCCGCACTGATATTGGTTAAAGATAATATCGGAACCGTCAAAGCACAAATGAGAACGAATACTTTGCTCTTTTTCATAAATTCTCTTATTTTCACTTCTTACCCTCCTCTAAGTCTTTTTTCGCCTGCTTCTTACGCGGCTTGAACAAATGCTTCATAAGTACGATCACCAATGCTGTCACTGCCAAACCAAGTAACAAGAATAACATATAGTAGTTCTGGATCGCCTGTACCATCGTATCCACCGGGGTGCTCGCTATCTCTTCCCCTTCATACGGAACTCTGTGTCCTCTGACCAGAAGACGATGCGTATTCACGCCGTATGGTGTACAGGTAAATAGTGTCACATAATCCTGGCCCGATTCAATCTGAAGGGCCTTTTCCAATGTCTCATGATCATCCTTATCCACCATCGAAAGAATCTGATCTACTTCATATGCAAGATTCTCATCTAAAATATGGAGATAAAATCTGTCTCCCTTTTTCATCTGGTCGATATCTGTAAAAAGCTTTGCCGATGGAAGACCTCTGTGAGCTGAAAGAACACTGTGGGTGCTCTCGCCCCCGATCGGAAGCTTCGTACCGTTGAGATGTCCGACACCTGTCTGAAGGACTTCATCGGAAGTTCCATGATAGATAGAAAGCTTTACATTGATCTTCGGAATACTTAGGTATCCCATGATTCCATTGCCCTCTATATTCAAAACCTTCCAGTACTCTGTATCCTTGATATCCGTCAGCTTTGACTGTGTACTGAAAACATCTCCGAAAATATTGTTATGATCGAACGAATTGTTAAATGTCTCAGCAGCATCCCATGCCGCATCAAAATCCTCCGGCTCCAATTTACTGACTGCTTTATCATAAGTCGTGATCAACTGTTGCTGTCGGTAGGTATTCCACTGATTTGAAACTGTGGGATATATTAAAATTCCAAACCCTGCCAAAAATAATAGACCGAATATAAATGTTGTTATTTTACGCTTCATGATTCTTCCTTCGCTCTCTAATATACATACCTCCAATTAATGCTGCCGTGATCACTAATCCAACGATCACCCACAGAATATAATTGGTTTCCAGGCTGATGGAAGATTCCTTTTCCTCCTCATAGGTCTCCTCATACGGAACTCTGTGTCCTCTCACGAGAAGCCTCTCTGTATTGACCCCGTAAGGTGTACAGGTCAAAAGTGTCATCAGGTCCTCACCCTCTACAACATTCAGATTTGATGTGTCTTCCGGCTTTACAACACTGATCTTATCCACCTCATAGCAGAGCACATCATCTAATACATGAATCATAAAATGATCGCCCTTCTTCATCTTATCGAGATCCGTGAATAATATGGCACTTGGAAGACCTCTGTGAGCCGAGATCACACTGTGAGTACTTTCACCGCCGATTGGAAGAGAACTTCCTTCCAGGTGGCCCGCTGCATTTTTCAGGACCTCCTCTGTGGTGTAGTGATAAATAGGGAGTTTTACGTCAATCTTAGGAATTTCCACTGTTCCCATTATACCATCGCCTGTAATATTCAGACAAGACTCATACGCGGTATCCCTTTCTTCCTTTGCATCAGCAACTGCGAAAGAATCGGGAAGGATCATCGGTACCAGCGCATTATTGTAATCCTGCGCCTTTTTCCATTCTGCTTTATAATCAATCTCTCCGTCCTTCTCCATCTCCGATACCTTGTCATCATAATTGCTGATAAGCTGTGACTGCCTGTATGTATTCCATTTATTTGCTATTGTAGGATACAGCAGCAAGGACAACCCTATGATAAAAATAGCCGCTATTATAATGTTAGAATATTTCTTTTTCATATGAGCTCTCCTTAGTGTTGTATAAACGATAGAAAGCACGCTTGCGCGAACTTTCTATTGTAATGAATAAAGTGCAGGGCGGGCGTTCCCCCGCCCTGCAACCAAATGAACTATTTGTTTTCTTTGCGGCGTGATGCAAAGAACAGTGCTGCTGCAATGATCATGATCAGGCAGCCGCCGATTGTGAAGATTGTAGTACCGATACCACCGGTGGATGGGAGGGAAGAAAGTTTTGTATCTACTAATTTACTAGATAAACTTACATTTTGTGTAACTGGTTCTGCATCCTCATTTTTATCACTAACTGTAAATTCTACACCCTCTTCATTAATTGAATACCCTTTTGGTGCTACAGTCTCTTTAAACCAATAAGTCCCTTCTGCTAAACCTTTTACCTGTACCTTACCATTCGCATCTACTTCAATTTCAGTTACTGCACCAGAAGTACCAGCTTCTGTCAGAATATAAGCACCTGAAGTTTCATCTTTAATAAAGGATAAAGGTATTGACGATTCCTTTACATCTTCTTTTGCACTAGCATAAACTTCGAATTTTGCACCTGTCAAAGTTTTACCCTGATCTTTTGCATCAACCTTTGTAACTGTAAGATCAGCAGAATATCCTTGTTCATTATCCTCACCAATCGTTGTCTCATTTCTAAATGCATTAGCTGTATTACTATATCCATCTTCTGTATCTACAGTAGCTGAATAAGTGATAACAACTTCTTTACCTGCATTTGCATTTAAGGTTTCATCTGTATTTCCAATAAGTGCTGAAAAGTCCATTGTATATTGTGTATTATCAACATTATAAGCACCAGTTACCTGATCTTTAACATTGACTCCACCTACTGTTGCCGTGTCTATTCCTGTGATTGTCAGCTTAGAAGGTGTATCAACAATTTTATATGAATTATCTGCTGATACATTTTCAAAGTTAGGGAAGGTAGTTCTAATAGTGAAGTGTACCGTACTTCCCTTAGCAACAAAATTGTCATCTGCTGTTTTATCTACTATATAGCCTGAGGACTTTGCAACTACAGTAGCATCCTTTGCTGCCATGTATGTCTGTGAATCATCATATGTATTAGCAACCATTGTTGCATACTGTGTATGATCACCGGATGCAATAATCACATATGCACCAACTTCATAATTTTCAAATGTTACTGTTTGATTCTCAGCTGTTTTTGTTTCTAAAACTTCTCCTTTTTCCTCTGCTGCTTTTCCAAGGTTAACAGCGTCTGTAATTTCATATTTTGTCTCATCATCGCTTAAAGTAATGTAATCTTTTGCCCAATCTGCAACTACCCACTTTTGCTCTCCATTTTCCTCTACTAAGGAAACTGCCTTATAAATCTTTACAGTTGTAGATGAATCTTTCTCTGACAGATTAGTAACGATGATGTTACTCGTATAATCCTCTGGTGCCGCAAACGTTGTCATCCCCATTCCGAGAACCATAGCTAATGTTAAAAACACAGCCAAAACTTTTTTAATCTTACTCATACTCTTTTCTCCTTTTCTTCTTTATTCATTTCTGTTACCATTACATAACTTTCTTTTCTTACTTTGGCAACTACATTAAGAGTTGTCGGGCTATTAATAATCGCTTTTTCATTATATCGATATGTTTGCCCCCCTCTTACGTTTGTTTTTATATAGAGCCAGCAGACCTGCCAAACACATCAGCAGCGTTCCACCAGCAGTATACCAGAATATTCCGGAACCGCCTGCCTCTGGAAGTTCGTATAATGTATCATTCTTAACTTTAATGACCTGATTACCTTTTTGGCCTTCTATTTCATACATATCCTGCTTTTCATCAATAGGCGTTCCTGTCACATCTATTAAGGTTACCATTCTGTTTTCAATTTTAAAGAAAATATTGACTCCTAGTTTTTGATATCCCGCTGGAGCAGTTTCTTCCACTAATTTGTAGTAGCCTGATAATAGATTCAACTCCGAGAGATTTGTGGAAGTAACCTCAAACTTATCATAACCTGTTATCGGTGTATTCTCCCAGTTCACTATACCAGAACCATCAATTCCTCCTGTCGGATTATAACTCCCTTTATAAAGGCTGAATTTTGCACCATCAAGCTGATTACCTGAGAGCGATGTTCCATATTTTTGCAAATCAATCTTTATTGGATTTTCTGTATAAGAGTTAGTTATCTCAATTTCTGCATTAGTTGTATCCTTCTTACTATAAGTACCCACACATACTTTATTCCAAAGAGATTCATATTCAAAAATAACCTTTCCGTCACTTACGGAAATATGTCCAAAGAAATCAATTCCTTCTTCAATTTTTTCTATTGTGCTGAAAAAACTCGTGTTTTCTATAGTTATTTTATTAAACGTCCCTCCCGCTTCTCTCTGAATACTATCTACTATTCCTTTTCTTTCCGCTAACGAAAGCGTATCCGCAGTCCAAACAAAAAATTGTTGATTAGTCAGACTTCCCGCAATAAATTCATAATCATTAAAATCAATTGTTAAACTATGTCCTGTATCAATACGCTCCATTGTATCGAATATATACTCTGCATCCTGAGTTGTAACCTTTGTTACCTCACCTGTAGTCTCTCCCCCATTCACCTTAGTACTTACTATATATCCATCAATATCCCTATTAACTTCCTTCAAATAATAAGTACCTGTTGGAAGATTCCTGATTTTCCAGGTATAAGTCAGGCCATCTTCACTTTGTGTAGGGACGATACTTCCACCAGTTAATCTCAATACTGCCGCAACCCTTGTACAAGCTTCATCGTAGTACAAATTTATCTGAAAATCTGGAACCTGTGTGATTGGATCAGTAAGACCTTCGAAAGTTTTTTGTACTTTTATATATGGTGGATCTGTCTCACCCACTGTATAATTGAAAATCTGGTTTCCTTCAACCTCCGTTACACCATCAGACTTATACAGTTTTGCTGTCACATATTCACCATTTCTAACTACCTTTACAACCCACTCCGAATCTCCTATTTTATAACCACTGGGCGCTTGTGTCTCTGTTAATACATATGTTCCTTCTCGTAATCCGTCAAAAACTACTGTTCCATCTGTTACAGATGAACGTGTATAGATTTCATTTTCATCCGCCTCATTTACTAATTTAAATTTAGCTCCACTGAGAGCTTCACCTAATAGATTTGTTTTATGAAGTATTAACGATGTAGTTGGGGCTTCCGTTACATCTACGATTTTCGCAGATGGTAGTGTAAATTCCATCTCGCAGTTTGATGCATTAGCACCACGCTCCATATATAAGATCGTCAATCTATGAGTCACATTCTTCTCTTCTTCTGTTAAATCTGCTTTCGTATCTCCCTCATCCAGAAGATATTTCCACAAATCTATTCCTTTATATAATGCACCATGAATTCCACCCAAATCTATAACAACCTTCTTACCATCTAGGATTACCCAAAGATCATCATCTCCCCTAAAAGAATAGTTTAACGGTCCTATATAATCACCAAGTGTAAATTCAACATCATAACGCATACCAAAATAGTAATTATGATTATTATCCCATCCCTTATCAATAACTTCATATGTTTCTTTATCTAGTGGGAAAAAGCTGTTTCCTGCATATGCTGCAGTAGTGCTTTTATCAGGATTTACTACCCTGGACAGTTGATAAGTATCTCCATTCTGTTCAAACTCCAAGGAATATCCCGTTAATATAGTCTTTCCGATCTTAGGCTCATCCGAAAATACTCCCGGTTCATCTACACTAAACTTTACATCTTTATAGTCCTCACTGAGTCCTGTAACAATTCCTGTCTTAAAAGCATTATCCCCCTCTCCTTTTGTAAACTCATTAATTGGTTTTTCATCTACAAATGTATTATATATATTCTCAGGATAATTTTGCCTTTCGGTTATGGTTCCTATTGCAAAACGGTTCGTTTTTACTGACCCGGCTGGATAATTCGCACTTGTATTAATACTAAGTTCGGGGGCTTTACTCTCCAATGTCATTAAGCTAAGGCATTGCAAAGAGAGAGCGAATAAAAAAGAGATCATTTCCAGAAAAAAGAAGTGGTCTCTTTTTATATTTTGATAC
>NZ_JBZUUL010000029.1:0-48421 GCF_058819085.1 Faecalicatena sp.
ATCGCAGGCCGGGATCAGCTTCTCTGCTTTTGTCACATTGTAGTTTTCTACCATCACCAGTTTCAGATATGGGCTGACCTGCGGATCATTGTCGATCAGCTGCTGCAGGCATAAGAGCAGGTGGATGATATCCTTTGCGATGGTATAAGCAGGGGCTGCCTTTGCTCCGAAGATCATCGTGACCGGACGTTTCGGCAGATTGCCCTTCTTGATCTCTTTATATTTATAGATCGCATACAATGCATTCATCTGCTGTCTCTTGTACTCGTGCAGACGCTTGATCTGGATATCGAATACACCGTTCTCGTCAAGATCCACGTTCTGTGTCATTTTCAGATATCTCTTCAATTCCACTTTGGCATTCTTCTTGATCTCTTTTAACTGATTCAGGACTGTCTCATCATCCTTGTATGCAAGAAGCTTCTCCAGTTCATCGGCATTTTCCATATATCCCGGCCCGATCAGCTCCTTTAAATATTCTGCCAGGCTGTGGTTGCAGTGTACCAGCCATCTGCGGAAGGTGATCCCGTTGGTCTTGTTGTTGAACTTCGCCGGATAAATGTCATAGAACGGCTTTAATTCTGACTCTTTGAGGATCTCTGTGTGCAGGGCCGCAACACCGTTTACTGCATATCCATAGTGGATATCAATATGTGCCATGTGGACACGGTCCTGTTTGTCGATGATATAGACTCTCTCATCATGGAAGTCTCTTCGCACCCTTGCATCCAGCTCACGGATGATCGGAAGCAGATGCGGAACGACCTTCTCAAGGTAATAAACCGGCCATTTCTCCAATGCCTCTGCCAGGATGGTGTGATTGGTATAAGCACAGGTCTTTCTTACAACATCTACGGCAGTGTCGATATTGAATCCTCTTGCAGTCAAAAGACGGATCAGTTCCGGGATGACCATGGTCGGGTGTGTGTCGTTGATCTGGATGCACACATGCTCATGAAGATGATACAGGTTGATGCCTTTCTGCTCTGCTTCCTTCAAGATCAGCTGTGCCGCATTGCTTACCATGAAATACTGCTGATAGATGCGCAGAAGCTGTCCCTTCTCATCGCTGTCATCCGGGTACAGAAACAGGGTCAGGTTCTTTTTGATATCTTCCTTGTCAAACTGGATCCCGTCATGAATGATGGACTCGTCAACCGTATCGATATCAAATAGATGAAGCTTATTGCATCCGCTGTGATATCCCGGCACATCAATGTCATACATCGTGGAAGTCAGTGTGAAGTCTTTAAACGGAACCTCAAAATGGCAGTCCGTCTTATTGAGCCAGGAATCTTTCGTGATCCACGGGTTCTTCTCCTCCTGCTGCTTGTTGTCGTGGAATTTCTGTAAAAATAATCCGTCGTGGTAGTTTAATCCGACTCCGTCACCTTCCAGTCCCAGTGTTGCGATGGAATCCAAAAAGCAGGCTGCCAGACGTCCCAGTCCGCCGTTTCCTAAGGACGGCTCCGGTTCGATCTCCTCGATCTCAGTCAGGCTGTGTCCGTGTTTTTCAAGGACCTCTCTTGTCTCTTCAAACAGTCCCAGGTTGATCAGGTTGTTGGACAACAGTTTTCCGATCAAAAACTCGGCTGATATGTAGTATAACTTTTTGCTGCCTTCATTTCTCTTCATTCCCTGCATCTTTTCCTTTGTCACCTCAAGCAGGGCCGCATAAATCTCTTCCTTCGCTGCTTCCTGAATGCTTTTCCCAAACTTCTGCTTAAGCATCATTTCCAATGCCTGTTCCATAAAAAATCTCCTTTCATGCGCCGCACCGCTTCCCGCTTCTGTAAGCGGTACTGTGCGGCCAGTTGAATCTTATTTTTCTATTTTCTCGTATACGCGGAGGATTTCGCCTACACTCCATGCCTGTGCAAAACAGCCCTTTGAAGCTGTGGGGTTTAAGCCGTCGTAAATCTCCGGCAGCTGGGCAATACAGCCCTCCCTCATTGCACTTTCCATGACCTCAAGTTCGTCCCTTACTGTCTGTTTTGCTTCTTCGCTGTCATCATGAACTTTCAGATAGGCCAGATAATATCCGCCCAGCGGGAATGTCCATACAGTTCCCTGATGGTATGCCATATCCCTCTCTTCCATAGGCCCCCCGTAGAATGGACGGAACTCTTTGTCCCCCTCTTCCAGGGTACGAAGCCCATATGGAGTATACAACTTTTTAAACACAGTTTCTACTATTTGTTTCTCTTTTTCCCTGTTTAACATCGTAAACGGCATGGAAACAGCCCAGATCTGATTGCATCTGACCTGCTCATCCGCGTAAGCTCCGGACAGGACATCCTTAAGGCACTGATTTTTCTCTGACCAGAATTTTTCCGTAAAGGACTCCTTCACCCTCCCGGCAAGCCGGGCATATTCTGCAGATGAGTATTCCAAGTCCTCATGCACGGGCGTCGTTATGAGCGCAGAAAACTTCTCCATGATACATAACGCATTATACCAGTAGGCATTGATCTCCACCGGCTTTCCATGACGGGGTGTGGGCAGCACATCCCCCACACGGACATCCATCCAGGTCACCTGTGCCAGTCCCTCTCCTGCCCGGATCAAGCCGTCCTCATCCATGCAGATCCCAAATTCCGTGCCCTTACGGTATCCTTTTATGATCCGCTCCATGACCGGAAAAACTTCTTTTACAAAGTCCAGATCAGAGGAGGCCTCATAATACAGGTATACACAATTGATAAACAAAAGCGCCGCATCCACCGTATTGTACAGCGGTTCACTGCCCCCTTCGGGGAAAAGATTCGGCATCAGACCGTTTCTCTCACTGAGTGCAAATGTTCTTAATATCTGCTTTGCCGTCTCAAACTGCCCGGTGGAGATGCACAGTCCCGGAAGTGCGATCATGGTGTCTCTGCCCCAGTCCTCGAAAAACGGAAAACCTGCCAGGATCGTCAGTCCTCCCGTTGATTCCCGTTTCGAAATAAACTGGGAGGCACTCTTTGCCAGAGTTTTCCCCATTTCTGAGGAAAACCCGGCACGTTTTGACCACTCCCTGCGGAAGTTCTTCACATCCTCTATCACATCCGCCGCTGTTTCTTCTGACAATTCCATCTCGAATATGACTTCCAGCGTCTTTTTCTCACCTGGTCCCACAGAGCATAAAATCTGATGGACTCCTTTCGCGGTTCCCTCTCCCCTTCTTCCATCGCAGGCATCATACCGGTAAGCATAGGTTTCACAGGTCTCTGCCAGGTCTGCTATCTTCCCGTTCGTCCTCACAAACAGCGTCAGATTCCCGCTTTTCAGGCTCTCCCTGTGATACAAATGGCTGCCGCTTATCAGCTGCTCCCTGCCCTTTCCCGGTATCTGTTTTGTTTCAATGATCTGTCCCGCATCCATGTCACTGCCTTTGGGGACAAATTGATAGAAGGGGGTAATACATAGCATACAATGTTCTTTTCCACGGTTTTCTATCTCATAGCGCAGTACGGCTGTGTTAGCCCCGGGCTTTAATCCAGCCTCTTTTAAAATCTTGACACTCTCCACCTGGTATTTCCAGACCGGAGTATCCTCGTAGGTGAAGGCAGACAAAAAACGGTATCCCTCTTCCCTGTGTCCGTCCGAAAACTCCTGGCTGGAGATGACCCGGCCGGAAACAGCCCGCCTTAACGTACGCTCTCCTTCCATGAACAGGACCTCCTCCTTTACTCTGTGCACCATGTTATAACGGTGATTCGGAGCCTGAACACACGCCATCAAAAGGGCATGGTCATTGCGGGATACCGCTCCTGTCATGGTCATGGAGGAAAAGCCGCCCAGGCCGTTTGTCATAAGATAACAGTTTTCTTCGCCGCGCTCTAATGTCTTCCAGTCGTGTTTCCCATAAATCCATTTCATATCTCTGTTTCCACTTTCTGATCTCGTTTTCCAAGTATCAGGATACTTACCGGCTCTACTGCCACCGGACCTGATACCGGCTCCGGATTTTTCCAGAGCATGCTGCTGTGAGCATCAGCCAGAACTTCCCAGCCTCTGCCGCTTAAAGCGATTTCCACCTCACGTTTGCTGCGGTTGTAGACGATCCGCAGAGTGCTCCACGCAGACGGAATCTGTTCCGAAGAGTTCTCCAGGTCAAAGCCTGCGATCCCCTCCTTTTTCCACTGTCTCCTGACCCGTTTCCACGCCTCTTTGGACTTGTCACATAAGCCCGGAAGCTGTTTTCTTAAGGCGATCAGCCCGCGGTAATACTCCACCAGCGAAGCTTCCTCGTATGCCTTCGTCCAGTCCAGACGGTTGATGCAAATCGGTGAGTTATAGCTGTCCGCGATCCCGTTCTTCGTCCTGCCGAACTCTTCCCCTGAGAGGAAGAATAAGCTCCCCTGGCAGGTCATGTAGATCCCTGATGCCAGCCGGTAAGCCTTTCGAAGCAGCACTTCATCCGAAATGGTCTCCGTAAGCTTATCCCAGAGAGTCTGATTATCGTGGGAAGAAACATACGTGATGACCTGGGACGGTGCCTTGATCTTTGGTGTCCTTTTATGGCACCATGCCTGCACGCTGTTTAAAACCGCGTCCTCGAATCCGTCTCCACCATTCACAAATCCAGGCTCATCAAGCTCGAAGACGGAGCCTTTGATGGCATCCCGGGTATCATCAGAAAACATCCCGATATTTTCATCCAGCTTCAGCATATTCTTTTTCAGTGCCTGATATGCACCGGGTTCCATTGCTGTCTTTGCGGCTGCCCACGGTTCTCCGAAGACCATCTTTTCCCCTTTTCCGTACCGCATATCCAGTTCCAGACGGATCTGATTCATCAGCTCTGTGTCCAGAAGCCCCATTAAGTCAAACCGGAATCCATCCATATGATACTCTTTGGCCCAGTACAGCACGGATTCCAGAATATATTTGCTGCACATAAAACGCTCGCTTGCCACATCATTACCGCAGGCGGAACCGTTGGATGGTGTTCCCCTCCCATCGGCACGGTAAAAGTACCAGGGCGCCGTCCGCTGGAACCAGGAGTCGCGGGAGTAGGTATGGTTATAGACCACATCCATGATCACCCGGAAGCCTGCTTTGTGAAGGGATTGGACAAGTTCCTTCAATTCCTTGATCCGCACCTCGCCATGCTCCGGATCTGAGGAATAAGAGCCTTCCGGCACATTGTAATTCACCGGATCATAGCCCCAGTTAAACTGGCTTTCCTCCCCCGCCTCGTCGACGGAGCCGTAATCGTAGACCGGCATCAGCTGTACATGGGTGACCCCCAGCTCTTTTAAGTATGAAATCCCCGTCGGATGC
The DNA here is from genome assembly GCF_058819085.1 of Faecalicatena sp. Classification (NCBI taxonomy): domain Bacteria; kingdom Bacillati; phylum Bacillota; class Clostridia; order Lachnospirales; family Lachnospiraceae; genus Faecalicatena; species Faecalicatena sp. Next base: position 5,269 of record NZ_JBZUUL010000029.1, read on the forward strand.
TTCCCGTCTCCGTTCAGTGTGGTGTCCGTATGTAAAAATGCCCGGTATTTTCCGCGGTCCTTTTCCGGAAAACCGCCTGCCGCATCCCAGGAAAACTCCTTTACATGCAGCTCATATATGATCCGCTCTCTGTCATACTCCGGGGCCTGATCCTCCTCCCAGCCTTCGGGATTGGTCCGCTTAAGATCCACCACCTGGCTGCGCTTTCCGTTCACACCGCAGGACTTGGCATAAGGGTCCGCCGAGAGCACCTCTTCCCCTTCCATCAGAAGGGTAAAATCATAATAGATCCCGTGCAGGTCTTCCTTTACAGCATATTCCCAGACGCCTTTTTCTTTTCGCTCCATCTGAAAGGAAGCATATGCCCCTCCCCCGCTGCCGTCTTCATACAGATTGATGGTGACCTGCTCTGCTGACGGACTCCACAAAAGGAATCTGGTTCCCGCCTCTGTACATGCAGCTCCTAAGTCATTTCCCTCATAGATATAATTGTCCTGAAATTCAGGACTGGAATAATATTCCTTCCACTGCCTGATCGTTCTTTTCATGTCGAATAACCTCATGATGTTCTTATTTTTCTATCATATTGTGTAAAACTTCCGATTTCCCGGTGTCACTATTTTTAGTAACGTCCAGGTAGTAAAAAATGGATACACGTCTCTGCATGTATCCATTTTTCGGTTAACCCTTTACTGCTCCGCCGGATACGCCTTCCACGTAATACTTCTGCATACTGATGAACAGAGCCGCGATCGGTATGGAGATCAGCACGCAGCCTGCGGCAAATTGTGTATAGTAATCATTGATAAATTCTCTCTCCAGCATCTTGAACAGCCCCAGAGCCACCGTATAGTTGTTGTAGTTATCTCCCATGATGACACTGGCAAAGATGAAGTCCATCCATGGCGCCATAAAAGAAGTCAGGACCGTATATACAATGATCGGCTTGGATAACGGCAGTGTAATCTTCCGAAAGATCTGGAACTTGGTCGCCCCATCCAGATATGCCGCCTCGTCCAGCGATTTTGGCAGGGTGTCAAAGAATCCCTTTGCAATGAAAAATCCGAGTCCTGCCCCTCCTGAGTAGACCATGATCAGCGCCAGAAGAGACTGTGTGATGCCGAGTCCTTTTAAAATATAGTATACCGCGATCATTGACATGAATCCAGGAAACATCCCCAGGATCAAAGCCACATTCATAAGCGGCTTTCTCATTTTAAAACGCATCCTTGACATGACGTAGGATACAGACAGTACAAAAAAGGTAGAGATCAGACAACTGAATACCGCTACAAATAAGGTGTTTCCAAACCATTTTAAGAAATAAAACTGGCTGTTATCTGTCAGCAGATTGACATAGTTTGCAAGCGTCAGCCCCTTGGGGAAGAAGTAGGAGGTGTAGGAACCGCCCTCCTCCCGAAAGGATGTCATGACTACCCAGAAGATGGGGATCAGCCAGATGACCGACAAAAGGGTAAGCGTTGCATAGGAAGCGACATCCCTGATTTTTTTATTTCTTGACATAGATCTTGTTTTCTTCATTATTGGAACGCCTCCTCATTGTTGTATGCAGATGTTCTTCTGTATGTAATCAGAGAGAATACTGCGGAAATGACAAATACAATGATACCGATCGCCGATGCATAACAGTAATCCTTACTTGTTACGGTCAGCTTATACAGCCAGGTAACGAGCAGGTCCGTCTTTCCTGCCTGGTAGTACTCCAGAGTGGACGGCCCGCCGGATGACAGCAGATATATCACATTAAAGTTATTAATATTTCCGATAAACTGTGTGATCAGGTACGGTGTTGTCACAAATAATACATATGGCATCGTGATTTTGCGGAACATGACTCTTGCATTTGCACCGTCCACACGTGCCGCCTCGTATAAGTCCGCCGGGATATTCATCAGAATACCGGAGGTGATCAGCATCGTATATGGAATACCGATCCACAGGTTGACGACAATGATCGTCACCTTTGCGAGTGTCGCATTGGTCAAAAACGGAATACTCTCCTGGATCACACCCCAGCTTTTCAGCAGAACATTCACAGCCCCCTCCGGCTGAAGCATGGTCTTCATGATCAGAAGGGATACAAAGGAAGGAATGGCAATGGATAAAACGAAGATCGTTCTCCAGAAGCCTTTAAACTTCACTCCCTTTCGGTTGATCAGAAGCGCTAACAGGATTCCGCCTATATAGTTTAGCACGGTGGCAAATACAGCCCATGTGATCGTCCATCCCAGGATCGGCCAGAAGGTCTTGGAGATCGTGCTGCCGGAGCCTAAGATGGTCACGAAGTTATCCAGCCCAATCCAGGTAAACAGATTTCCCGGCGGCTGATGTGCGTTATCGTAATTTGTAAACGCGACCAGGATCATATATACCAGCGGCAGTACCGTAAATGCCAGGATGCCCATCATCGGAAGTGTCAGCATGGTGCGGTTGAATTTTGCATCGAAATATACTTTCACATCATCCAGAAATCCCGGGATCTTCTTACCTGCCTGTTCAAGCTTCTGTACCTCGAGAGCAGACTTTAGATTGGCCCGCCAGATCAGTACGAAGAATGCGATAACGAACAGACAGACCACTCCGTATAACAGAAGGAGCATGGAGTTATCGCCCTCTGCCAGGACGTCGATCCCAAGGGCTTCGTCATAGACCCACCCCTGCGTCTGTGTTCCCAGTGTTGTCATGTGTCCCAGTGCGTTCCCACCATTGACCACCATATAGAAGATAAACGCTGCTTCACTCAGCAGGAAGAGCAGACCTTTTACGATCTGCCTTCTGCGTAAGCTGGCGCATCCCATGATGAGCATTGATGCCTTTGTCCAGATATCTCCCTCTTTGATGACTCTCTTAAGGAGGCCTCCTTCGGACTTCTTACCCATTTTTTTCGGCTTATTTTTACTCATATTAATCACCCAGCTTAGAAAGAATTCCCTCTACCATAGTGTCCATCGTTTTCTGCATATTGTCCTTGGTCACCGCTTTGGCGATGCAGTCCTGTCCAAATGCCTCCATCGGGCTCCAGAAGTTTGCGATCTGCGGAATGGATGGCTGTACCGTGGAAGTCTCAACCTGTTTGGAGAGAACCTCAACAGCCGGGCTTGTGCTTAACAGTTCGGTATCTGCTGCCAGCTTTTTATTGGTCGGAGCGGAATTTCTCACTTCAAAACGTGTCTTCTGGCACTTTTCGCTGGTCAGATATTCAGCCAGGAGCATTGCCTCTGCCGGGTATTTTGTCTGGGCATTGATCCCATATAAGTTAAAGTTAACGATCGTACTTGGGGACACTTCCGTTCCATCCTCCAGGGTAATGGTCGGTACGGTTGCCACGCCGAAGTTATCTCCTAAGAACTCTTTTAATGCTGCTGCATTCCATGTTCCGGTCAGGCTGGCGCCTAACTTGCCTTCCTTGAAGCTTGCCAGTAAAAGTGCATCGTCCTGGTTCTTCACCTTCGGGTTTGTGCAGAGGTCTAACAGGTAATCTCCCACAAGTACACCCTTTTCATTGTTAAAGTCACACTGCTTCGGATCTGTTCCGTCCTCACCGAATAAGGTGCATCCCGCTCCGAAGAAGAATGCGGATGAATACCATCCGTTGTCAAGGTCCATAGAAAAATTTGTCACACCAGCGCCTAGATCCTTTGCAAGCATAGTATCTAAGCTCTTTACTTCCTCCTCTGTATATTTGCTTTTGTCATAATACATAAAGAAGGAGTTGGATGTGTTCGGATAGCCGTACATCTCACCGTCTATTGTTGCCGCGTCCACAGAGTTTTCCACATTGTCTGCGATAATTTTATCTTTATTTTTCGTGATCCTGTAAAGTGCTCCGGCAGACTGTAACTCTGCGATCTGGTCAGAAGCAAATTCGAAGATATCTGCCGCTACAGTCGGGTCCTTTAAAACCTCATTCTTGGCATCAGCCGCACTGACTACCGCGGTCTCAATGCTCCAGTCTGCTGCCTCCGGGTTGTCTGCTTTGAAATCCTCGATGATTCCCTTGAGCATGTCCTGGTCTTCCTGTGACCCCCAGACCTTTAACTTTGCATCCTTGGCATAGCCTGCGGTCTTTGCCGTCCCGTCTGCTGATTTTGTCTCCTTCTTGTCAGAGCCGCATCCTGCTAACATGGATACTGCCATTACACCTGCTAAAAAAACTGATAAAACTTTCTTCTTCATTTTCTTCTCCTTTTCCTTCACTTAGTGGCTTGTTTAACTGTCTCGAATTATAGCACCCGTGAAAAAGGAGGATATACAAATAAATAAACCTCGAATATCAATTTTTATACACGATGTTTATTGAGTATTTTAATACTGTATACGGTACGTTTTGAAAAGTATTAGTATTTTTTACTAATTTTCAAATTTCTAATTGATTTTTTTTGGTAAATAGTGTATGGTATTAATAACATTTAAACACGTTGTAAGATAATCGAATAATTTCAGGTTGTAAATTTATATATGCTCATAATTGGTTGAGCGTTTCTACCAGCTACCGTAATAGCTGCCTATAAATTTCCCGGTCGTTTCATGCAGGGAAAGTAGGTATATCTGTTTCCGGTAGTTTTTTTATTACCCATTTTTCTTTATATTTCCACTCCCGCATGAAATACTAATTAAATACAACAGCCATCCTCAAGTTTTTAACCGGCCAATCATAGCAAGAAAGGGAGGTGCTTATTTTCATTTGCTTCGATCTGGCAGACCGGACGGCAGGATTTATTGGCTGTTTATAAAAATTAATCACTAATTTTACTAGCTCGCAGGGGATGTTTACCCCCGGGAGTGGAGGTAGGAGGGAAATCATGAATTTAGAAAAAATATTTCATCTGAAAGAAAACCACACTGACGTGAAGACGGAGATACTCGCTGGTATCACCACCTTTATGACTATGGCCTATATCCTGGCCGTTAACCCAAACATTCTGGCAGAATCCGGAATGGACAGAGGCGCAGTATTTACGGCAACAGCACTGGCTGCATTTATCGCAACCTGCCTGATGGCACTTTTGTCCAATTATCCATTCGTTCTTGCACCAGGTATGGGACTGAATGCTTACTTTACTTATACAGTTGTTATGGGAATGGGTTATACCTGGCAGCAGGCTTTGAGTGCCGTGTTTGTAGAAGGTCTTATCTTCATCCTGTTGTCTTTGACCAATGTCCGGGAGGCGATCTTCAATGCGATTCCTATGAACTTAAAACATGCGGTCTCCGTAGGTATCGGTCTGTTTATCGCATTTATCGGACTTCAGAATGCAAAGATCGTTGTGGACTCTTCCACTTTGGTCAGCATGTTCTCTTTTAAAAGCTCTATTAAAAATGGTACATTCAACACAGAAGGAATCACTGTGCTGCTCGCCCTGATCGGACTTTTGATCACATCTATCCTTGTAATCAAGCAGGTGAAGGGAAATATCCTCTGGGGAATCTTAAGTACCTGGGTGCTTGGGATCATCTGCCAGTTAGTCGGGCTCTACAAGCCGACACCGGATGCCGGATGGTTCAGCTTACTGCCTGATTTTTCAGCAGGATTTTCTGTTCCGAGCCTGGCACCGACCTTTGGACATTTAGACTTTTCCATCGTATTTACCTTAGACTTCGTGATCATCATGTTTGCATTCCTTTTTGTAGATATGTTTGATACACTTGGAACATTGATCGGTGTTGCATCCAAAGCCGATATGCTGGATAAGAACGGAAAACTTCCTAAAATCAGAGGCGCCCTGTTAGCTGACGCTGTCGGTACTTCTGTTGGTGCGGTACTTGGAACCTCTACAACGACAACGTTTGTGGAAAGTGCTTCCGGTGTATCCGAAGGTGGACGTACAGGACTGACGAGTATCACCGCAGCGATCCTGTTTGGGCTGTCACTGTTCTTGTCACCGATCTTCCTGGCGATCCCGTCCTTTGCAACAGCTCCTGCACTGATCATCGTAGGCTTCCTGATGCTGACCTCTATCGTCAAGATCGATTTTAACGATTACACAGAGACGCTTCCGGCATTCATCTGTATCATCGCAATGCCGTTTATGTACAGTATTTCCGAAGGTATCGCACTGGGAGTCATCTCTTATGTAGTTATCAACCTTCTGACAGGAAAGGCAAAGGAAAAGAAGATCAGCGCATTAATGTATGTACTGGCGGTCCTGTTTGTACTTAAATATGTATTGATCTAGTATATATTGATCTAGTTTTCTTCCAAAAGAGGGGGGCTGACGCTTAATACGTCAACCCCCTCTTCTGTTCAATATTCTTTTTCGATCTCCTGAACCATCTGATAGAGCTTTTCATTTACAGGTACCTGTATATGATGCTTCTTCCCCAGTTCTATGACCGTTCCCGCGAACATCTCTACCTCTGAACGTCTCCCGGCCACCCGGTCCTGAGCCATGGACGGGATCCCCTCAGGATCCAGCGTCTCAAGAAGTCTCACGTAATAGTCCCGGTCAGCCCCGGTAAGCGGGATTCCTTCTGCGTTTCCGACCGCGATCACCTCTTCCATGGCTGCAACCATCGTATCATGGGCTTCACCAGCCTTAAGAACTCCTGCATAATTGGTTCCATAAGTCATGCAGGTCTGATTCACACCTACATTCAGCATGAATTTCCCCCAGATGCGGTGCATGATATCCGCGTCCTTCTGATAGGGCATATAAATCTCATCGAAGAACTTTGAGACTGCCTCCACATTCTTCTCCTGCTGAGGCTCTTTTGCCCCGATACACAGCTCTCCCATCTGGGTATACTTAAGCTCATTGCCAAATTTCATCGCATCCATCCCCTGGGCCACTGTGTAGATCATCTTGTCTGCACCGTACTGCTGTGCGATCCGGTCTTCACTGCTGATCCCGTTCATCACTGACATGATGATGGTGCTGTCTCCGACACAGTTTTTCATGGTCTCGATTGCCGAGGAAAGGCCGTTGTATTTTACCGCCACGATCACAAGATCTGCCTTTTCCGCTTTCTCGCAGTCCTCCATGCGGAAGGTCTGTTCTCTCTTATTGCATAAAAACACCTGGCCTTCATATCTCTCAAGCCTGGATCTGTCCATCACAAAAGAAACTGCATCCTCTCCTGCATGCTCCTTGATATAATCTGCATACATCACCCCAAGGGCTCCCATACCGATCATCTTAACCCTCATCATTCATCCTCCCCCATGATCGTTTCAATATTCAGCATAGATCCCTTATCTGATATATCCGTTCTGATATGCCATCTCACGATTCGCTGCGTACAGCTCGGCGAAAGTTGCCTGGCGGTACGGCTCTACATAAAACACTCCCAGAATGCCTCCTGTCATTGCTGACAGAAGAACCCATCCGATAAAGGATAAATCTAATACAAAGGTATTCCACTTCTGTCCCGTCATCATTCTCTTACTGATCAAAAATGCTTCTTCTCTCGGCATCGCCGGGTTTTCCGCCAGAATATATGGTATCATCCGATATTCATAGAACTTGATGATCCCTGGAATTAGAAACAAAAGTGACCATAAAACTGTAAACAGATCTCTCAGAAACATAACGATGACTACATTTACATAACTGCCAGACTTGAAAACATATCCAAGAGTTCCGACTCTTGGTGTCTCCGTCTGATTCAGGATAAAGAACCTGCTTCCACCTACCAGCAGAGCATTCCCCACAAAGATCCCCAGTATGATCAGTCCCAGTGCGATCACTCCGGCGACCATGACAAACGTTGCATAGAGCAGCGCATTTGGAGAAAAAATGCTGTCTCCATTATAAGCATGATTCTCCCTGACGCTCTTCGCACTTGATGATGAAAATGCTGCCGTTATGATCATCATTACCAGGGCTACTAAGACCGATGACCAGTAATTTCTGTAGAATGCCTGTTTCCCTCTCATTTTTAAATCTGCCCGCATCCACATAATAAATTCAACCTCCTGTGTATATTAGCCTTTTCCCAGTACATCGTAAATTATTGCATAGATGCTGTACTAGAAGCTTTCTCCATTATACTACCTGAGGAAGTTAAAATCCACAAATTTTCTGTATCTAATGAGAATCTCGTTCTTCCTGATCTCTTTTTGCCCGCAGATACTCTACATTTGCCTCTACCTTTTTCTTTGTAAGAGGATAGACGAAGATCAGCATCAAAGCGACGCAGATAAAGAGGATGCCTGGTACAATCGTTGCCAGATTGTAAAGTCCCTTTAACACTTCCTCCGTCTGTGTCTTTGCAGCGGACACATACCCGATCAGCCCCAGAGCGTAGCCGCCCAGTCCGCCGGCAAGTGCCTGCCCCACTTTCCTTGCAAAGGAGTATACCGCATATACCGTACCATCCTCACGCTTTCCTGTCCGAACTTCCACATCGTCGATCACATCGATAATGTTTGCCCAGATGATCAGGTTAAAATAATTTACACCTAAGAATCCGACGGCTGCAATGAGCATGAACATCCATACATTTTTTACCTTTAAAAGTCCCAGAACCAGGAACACAGCTCCTGTGAAAATAGTTGCTGCAGCTGCAGACTCTTTTTTTCCAAATCTTTTAACAACAACACCTGTGATCGTTGCCATCAAGAGCGAACAAACCATCGTAATCATATTATAGGTTGAAAGTGCCTTTACATTCCCAAAATAATCTGCATATAAATATGTATTGACACTGGAGAGCATCAGAGAACTTAACAGCAGGAAAATAGCCGCTCCCACGATCCCAAGCAATGCCCTGTTAGAAAAGATCGCCCCAAAGGTTTTGCCAAGAGAGATCTTCTCTGCATTCGGATCGGGTTTGATCTTGATACGCTCTGTGGTGCATTTGTAACAGATCACATAGCAGATGATCGCGCAGACAGAGAAAATTCCTGCAACTACCGGGAATATCTTCCCGTCATTACGGATCACCTGTGCTCCGGTGGAATCTGTCATATAAATGATCATCGGGCCGCCCACACCGATCACCAGCTGTGCAAGAGTTGCACCGATGCTTCGGAATGTGGAGAGTGCGGTACGCTCCTCCGGGACGTCTGTGATGGCGGATGCCATAGAACCATAAGGAATGTTGATTCCTGTATAACAGATACTGCCCCAAAGAATGTACGTCACATACATATAGATGATCTTAACGGTCATGGATGCTCCTGCCATGGAGGACTGATACATCAAAAAGCTGGCGATTGCAACAGGGCCTGCCATGATACGGATCCAGCGCTTGAACTTTCCATCCTTCCCGGGATTACAGGTATCTACAATCCGCCCCATCGTTACATCTGTAAATGCATCCACAAATCTCGCTACTAAAAACAGCGTTCCGACTGCTGCTCCGCTGATTCCCAGTACCTTCATATAAAATACCATGAGGAATGTACTGGAGAATATGAACGTGAAATCATTTCCAAAGTCACCGAACATATAACCAATTTTATCTTTAATTCCAAACGGCTTTACTGCTTTTTCATTCATCTTATACCTCCCTGAATCCAGTTAAAATCTGGTTTCCCATCTTCCGCAGAATACGTTCTCGTTGTATCTTCCTTTAAATTCACTTTCTCCCATCATTTTTTCCAACACGGCGGCGAAGCTTTCATGGTGATCCATGTAGGCATTGATATAGCATCTTGCCATCGGCACATCGATCAGATTATTGGTGTTGCTTAAAGATACAACAAATGTGGGCAGCTCTGACATGTACCATGGCTGTTTTGCCGGTTCGTCCCATTTGATACGCATTGTATTATACTGGGCAAATCCCTGTATATTGAGGATCAAAAGAACGCAGTCGAACTTCTTCTTAAATTCCTCCATTTTCCCTTTCTTTGCTGCTACCCGGGAATCGACCTCAAAGCCCGCCTCCTCTAACTGGGATACGATATCGGCTATGATATTCTGATCGTTAGACTCGAATTTTGTCCCCGCGATCACAGTCGCTTCTGAGCCGATGTAAACTAGTTTGATTCTTTTATACCTTTTTGGTGTCATCGGAAGGTAATTCAGACGGTCTTTTACAAGTGTCACATACTGGTCTGCAAGCTCTCTGGATATCTCATGATGCTCCTGACAGCCAACTACTTTCAGATTTTCCCTCGGAGCCGTCAGTCTGCCTTCTTTCTGCAGGATGTGCAGATTCAAGGCGGCCTTGACACCCAGGATCCTGTGAAGTGCATCATTCAATCGTTCCTCTGTGATGATCCCGTTTTTGTAGCCTTCCATCATGTAACCAAAATCCTCTTCTCTGTCGTTGAAAAACAGGTACATGTCACACCCGGCTGCGATCGCCTGTGGAACCTGCTGATATCTTGGTATGGCGGCACCAAACATCCCGATCATATGGGAGGCATCCGTGACGACCAATCCGTTAAAACCAAGTTCCCCCTTTAACAGGTCCGTGATCAGCTCCGGCGCCAATGTTGCCGGACGGATATCTTCTTCCTTTATACCGGGGCGCAGTTTTCTGGAATATGCAGGAAGCGCGATATGCCCCGCCATGATCGTCATGACGCCCTCACCGATCAATTCCCTGTAGACCTTTCCGAAGGTACGGTCCCATGTTTCACAGTCAAGATCATTGACTCCCATGATCAAATGCTGGTCATTTTCCTCTGTCCCGTCTCCCGGAAAGTGCTTCATACAGGTCGCAATATTCTGTGTTTTCATCCCTTTAAAGAATGCTTTTGAATATCGGATCACATCATCCGGATCGTGATTAAAGGCCCGAAGCTGCACGATCGTATTCCGCCAGTTATAGGTCAGATCCACAACAGGTGCGAAATTCCAGTTACAGCCTACCGCGGCTGCCTCTCTTGCGGAAACCTCGGCCATACGGTATACCGCATCCTCGGAATCGATCGCTGCCATTGCTGCGCCATTGGCAATCGGTGTACCGCCCAGCGTACCGCCATTTCCTCCGGCCTCACAGTTGGAGGCGATCAGAAGCGGGATCTTTGTTGTCTTCTGCAGACAGTCCGCCATATCCCACAGTTCTTCCTTTGGCGCATTGTGGTAACGGATCGCACCCGGATGATATGTATCCAGGACTTTCTTTATATTTTCCGGCTTTCTTTCTTCCTCATTTGCCACCATATTGACAAAAAGCTGTCCGATCTTCTCCTCATCTGTCATACCGGCAATGGTATCTTCCACCCATTGAATCTGCTCTTCATTCAGATAATACGGTTTCTCTTTTAAATTCACCATGTTGGTTCCTCCTGATTCCTTTCCTTTTATTCTTCTGCTTCTTTTCTTCCCTTATCGTTCCTTTGTAAGATTTTCTACAAAGCGCTTCGTAAGCCCGGCCTGATATTCCCCTGCAAAGGTTTTATCCTTCATCTTTTCCACAGCGGCCTCCAGATTTTCCCAGCTTTCTGCCTCCTTAGATACAAGGACCGGATAATAGAATATTCCGTTCGCCCGGGCAGCCTCCAGGTCCCCCGGTGCATCCCCGGTCATCATGACATGATCTTTCAGATAACCATAAGACATCAGTTTTTCGATACAGCTCTTCTTTGAACCGGCATCCTGTGCCAGAAGCACGTCCACGGATTTAAGAAGGCCAAACCTGCCCCATTCTGCCCGCACTGCTTCATAATTTGCAGAAGAGACCACTGCGATATCGCACGTTCTATGAAGTCTTTCGATCACCTCCCCGACATGCTCAAAAGGCTTAATCTCTTCTTCCGGCAGCTTTTGGATGGCTTCATTGACCGCCTCAGACCACTTCAGTGCCTTTTTTAAACAGATACTGCCTGTCGCTTCCACGGCTCTTTTAAGTGCAGCATTTGACAGCTCGTCTGACTCCCTGGTCCATTGGACCAATGTCTCTATATCCTCGATCTTCCTTCCTTTTTGGTCTATTTCCTCCAGAGCCGCTGCCAGTCCCTTGAAACGGTTGATCCCTCTGCTCATAGAATACAGATTTATTTGATTCCACCGTTTCAGGATCCGTTCCCGGTCGTCCTCCAGATCCCACTCTGCCGTCATACACGGCCCAAAACAGCGGATATGCTTGATATCCATACTGTCAATGGCACATCCGTCTGAATCAATGCAGATCAGGTAGTCGTTTTTCTTTTTAAAATCTGAAAAAGGCTGATTCATTGTATGATTCCTCTCTTTCTCTTACTGATATATCTAAAATACTCGTTTTTAAAGTTCAAAAGAATAATAATATCCATTGTTTTTAGCACAATTTTATGTTATTTTATTTTATAGAATTATTTTGTATTATTTTAAACTAATATTGTATTACTTTTGTGAGGTGCAAATATGGAACATAAGCAGTTGGAACTTTTTCAGGAGGCCGTGACCGCATGCAACGTAAGCTGCTGTGTCATTTTTAAAGATAATTCCAATCTGTCGCGGACAGATAATGGACTCCGTCTGCATCTGTATGAAGACTACAATTACCAGGCTTTACAGTTTTTCCTAGAACAATACGTCACTTCCGGGAAAATCGTGCGATACAGGGACTCTTTCGGGATGTTCTATCTGTTTCTTCATCTTCCTTCCTTATTTTTATATGATTATGAATCACCTCATTTTGTGATAGGCCCTTATCTGGAATGTACCCCCGGATCTGAGGCGCTTCTAAAGACAATGGAAAATCTCTCGATCCCGCAGGAGCTGTTCGAGGATATCCGGTTGTTTTATGCCTCCACTCCTGTGCTTTCCAATATAGAGAGTTTTGAATCTCTTGTACTGAATCTTTCCCGGGGACTCTTCCACACTGAGTATACCGTTTCACACCTTCCGGACGAGGGGACGATCCAGATGGAGCATTCTCCGCTGATCTTAAAAGTCCGTAAAAATCCTGAGATCTCCGTCAGCACCATTGAAGAGCGGTATCAGGTAGAGAACCAGATGCTTGAGGCTGTCTCCAAGGGAGATGAAAAAAGAGCCCATGAGCTTCACCAAAAATTCCAGACCTTTCAGCTAAGGCCCAGGTCTGAGAATGCACTTTTAAACAAGAAACACGGTGTGATCATCCTGAATACACTTTTTCGGAAAGCCATTGAAGCGGGCGGAGTACATCCGCTGTATATTGATGACCTGTCCGGTAAATTTGCCATTCTGATCAACGAGGCACGTTCAGAACGCGAGCTGGACCATCTGTCGTCAGATATGCTGCATAAGTACTGCCTGATGGTAAAAAACCACTCGATGACAGGTTATTCACCAGTAATCAAGGACGTGATCTCCTATATTGATTTTCATTATGCCGAGGACTTAAATCTTGCCTTTTTTGCAGAGCTATTCTGTATGAACAAGAATTATCTCTCAAGCCTGTTTAAGAGGGAGACTCAGACCACGCTGACCGATTATATCCATCAGGTACGCTTAAGACGTGCGATCACGCTGATCAATTCTTCCTCCCTGTCCATCACCACTGTGGCGGCATCCTGCGGATATAATGACATCAATTATTTCATCCGGATCTTTAAAAGGGCGTATGGGATGTCACCGAAACAGTACCAAAAGTCCATCCTGAAAAATAAGATATAGGCCAAGTCAATAAAAGACTTTATTTATGGAAAAAATATATCGGTAAATCATGCTTGAATCTTGCAACTGCCGTTTGGATTGGATATACTTGACTAACAAGCGGATAAAACTTGTCGAATGATGCACAAAGGAGGATTTTATGAAAAAGAAACTATTAAGTGTACTTTTATGTACTGCTTTGATCGGAACACTAGCGGCCGGCTGTGGTTCTGACAAGAAAACAGAAGATACAAAAAAAGAGGACACAAAAAAATCTGACGGAAAAGAAATCACCGTCATGGTACCGGAATGGGCTGTTCCAAGCGATGATATGCTGAATGCATTCACCGAGGAAAGCGGGATCAATGTCGTTATGAACGTAGTTAGCTGGGATGATATCCGTGACAAGGTAGCCATCGCTGCTTCCGGCGGGGCTGCTGCTGCAGATGTCATCGAAGTAGACTGGTCCTGGGTCGGAGAGATGAACAGCGCCGGATGGCTGGAAGAGATCGAGATGAGCGACGAGGATAAGGCAGATATGCCGACACTGGAGACATTTTCCATCGACGGAAAAGTCCTGGCTGTCCCATATGCCAATGACTATCGTATCGCATATTATAACAAGGAGCATTTCAAACAGGCCGGGATCGAGACGGCACCCAAGACATGGGATGAAGTCTATGATGCTTTAAAGAAGATCAAGGAGGCCGGGATCGCAGAGTATCCTTACACCATGCCGATGAACGCAGACGAATCTGCTACTACCTCTATGATGTGGATGGCTTACTCCAGAAGCGGACAGGTCTTCAATGATGACGGAACACTCAACCAGGATGCCGTCCTGGATGCCCTTACATTTGAAAAGAAACTGGTTGACGAGGGATTCACGGACCCGGCACTTAAGACCGCATCCGGAATGGACGCTTACCGCAAGCTGACAGCAGGTGAGGCAAGCTTCATGGTTGGACCGACCAAGTTTGTCGGGATCAGCAGCAACGAAGAAGAATGCAGTGTTGTCGGACAGATCGAAGCGATCCTGCTGCCGGGCAGGGATGCAGCATCTGATAGGACCATGCCGCTGCCGGAAGCAGTCGGTGTAACCAAGTTCTCAGAAAATAAAGATGCTGCAAAAGAGTTTGTAAAGTGGTATACTTCAGCAGAGACACAGAAAGAGCTTTACCAGGCAAACAGCTCCATTCCTACAAGAAATTCTGTACTCGGTGATCTGATCGACGACGGTACGATCCAGAATGCCGGTGCAATGCTTGATGAGGCAAAGCTGATCCAGTCTCCGTTCCCGAACGGTATCCCGGATTATTACTCTGAGATGAGCAACGCGATCTATAATAATGTCAACAAAATGGTACTTGGAGAGGCTTCTGCCAAGGAAGCATTCGATGCCATGAATAAGAAGGTCAATGAGTTAGCAGGCAAATAAAAACTCATGGAACTTCAAAGCACGAAAGAAGCGGAGAATCACAGACTATGAAGAAAAAACACAAAGGGGCGCTGGGCATTGCGCTCCTTTTGCCAATTATTATCATCATGGCAGTACTGGTGTACTACCCGATCATTAAGACATTTTCATACAGTATGCAGAAAATGAAGCTGACGGCACCGCAGGATACCGGTTTTGTGGGCTTTGACAACTACCGTGCAGTCCTGAGTTCAGATTCCTTCTGGTACAGTCTGCAGAATACCTTGTTTCTGCTGGCCGTTGTTGTCCTTTTAACGACTGTTTTCGGCATCTGCGTAGCTCTGATGCTAAATGTAGATACGAAGATTTCCGGGCTTTTAATGGCTGCAGCCATCCTGCCCTGGGCACTGCCCCCGGTCGTAAACGGAATCATCTGGCGCTTTATTTTTTATCCCGGATATGGATTCATGAATAAGCTGCTGATCAGTCTGGGCTTTATTGACCAGCCAATTGAGTGGATGTCACGCCGGTTCCTCCTGCTTTTCGTTGTAGCTGTCGTAGTTGCCTGGCGGAGTATCCCTTTCACTGCAATCGTATGCCTGGCAGGGCTTCGTGCAATTCCCCATGAATTCTATGAGGCAGCAAGGATCGACGGAGCCGGAAGATGGAGCTCTTTTCGGTATATCACGGGACCCCTGATGATGCCTTTTGTGGGAATCGGAATTACATCCGCCTCTATCACTGCCATCAATATCTTTGACGAGATCGTTGCTCTGGCAGGATACAGTGACCTTGGAAAAAATCTGCTGATCGAGAGCTACCTCACCACCTTCTCCTTCCTTGATTTTGGAAAGGGGAGTGCGCTGACCTATATCATCATGCTGATCTCAGCAGTATTAGGCTTTTTCTATTTGAGGAATCTGACCAGGGAGGTGGAATACTAATGAAGACGAAAAGTGGAAAACTACTCTATTTCATCGTCGTGGTGATCTTCCTTATTTTTACGGCAGGTCCGTTTATATGGGCATTCCTAGTATCCGTTACGCCGGAATTTGAGATGTTCAAGAATACCATGAGGATGCTGCCAAGCAAGTTGAACTGGGAGAATTATACCACTCTTTTCACGGCTTCCTCCAGACAAAATACGATCCTCTTCCAGGGAATGCAAAATTCCTTAAAGGCCGTGGGGATCACGCTGCTGATCGGGCTTCCGGTTGCCATGATATCTGCATATTCTCTTGCAAGGCTTAAGTTCAAAGGGAAAAAACTGATTAAAAATGCGATCCTGATCACCATGGTCATTCCCGTATTTGCCACCGTGATCCCGCTGTACCGGATCTTTGTATCCTATCAGCTTTTGGATAACATGTTCTGGCTCAGTCTGGTATATGCAAGCTCTTTCCTGCCTATGAGTATATGGCTGATGATCAATTATTTTTCTACGATTCCTGTAGAAATTGAGGAAGCTGCCCGGGTGGACGGCTGCGGACGGATCCGAACCTTTTTTGAGATCCTGATGCCGATCGCTTATCCGGTCGTGATCTCCAGCGCGCTGATCATGTTCCTAAGTGCATGGAACCAATTTCAGATCCCACTGATCCTGGCCTCCTCCTTTCAGACAAAGCCAGTGTCCATTGTGACAAGTGAGTTTATGGTAAAGGATTCCATTCAGTACGGGATCACTGCGGCGGGAGGGCTGATCGCGATCATACCGCCTGCTGCCACAGCATTGATACTCAGGAAATATCTGGTGTCAGGAATGACTCGGGGGACGGGGAAATAGAATTGATGCTGGAAATGTATCTAATGAAAAAAGGCAGGGAAGATCTCTTGATGTGAGGCTTTCCTGCCTTTGTTAGAGAAGCAGAAAACGTATAATATAGTATATAAGCCCCACTCCTCCCCCAATGATCAGAAAAATCTTTGCCTTCTTCGCATACTCCCGGGCTTCATCCATCATACCCGCCTGCTGAGCTACACTAATCTTGCTTGCAAATATAATAGCTGGAATTCCCAGTAAAACAGAACAGCAGAGCGTAGACAAAATAGCAAGGACTAAATACACCGTTGAATTAATCGTTGTCTCTGGGGTATGGTTACAGTTATTGGTAATCATAAATTTGCCCTCCCGCTATTTCCTTATCATCAGGCCGCTGTCTTCTATCTTGGACAGGAAGGCTTTTTATTCAAATATCAGGAAACTTATCTATTGATCGATCCCTACCTCACAGATTATGTGGATCGAAACTGCTGCACAGACACCGTGATCTGGAGGCGGAAATATCCTGCGCCGATCACTGCCTCTGAGCTGGATTTTATTGACTATGTATTCTGTACACACGCCCATTTTGACCATGCGGACCCTGACACACTTTCTGTACTGAATCAGGTGAATCAAAATATTAAATTTATTGTTCCCTATGCTTTGGAGGCCCCTCTGATGTCCTACGGTATCGCAAAGGAGCGGATCATCTGCATGGATGGGGATCAGACACTTTCACTGGGCCAGATTCAGGTCACTACTGTTCCTGCTGCCCATGAAGAGCTGCATTTTGACAGAAAAGGACATTATGAGGAATTAGGATATAAGCTTAAACTGGGAGATATCACCGTATTCCATGCAGGAGACTGCTGTGTCTATGACGGACTGCCCGGCCGTCTCGACAAGGTAGACATTGGCTTCCTGCCGGTCAACGGGCGGGATCATTACCGCCTGCGTGATGATATCATCGGAAATATGGACAGCCGGGAGGCCGTGCTGCTGGCTAAGAATACCGGCATCAAATTGCTGGTGCCTATGCATTTCGACCTCTATGAGATCAATGAGGTCAACCCCGCTTACTTTGTGGACTGCCTGTTCCGGCTGAACAGGTCACAGCAGTTCCATATCTTCGCCCCGGGAGAAGAATATATTTACGAAGCCTAAAGAAAAATAAGATGGCTTCATTCCCGCCGCACTGCCGTTTTACATAAAAAGACCATACAAAGATGGCTGTCCTGCATTCTTTGTATGGTCTTTTTTTATTTTATTCTATTTTTTCTTCTTCTCATAAGGAGTTCCTGTAAGCGGAAGCTTTGTCTGGAACTCTTTATTCCATTTGTAATATGCTCCGGCAATAGCAGGTGCGGTTGGAATAGAGGTGATCTCTCCGATTCCGATCGCTCCGTATCCCACATCCACTCCCGGCTTCTCAACAATGATGGAATTAAGCTCAGGCACTTTATCTGCCTTGAACAGCCCCAGTGTCCCGAATCTGGATACCGGATATCCATCCTTGAGCTCATACTGCTCTGTCAGGGCATATCCCATTCCCATGACAACACCGCCTTCGATCTGTCCCTCGACGCTGACCGGATTGACCGCCTTTCCAACATCATGGACCGCGATCATTTTCTTGATCGTACCATCCTCATTCAGGACGCACATCTGCGTTGCAAATCCGTATGCCACGTGGGAAACCGGATTAGGTACGTCACTTCCCATCTTATCGGTCTTTGCCAGATACTCTCCCAGATAATCTCTACCTTCCAGTTCTTCCAGGGTATGACCTTTTAGATCCTCTGCCAGCTTTTCGGAGGCACGCTTCGCTGCTTCTCCGGTGATCAAGGTCTGACGGGAACCGGAGGTCGTTCCTGAATCCGGTGAATCTGCGGTATTTGGACGGCAGTATAGGATCTTGTCGATCGGCAGATCCAGCGTCTGTGATACCACCTGGATCAACACGGTGCCAAGCCCCTGTCCGATACAGGATGCTCCGGCATGGATCTCTACTTTTCCGTCTCTGATGAGCAGGCGGCAGCGTCCCCAGTCCGGGAGTCCCACGCCTACTCCGGCGTTCTTCATAGCACATGCCAGCCCCGCATACGGCTCGCTCTCATAGATTTCCCTGACTGCTTCCAGCGTTTCTGCCACAGCGGTGGAGCCGTCTGCGATCTGTCCGTTTGGAAGCACCTGTCCCGGACGGATAGCATTGCGGTAACGGATCTCCCACGGAGAGATGCCCACCATCTCTGCCAGGAGGTCTAAGTTACGCTCTGATCCAAAACACGTCTGGGTCACACCGAATCCACGGAATGCTCCGGCCGGCGGGTTGTTCGTATAGACTGCTTTCCCGTCAATATCGACTACCTGGAAGTTGTAAGGCCCTGCTGCATGGGTACATGCTCTTTGCAGCACCGGGCCGCCCAGAGATGCATAAGCACCTGTGTCGGACACAACAACAGCCTTCATGGCAGTCAGATATCCGTTCTCATCACAAGCTGTGGTGATATCCATCCACATCGGATGACGCTTCGGATGCACAACGATACTTTCCTGTCTGGATAATTTTACTTTTACGATCCTCTTGGTCAAATAGGCGATCAGCGCCGCATGATGCTGTACACTGACATCCTCTTTTCCGCCGAAACCGCCGCCGACCAGCTTGTTTTCCACGATCACCTTCTCCGGCGGGAGGCCAAGCATGATACAGCACTCGTGCTGGGTATCATAGGTACCCTGGTCAGTGGAATAGATGAATACACCGTCGTCAAACGGCATCGCAACGGCACATTCCGGCTCCAGGAAAGCGTGCTCTGTCCATGGTGTTTCATAATGTCTTGTCACTTTATACTTGGAATTTGCGATCACTTCATCTGCATTTCCCCTTACCAGATGTTCATGGGCAAGGAGATTTCCTGACTCATGGACCTTTGGTGCATCTTCTTTCAATGCTTCAAACGGATTCAATACCGGTTCCAGCACTTCATAGTCTACCTTGATAAGACTCTTTGCGCGCTCCAGAGTATCAGGATCCTCTGCCGCAACCAGACAGATGGCGTCTCCCAGATAATGGGTGACTTTTCCTACCGGAATCATGGTATCCCAGTCCTTCTTGAGGTGGCCGACCTTGACATTTCCCGGAACATCCTCTGCTGTGAAGACCCCGACAACGCCTTCCAGGGCTTCTGCCTCCTCTTTATGTATCGCCAGTACCCTTGCTCTCGGATATTCGGAGCGCACCGCACTTCCGTATATCATACCGTCAAGATAGATATCGTCTGGATATTCCCCGGTTCCCAGAACCTTTTCCGCTGCGTCGATTCTCTGGATGGCATCGCCGACAAGAACCACACCGTCATTGTCCGCGGCAGGAATATTTTCCCGGAACATCTTTGCGCTGAGCAGGATCCCATCAATGATCTTCTTGTAACCGGTACAGCGGCAGATATTATTGCGGATCGCAGCGATCACCTCCAAACGGGTCGGATCCGGATTCACATCGATCAGCCCCTTGGCACACATGACCATGCCCGGAATGCAGAAGCCGCACTGTACTGCTCCGGCCCTGCCGAATGCGCAGGCGTAAACTGCCTTCTCACGTTCGCTTAAGCCCTCAACCGTAACGATTTTTTTACCTTCCATCTTAGAAATCATAGGGATACAGGCGCGTGTTGTCTTGCCGTCTACCAGGATCGTACAGGTGCCGCACGCCCCCTGGCTGCATCCGTCCTTGACAGATGTCAGATGAAGGTCGTCCCTCAGAAAGCGCATCAGCTTTTTATCCTTTTCGACCTGATAATCCTTCCCATTTACATGAACAGTAAACATGATATATCCTTCCTTTCTCCGGGCAGATCTCCCGTCTCCCGGAATACCTTATTCAAAAATATCGTTCTTTAGATCGATATCTTTTAGTTCTTCAGACTGTGCCTTAACATACCGGACCTGATCCGGCAGCCGGGACATGATCTTCCTGCCGCCATGGTCCCCTGACAGACTGAAAAGTTCTTCAAAAAATTCCCGGTCCCACAGTACCGGGTTGCCTGGTCTTAGCGGATCCCCTGCACAGATGACCTGCCCTTTATGTGCAGATGCCGTATTTAAGATCCTCTGGATCGTAGATGCCTTTAGATTCGGCTGGTCACAGACCGAAAACAGGATACCGCGGATATCCGGATGTTCCTTAAGACATGCTTCTAATCCCAGCTGGATCGAATGGGATATCCCCTTCTCCGGCTCACGATTCATCACCACCTGGATTCCCTGTTTCCTGGCATCCTCTGCGATCCTGTCATATCCGGTCACCAGATACCGTGGGTAATCTCCAAACGCCTGCATCCTGCTGAGTGTATGCTGATACAGGGGCTTTCCCGAGATGGCTGCCAAAAGCTTATTGTCTCCAAACCGTACACTTCTCCCCGCTGCCAATATGACCATTGCATAGTGCCCGCGCATATGCTCAAAGCGGGTCACTGCCTCCAATACACCGCCTCCGACTGACCTCGCCTTATCAGAAATCGTAAAGCAGTGGTCGATCTCACAGCGCGCATCAATATCACCGATCTTTAAGTTTTCAGATACCATCACCCCGGACTGGAGCATTCCTCTGACGATTCCGTCCATCTGTGCATAAACTTCTTTTCCGCCTGTCACTGCGACCGCCTGGCCTTTTTTTACCACATCTCCGATAGCTGCAAGCGGGACCATCTCTCCCGGCGCAGCGGCACGGATCAGCCGCTCTATCGTATAGCCGCCCACGTTGCCCGGAACTCCTGTGTTCGGGATCGCACTTCCTTCATAGATCGCAGTTCCCAAAGTGTGCCCTCTTTTTGTCTCCACAACACAGTGGCAGTCCTCCCCTGCCGTAAAGCCGGGGCCGACACCAATCACAAAGGGGGCATCCGTAATCTTTGTTCCCAGATTCTTCTTTGCCAGGATCGCGTCTATGATGACGTCGGGATGGAATTCCCCGGCGATCTCTGCCCGCTCGTCTATAATGACCGGGATATCTCCGGCCCCGAGTACTTTCTCTGCCTCCTCCATGGAGAAGACAAGGATTCCCTTCATATCTTCTACAGCCGCTTCCTTCTCATATACAGCCCTGGACAGTGACACCATCCGGCGCACGGTTAAGGGGACTGCGATCTCTGTCATCAGGAGCTGATGTCCGCTGTGATATAGACGAGAGGCGATCCCTGTTGCCAGGTCTCCCGCCCCTTTGATTAATATTTTCATAACTTCTGCTGCCTTCCTTATTCGTATGCTGTCACCAGGATGTCGGAAATTCCCTGCATTGCTGCCCGGCCGCAGATCTTCGCCGCAAAATGTTCCCGCTCTCTGGTATCCGCTTTATTCAAGATCAGAATGTATTTCATCGTCGGAAGAATCCCCTTTTTTCCGCCCTTTGCATCAAGTGCCAGATCTAAGATATCCCCGGGACTTACCTTCTCTGTCAGACTTTTTCCCAGAAGCCCGGCCGCCGCTGTAGGGCGGAAACAGACTTCCTCTATAGTCTTTCCCACTGCATCTAAGCCATAGAGGCTAAGCACATGGGTAGTCTCTTTTAACAGGACAGGTTCGTATGCTGCCGGAGCTTTCAGCGGAAGCCTCTTTGATCCGTCTGCCTCGATCAGGACCGGAACGCCCCATTGGATCAGATGTTCTAAAAACTGACCGGACGGTGCTTTCATCTTACCGTCTTTGTCAGGGATTCCGACCCAGGCCATCCCCTCAAGGTCCAGCACCTTTCTCACCTTTTCCATAGATGGCTCCAATACAAACCAGGGGGCCTCTTCTATCTTCATATGAGTCGTTGTTGTCACCAGCACGGGAACATGTCTTTTCCGGTATTCCCCGGCCAGTGCCGCAATCGTCGTTGTCTTGCCTCCTGCGCCCACGACAGAGAGAATGGGATTCTTTTCCTCAATGCCAAGAGCTTCCAGTAATGAGGAATATTCCACAAATTTTCCGTCTTTATACTTCTTTATCATATCCTGTTACCGCTTATTCTTCCTCTTTTACAACGCCATGCCGGATATACTGTCCTGCATTTTCTTCCTTGATCTCTCCGTTTTCGGCGATCAGCCGGCCGCGCAGGAACACCTTCTCGGCCCGTCCCCTGATCTGTGTGCCCTCCATCGGACAGTAATCAATGTCAGACTGCTGAGTTTCTTTAGAAAGCACCCACTCGTTATCGGGATCCCATACAACGATATCCGCATCGCTTCCCGGGGAAAGGGTTCCCTTCTGTGGATAGAGTTTATACAGCTTCGCCGGATTCTCGGAAAGATATTTGCACATCTGTTCCAGTGTAAGCCTTCCCTTGTTCACTCCGAACTGCCAGATCAGGGCCGGACGCTCTTCTCCTCCCGGCATTCCGCACGGAGTCTTGGAAAAATCATCTTCCCCCATGCTCTTCTGCTCCAGATTGAAGCTGCAGTGGTCTGTACAGATGGTCTGGATCCTGCCCTCTGACAATGCCTCCCACAATACTTTCTGATCATTTTTACCGCGCAGGGGTGGAGCGATCATATACTTTCTGCCCTCCCCGTCCGGCAGCGAATATTTACTTTCATCCATGACCAGATACTGCGGACAGGTCTCTACATATACTGTCTGCCCATCTTCTCTGGCACGCTCGATCTCACGGTATCCTTCTTCTGAGCTTAAATGTACAACGATCACAGGCGTATCCACGCATTTAGCGATCTTGAGAAGACGGTTGACCGCCTCAGCCTCAGCCGCTGCGGGACGGGTGCCCGGATAATCGGAAACATCCTTTCTGTTTCCTTTTTTCTTAAGCACTTCCTCCAGTCTGGCATCGATGATTCCCCTGTTCTCACAGTGGACACCTGCGATCCCACCCAGTTCTTTCAGCCGTGTGAGGATTTCATACATGGTCTTGTCATCTACGACCATATTGTCATAGGTCATATACAATTTGAAAGAAGAAATGCCCTCCTCTACAACACGCCCCAGCTCCTCACTGATACTGTCGTTCCAATCGGAGATCGCCAGATGAAATGCGTAGTCGCAGGAGGAACGGCCGTCCGCTTTTTTATGCCAGTTGTCCAGTGCTTCGTGCAGAGTCTCTCCTTTATTCTGAGTTGCAAAATCCACGATGCAGGTCGTACCGCCCGAGATCTCGGCCTTGGTGCCTGTTTCAAATTTATCCGCGGTGATCGTATTGCTGACTTCCAATGCCATATGGGTATGGGCATCGATGAAGCCGGGGAAAAGATATTTTCCCCGTACATCTTCGATCTGCGCATCCTTAAATTCCAGGTCCTCCCCTACTGCCAGGATCTTTTCGCCCTTCACAAGGATGTCAAGCTGTTTTAAGCCCTCACCGCTCACGACTGTGCCGCCTTTAAACAAACGTTTCATAAACATTCCTTCTTTCTGTCAATCCTATTTGTCAATACTGCCAGTATATTCTCCTGATACCTTTTTCTTACATTAGGATCATTCCTGATTTTACGCTAACAGATAAGAATAATCCCGGATCACGGCCTCGATCAGCTTCTGCAAGCCCTCCGGAAGCCTTGTCTCTTCCCCTTTTGTCCAGGTAAAGATATCGCCTAAATATCTGACTTTACAGCTTACGCTTTCTGGATCAAGTACAGTAAAGCCCTGATTCTTGCTGTCTTCCATATCTTTTTCAGATGCAAACAATGTAAACTTATCCAGATACGGTGCGCTCTGGTATGGGCAGAAGCTCTTGCAGTTGCCGCATTCGTTGCACATGTAATCTACATGGATGATCTGGTGTTTTGCCATTCCCGGAACCTGAATGGAAATATTCGCACGGTTCGGACAGACTTCCACGCAGTTCTCACAGATGCTGGAGCATCCAAGGCAGCGGCCTGTCTCTTTGAGACCTTCCTCCAATTCTTTGAGGACACCTCTTCTTGCGTATACCTTCTCTTCTGCTGCCGGTTTGTCAAAATCCTTAGCAAGCGCTCTTTTGATGATCGCCTCTGCTGCCTTTCTGCCGTCCCGGATGCCTTCCACAACAGTTGCCGGGCCGCCCAGAGCGTCCCCTGCGATGTAGACAGCTTCCAGATTTGTCTCACAGGTCTCCTCATCAACCAGTGCTTTTCCGCGCTCATTGACATGGATTCCGTTTGCTTCATACCATTCTGTCGGAACCTTCTCTCCGACTGCTGCGATCACGGTGTCAGCCAAAACTTCACAGATCTCATCTGTTTCTACAACGCTGCGTCTTCCGGATGCATCATACTCACCAAGCTTCATCACCCTGCAGATCAGCTTACCATCCACCAGCTTCACAGGAGCGAGTAATTCCCTGAATTCTACGCCGTCCTCCACTGCCATGAGCAGTTCTTCTTCATCTGCCGGCATGAAACGTTTTGTTCTTCTGTAAACAAGTGAAACTCTCTCAACACCTTTGGTGCGCTTTGCGGCTCTGGCAGTATCCATCGCAGTATTTCCTCCGCCGATGACTACTACATTTTTACCGAGATCCAGCTTTCCATTCTCTGCTTTGAACTTCGCGAGGAAATCCAGGGCATTCATCGTTTCGCCCTCTTCCAGTTTCAGGATGCCAGGTTTGGATGCGCCAACAGCAAGTACGACTGCTGTATATCCTTTCTCACGCAGTTCCTGGATACTTTCCACTTTCACGTTGAACCGGATCTCCACACCTGCCGCTTCTAAGATGGCCGCATCTTTATCGATCGCATCTTTTGCAATCCTGAATTCCGGGATCACATGGCGTACAACACCGCCTAAGGAATCCGTCTGCTCAAATAAAGTAACTTCCATACCGCCGCGTCTCAGGAAATATGCTGCTGCCATTCCTGCCGGACCGCCGCCGATCACTGCTGCTTTTCCTTTTTCCGTTACAGCAGACGGAACTACCTGTTTTAACCAGGATACATAGCCGTTCTGTGCCGCTTCCAACTTCATGGCACGGATATGTACTGGTTCCTCGTAGAAGTTACGGGTACATTTGCTCATACAGTTATGTGCACAGATCGTGCCAGTGATAAATGGCAGCGGATTCTTCTCTGTGATAACCTTCATCGCCTCTTCATATTCTCCCGCACCCACAAGCTGCAGATAGGTGGTGATATCCTGATGAATCGGGCAGCCCTCCTTACATGGTGCTACAAAACAGTCCAAAAGCGGAACTTCGCGTTTCATCTTGCGGGACGGAAGCGGTTTGACTGATTTCACATGGTGGACACTGACCTTTGCCTCTTCTGCAAGATTTCTGACTGCACTGGCGCGCACTCCTGTAAACTCATCATTTTCCTTCTCCAGTATCTCTGCCATCTGTGACATTCTCTGATATCCGCCTGGCTTTAACAGGGTCGTTGCCACGGTTACCGGCCAGATTCCTGCATCTACAATGCCTCTAATATTGTAGAAATCGGCTCCGCCTGAATAAGAGATCCTTAATTTTCCGTCGAATTCCTCTGCCAGCTTTGCTGCCAATGAGATGGACAGTGGGTACAGGGATTTTCCTGACATGTACATCTCTTCACTTGGAAGCTCGTTCTGCTTTACATCTACAGGGAAGGTATTCGTGATCTTGACACCGAATTCCAGGCCGCGGTCTTCACATACCTTCATCAGACGTGTCAGCATTGGAACAGCATCCTCATACTGCAAGTCATCTTTGAAATGGAAATCTCCAAATGCCACATAATCATATCCCATGTCATCCATGGTCTTTCTTGCATATTCATATCCTAATAAGGTAGGATTACATTTAATAAAGGTATGGAAACCTTTTTCCGTGATCAGATACATCGCGATCTTCTCAATCTCCTGCGGCGGGCAGCCGTGCAGAGTAGAGATCGTCACAGAGTTACAGATATCGGAAGGAATACTCTCGATCTCTTCCTTTGTAAGGTTCTTAAACTGGTCTGCATGTTCCAGAAGATACTGTTTACAGGACTGGAAGATCTCCGAATCCTTTGCTTCCTTCATCGTATTCAGGAAATTGTCAATCTTCTCAGACTTGATCCCTTCCAGATCATAGCCTACGCTGATATTGAACTGGAATCCGTTCATATCGCCAAGTTCATATTCCTTTGCCATGACTTTTAACAGGAACCATGCCTTGATATACTCCTCCATTGCCTGCGGTACATATAACTCTGTGGACCACTCGCAGTTATAACACTCATCATCCGCCTTGATACACGGCTTATTCACACATGCTGAAAGCTCGGCACCGTCCATCACCTGTACGGTCTTAAGCTCGAAGAAACGGCTGCCTGTATAATACGCTGCCACTATATTCTGTGCGAGCTGTGTATGCGGCCCTGCCGCCGGTCCCACCGGAGTCTCTAAGGGGCGCCCGAAGATCGTCCTTAAATACTTTGCATCCGCCTTATATGGTGTATGCTCTCCGAATACCGTACCGTGTTTCTCACGCTCTGTCATTATCCAATCCAATAAATGCCCGAAAGACATCGGGGTCATAATATCGCTCATCTGTATAAACCTCCTATGATATAATCTGAATAGTCTGAAAATGGTGAGCAAAAGGGTCTGACCCTTTTGCAATTAGTCATTAATTCGTTTCCAAAGAGCTTCTGATGTTTCTCTGCACTCTGCCATAACCTTTTCCTCATCGATGTGCTGTAATTCTCTGTCTTTCATCAGAACCTTCCCGTTTGCTACCGTTGTCACAACCTTGCTTCCGTTCATTCCAAACAGGATATGCCCATTGCAGTTATCTGCGCCAAGCGGAGTCAGCGGATCGTAATCTACGATGATAACATCTCCGGCTGCGCCTTCTTTTAAAACACCGAGCTCCTGCTTAAAGTAGCGGTTTGCGATCTTTGCGTTGCCGTCAAAAAGCATCTGCGGTACTTCCACCCATGCGGCATTGGCATCGCAGAGGTGATGCTTGTGCAGCACATTAGCCACCTTGAAGGATTCTGTCATGTCATGTGTATATCCGTCTGTTCCAAGTCCGGTCAGAATGCCTCTATGTACCAGCTCCATGGTCGGAGGGCATCCGCATGCATTGCCCATGTTGGATTCCGGATTATGTACGACCATGGTATTCGTTTCCTTAATTAAGTCCATCTCGTGTCCATTGATGTAAATACAGTGTCCCAGGAGCGTTTTCTCTCCTAAGATATTCCAGTCCATCAGACGGTCCACGATACGTTTTCCATAGTGCTTTAGGCAGTGATGAAGATCCTC
The DNA here is from genome assembly GCF_058819085.1 of Faecalicatena sp. NCBI lineage: Bacteria > Bacillati > Bacillota > Clostridia > Lachnospirales > Lachnospiraceae > Faecalicatena > Faecalicatena sp. Next base: position 33,116 of record NZ_JBZUUL010000029.1, read on the forward strand.
GATCCCTTCTGCCACGTGAATATGATATCCGACGCCGTCCGGCTTATTTGAAGCCGCCAGCTCCATCGTCTCATCAGAGATCGTAAACTGTGCATGCATTCCCATCATTCCGGCGATCATCCCCGTGTCATCCTTTAATGCATGTCTGATAAATTCCGCATTCTCCATCACGGAATCTCTGGCCTTCTCTTTGCCGTCCCTGTCAGAAATCTCATAGCACAGGCAGGAACGTACTCCAGTTTCCTTTGCCGCCTTTTCAATATGAAACAAAGAATCCCGGATGGAACCAAAGCTTGCATGGTGATCAAAGATCGTCGTAACACCATTCTTAATGCAGTCAATATACGTGGCCATAGCACTTAAGTAAGTATCATGAAGGGTCAGATTCCGGTCAATGGTCCACCACATTCCGTCCAGGATATCTAAAAATCCCTTTGGATCATATCCTTTCACAGAAAGCCCTCTTGCAAAGGCACTGTAAATATGTTCATGTGCATTGATAAATGCAGGCATGATCACCTTTCCCTTTGCATCGATAAATTCTGCATCCGGATAAGCTGCCCTGACCTCCTTTAAGGTCCCCACCTTTTTGATCGTGGTTCCTTCAATCGCCACAGCGCCCTGCGCCAGATACGGATTTGCATCATCTCTTGTGATTACCCTTCCATTACCTAAAATCAGCATACTTTTGTCTCCTTTTCTTTTTGAAATCTTTTAGTATACAAATTCTACAAGGGTGTTGCTTTCCTTGCACGTCGCACTATATTTTGTATATCCTTTTGTAAAAACAGTCTTTTCTTTTTCGAACAGATATTTTTAGACCGTTTTTGTTGTCTATAGAATAACATTAAAATGATATAATTGCAATACAAATCCTAAAAAACTTTTAGGCAACCTAAAAATTTTTTAGAAAAAGTATTGATTTATATTTTTTTTATGCTATGATGGGTTTAAAGGCGAGGGAAAAACAACTCCCCGGCAAATCCATACACGAAAGGAATGGTGACATTGAGCCAAAGATTAGATCTATTAAAACAGATCGCACACGGCCTTGCCGTACAGTTCGGAAGCTCCTGTGAGATCGTTATTCACGATCTGCGGAAAAAAGAACTGGAAAGTTCCATCGTTTACATTGAGAATGGACACATTTCCAACAGAAAACTAGGTGACGGCCCTTCCAGCGTGGTACTGGAGACTTTAAGCCGGGACCCGTCAGAGATCCAGGACCGGCATTCCTATCTTACTAAGACAGATGACGGACGGATCCTGAAGTCAAGCACCATGTATATCAGGGATGAGAATAACCGTATCGCTTACATATTTTCCCTGAACTACGACATCACTGCACTGCTCACCATCGATACTGCGATCCAGTCACTGATCAGCGTTGAAAAAGAAACTGATTCAGATGATGAGAAGGATCAGCCGCAGAAGATCACCCACAATGTGAATGAGCTTCTCGATGTCTTGATCGAACAGGCACTCGCACTGGTCGGCAAGCCGGTTGCACTGATGAGTAAGGATGACAAGGTAGCAGTTGTACAGTACCTGAACAACGCAGGTGCTTTCCTGATCACCAAATCCGGTGACAAAATTGCCTCCCTTTTGGGAATTTCAAAATTCACACTCTATAGTTACATGGATGCGGGCAAATAGCCATACAACAATTCATTACATTATTATGAAGGAGGTTTTTCACACATGGAAACAATCAAATGGGCAGTGAACCACATGCCTAAGACAGACGACGCACAGCTTACGGTCATGGCACTCGACGAGGTAAAGAAGGCAAGAGCCTTCCATGAAAGTTTTCCTCAATATAGTGTCACACCGCTCGTCAAGCTTGACAAGATGGCAGAAAGGCTGGGACTTGGAGAGGTATATATCAAAGATGAATCTTACCGCTTCGGCCTGAACGCCTTCAAAGTACTCGGCGGTTCCTTCGCAATGGCGCGTTACATAGCACAGCAGGTTGGAAAGGACGTCTCCGAACTTCCTTACCAGGTATTGACTTCTCAAGAACTTCGGGATGAATTCGGCCAGGCAACCTTCTTCACAGCAACAGATGGAAATCATGGACGAGGCGTTGCATGGGCAGCCAACAAGCTCGGACAGAAATCTGTCGTACTGATGCCGAAGGGAACGACACAGACCCGTCTCAATAATATTCTTGCTGAGGGTGCACAGGCTACCATCGAAGAATATAACTATGACGATTGCGTACGCATGGCTAACGATCTTGCAAACAAGACCGAGAACGGCATCATGGTACAGGATACTGCATGGGAGGGATACGAAGAGATTCCGGCATGGATCATGCAGGGATATGGTACGATGGCTATGGAAGCGAATGAACAGTTAGGGGATTACGGATGTGACAGACCGACACACGTATTCATCCAGGCTGGTGTGGGATCTCTCGCAGGAGCTGTTCAGGGATATTTTGCAAACCGCTATCCTGAGAATCCTCCAAAAGTGATCGTGGTAGAAGCCGAAGCCGCTGCCTGCCTCTATAAAGGCGCTGCATTAGGCGATGGAAGTCTCCAGATCGTAGATGGAGATATGGTAACGATCATGGCAGGGCTTGCATGCGGGGAACCAAATACGATTTCCTGGGATATCCTGAAAAACCACGTAGACACATTCATCGCAACTCCGGACTGGGCTGCTGCAAGGGGAATGCGTATGCTGGCCGCACCGATCAAGGGTGACTCTCCAGTCACATCAGGTGAATCCGGTGCAGCACCATTTGGAACACTGGCATGTATCATGTGCATGGACGAATATAAAGAGCTGAGAGAGCATCTCGGACTGGATGAAAACTCCAAGGTTCTTCTCTTCTCAACAGAAGGTGACACTGATCCTGAGAGATATGAGTCCATCGTATGGGGCGGAAACGAGAAATAAAAAGCCAGTACCTGCAGGAGTATTCCACCACATTTTATAAGTTTACAAAGAAACTATTTTAATTCTTTAGATTCAATACTGCACTATTAGAAACATTTATTTTTGCACAACTCAACCTAACTAAACCTAACCAATTTCATATAAAAAAGATAAAGGAGAGAAAGAGAATGGATTTCAACAAAATCAAAGAGGCTGCACAAAACTATCAGGCTGACATGACAAAATTTTTACGAGAGATCGTAAAAAACCCGGGCGAGAGCTGCGATGAAAAAGCCCACATCGAACGTATCGCAGAAGAGATGAGAAAGCTCGAATTTGACAAGGTAGTCATCGACCCACAGGGCAACGTACTTGGTTACATGGGAACAGGCGAAAAGATCATCGGATTCGACGCTCACATCGATACAGTAGGTATCGGTAACATCGACAACTGGACCTTCGATCCATATGAAGGATACGAGAATGACGAAGAAATTGGCGGGCGCGGCGTTTCTGACCAGTGTGGCGGTATTGTTTCTGCAGTATACGGCGCAAGAATCATGAAAGATCTTGGTCTCTTAAGTGACAAGTATACCGTACTGGTTACAGGAACCGTTCAGGAAGAGGATTGTGACGGACTCTGCTGGCAGTACATCATTAATGAAGATAAGGTTCGTCCTGAATTCGTTGTTTCTACAGAGCCGACAGACGGCGGTATCTACCGCGGACAGCGCGGACGTATGGAGATCCGCGTGGATGTCAAAGGTGTTTCCTGCCATGGTTCTGCACCGGAGCGCGGTGACAATGCAATCTACAAGATGGCTGATATCCTCCAGGATGTTCGTGCATTGAACGAAAATGACGCTGAGGATGCTACCGAGATCAAGGGTCTTGTGAAGATGTTAGACGAGAAATACAATCCGGAATGGAAAGAAGCTCGTTTCCTTGGCAGAGGTACTGTTACAACATCCGAGATCTTCTTTACATCACCAAGCCGCTGTGCAGTTGCCGACTCCTGCTCCGTTTCACTGGACCGCCGTATGACAGCAGGTGAGACATGGGAAAGCTGCCTGGATGAGATCCGTGCACTTCCAAGCGTACAGAAATACGGTGACGATGTTACAGTATCCATGTACAACTATGAGCGTCCGTCTTATACAGGATGTGTGTACCCGATCGAGTGCTACTTCCCGACATGGGTTATCCCGGAAGACCACAAGGTAACAAAGGCTCTGGAAGAAGCTTACACAAATCTCTACGGCGAGACAAGAATCGGAACCGCTGAGACAGAAGAAATGAGAAAAGCCCGTCCGCTTACTGACAAATGGACCTTCTCCACAAACGGCGTATCCATCATGGGAAGAAACGGGATCCCATGTATCGGTTTCGGACCTGGCGCTGAGGCACAGGCACATGCACCGAATGAAAAGACATGGAAACAGGATCTCGTTGTATGCGCTGCTGTTTACGCTGCACTGCCGACACTTTACTGCAAATAATAGATAAACGATTACATGACATAGACTGCAAAGGGGAGCACACCTCTTTGCAGAGGGGTCTGACCCCTTTGCACACCAAGAAAGCGGACATTCGCAATCCGCTTTGCTACTTGCTCATGAACGCAGGTCGCTTCGCTCATGCTGCGTTCAGAATTTATTCAAAATTTAGGAGGATTTTAATTATGAAAACTTTACAGGATTATATCGATAAGCTGAACTCTTTAAACTTCAAGGAAATGTACAACGGTGACTTTTTCCTGACATGGGAAAAGACAGATGATGAACTGGAAGCTGTCTTTACTCTGGCTGATGCTCTGCGTTTCATGAGAGAGAACAATATCTCCACAAAGGTATTCGAGAGCGGTCTTGGAATCTCTTTATTCCGTGACAATTCTACCCGTACACGTTTCTCCTTCGCTTCTGCCTGCAACCTGCTGGGACTGGAAGTTCAGGATCTGGACGAAGGCAAATCTCAGGTAGCTCATGGTGAGACTGTACGTGAGACTGCTAACATGATCTCCTTCATGGCTGATGTAATCGGTATCCGTGATGATATGTACATTGGTAAAGGAAATGCTTACATGCACGAGGTCGTTGACGCTGTGACTCAGGGAAATAAAGACGGCATCTTAGAGCAGAAGCCTACTCTTGTAAACCTGCAGTGCGATATCGACCACCCAACACAGGCTATGGCTGATATGCTCCACATCATCCATGAGTTCGGCGGTGTTGAGAACTTAAAGGGTAAAAAACTGGCTATGACATGGGCTTACTCACCTTCTTACGGAAAACCACTCTCTGTTCCACAGGGAATCATCGGACTGATGACACGTTTTGGTATGGACGTTGTTCTGGCTCATCCGGAAGGATATGAAGTATTCCCGGAAGTAGAAGCTGTAGCTGCTGAGAACGCTAAGAAATCAGGCGGTACATTTACAAAGACAAACGATATGGCAGAAGCTTTCAAAGACGCTGATATCGTTTATCCAAAGAGCTGGGCTCCGTTCGCTGCTATGGAAAAACGTACAGAACTCTACGGAAACGGTGACTTTGAAGGAATTAACAAGCTGGAGCAGGAGCTTCTTGCACAGAACGCAGAGCACAAAGACTGGGCTTGTACAGAAGAACTCATGGCTACAACAAAAGACGGCAAGGCTCTTTACATGCACTGCCTGCCAGCTGATATCACAGGCGTAAGCTGTGAGACAGGAGAAGTTGACGCAAGCGTATTCGACCGCTACAGAACTCCTCTTTACAAAGAAGCAAGCTTTAAGCCATACATCATCGCTGCTATGATCTTCCTTGCTAAATTTGCAGATCCGGCAGAAGTATTGAAGAAACTGGAAGAAAAAGGAACTTCAAGAGTATTCGACTAATGCTATTTATGATATCATTAAGGAGAAAAAAATAAAAGGAGGTATCTAACATGTTAAAGTATGTTGATACAAAAAACGCACCAGCAGCAATCGGACCATATTCACAGGGGATCGTGGTAAACGGGATCGCATTTTTCTCAGGACAGATTCCGCTCTCACCGGAAACAGGCGCAGTTGTAGGTACTACAATTGAAGAGCAGACCGAGCAGGTCATGAAGAATGTGGCAGCACTTCTGGAAAGCCAGGGTGCAGAATTTAAGGATGTAGTTAAGACAACCTGCTTCCTCGCAGACATGGGCGACTTCGGGGCATTCAACGAGATCTATGCAAAATATTTTGTTGGAAAACCGGCACGCTCCTGCGTTGCAGTGAAAGATCTGCCAAAGGGAGTTTTATGTGAAGTAGAAACAATCGCGTATGTAGGAGAATAATCCGGCGCGAAATGTATCGGAGGAAATGAAAAATGGCGAAAAAGAAACGGATCGTCATCGCTCTCGGGGGGAACGCCTTAGGCAATACCCTCCCGGAGCAGATGACAGCAGTAAAGATTACCGCACGCGCCATCGTAGACCTGATCGAGGAGGGCTGTGAAGTCGTGGTCGCACACGGCAACGGCCCGCAGGTCGGAATGGTGAATAATGCAATGCTTGCCCTGACACATGAAGACCCACAGCAGCCGAACACACCGCTGTCCGTCTGTGTTGCTATGAGCCAGGCGTACATAGGATATGATTTACAGAATGCCCTGCGCGAGGAGCTTCTGAACCGTGGTATTACAGATATTCCGGTTGCAACTATGATCACACAGGTACGCGTGGATGAAAATGATCCCGCATTCCAGAATCCATCCAAGCCGATCGGACGTTTCATGACAAAAGAGCAGGCAGATGAGATGGCAAAGAAGTATGACTATCTGATGAAAGAAGACGCCGGACGCGGTTACCGCCGTGTCGTAGCATCCCCGAGACCACAGGAGATCGTTGAGATCGGAACGATCCGTACTATGGTAGAATCCGGTGATCTTGTCATCGCCTGCGGAGGCGGCGGTATCCCTGTTACACGCCAGGGCAACCACTTAAAAGGTGCCAGCGCAGTCATTGATAAAGACTTTGCAAGCAGTCTGCTTGCCCGTGAATTAGATGCTGATTTCCTGATCATTCTGACCGCAGTGGAAAAGGTTGCGATCAATTTTGGAAAGCCAGATGAAAAATGGCTGGATCAGATCTCTGTAGATGAGGCAAAACAGTATATGTCGGAGGGACATTTTGCACCTGGTTCTATGCTGCCTAAGGTTCAGGCTGCTGTGGAATTTGCAGAATCAGCACCGGGCCGTCAGGCTCTGATCACATTACTTGAAAAAGCAAAAGACGGAATCAAGGGGACAACAGGTACCAGAATCAGTCAGGCTTAAAGGGGGATAAACGCGTGAAAAATGAAGTGACCCACTCAACTATATTTGAGTTAAACGGCGTGCCAAGCTTCAAGCAGGCGTTTCCACTTGCCCTGCAGCACGTCGTAGCTATGATCGTGGGATGTGTCACACCTGCTATCCTCGTTGCCGGGGTAGGCGGATTAAGTGAAAAAGAATCCGTCATCCTCATCCAGGCAGCTTTGATCGTGTCAGCATTGTCCACACTGCTCCAGCTATTTCCGATCTTTCGGACAAAATGGCTCGCCATAGGTTCAGGACTTCCGGTAATTATGGGCGTCAGCTTTGCATATCTGCCAAGCATGCAGTCCATTGCTTCCGATTTTGATATTCCGACAATATTAGGGGCACAGATCGTCGGCGGCTGTGTAGCAATTTTGGTAGGTATTTTTATAAAAAAGATCCGCCGCTTCTTCCCGCCCCTGATCGCCGGAACCGTCGTATTCACCATCGGGCTTTCCCTGTATCCGACAGCCATTAATTATATGGCAGGCGGTACAGGCAGTCCTGATTATGGTTCCTGGCAGAACTGGCTCGTTGCTATTATCACACTGGTGATTGTGACCGTGTTGAACCATTATGGAAAAGGCATCTGGAAACTGGCATCTATCCTCATTGGTATCATCGGAGGATACATCGTAGCCCTGTTCTTTGGAATGATTGACTTTACAGCTATTTCACAGGCATCTGTATTCCAGCTGCCGATCCCGTTACACTTTGGTGTGAAGTTTGAAGTCTCCTCCTGTGTGGCGATCGGCTTACTATTTGCCATCAATTCCATCCAGGCTATCGGAGATTTCTCAGCTACCACAAGCGGCGGTCTGAACCGTATGCCGTCTGACAATGAACTCCAGGGCGGTATCGTGGGTTATGGTATCACCAATATCATCGGTGCTCTTTTCGGAGGCCTCCCGACCGCAACTTATAGTCAGAACGTAGGTATCGTAGCAACAACCAAGGTCGTGAATCGATGTGTACTCGGACTTGCAGCAGTGATCCTGCTGATCGCAGGACTGATCCCGAAGTTCTCATCCCTTCTGACCACTATTCCATACTGCGTACTCGGCGGAGCGACCGTTTCCGTATTCGCCTCCATTGCCATGACAGGTATGAAATTGATCACCTCCGAAAATATGTCCTTTCGGAATACTTCTATCGTAGGACTTGCAGCTGCGCTGGGGATGGGAATCTCCCAGGCAAACGGTGCACTTGCAACCTTCCCGGACTGGTTCGTTATGATCTTCGGGAAATCACCGGTTGTCATCGCGACACTGCTGGCGGTCCTCTTGAATATCATCCTTCCGAAGGATAAGGAGACCGATCCGGAACCGGCTCCGAAAGAATAAATAAAATTAGATAAAGTGAAACAAAAACAGAAGCCCCGGGTTCAAAAAGAACCACTGCACAGGCTTCTGTTTTGTTTTAAGAAAAAGGCGGTTACCTCATAACCAATTGATCTATACTGTAGCAGCACATTTTTCACTTCTGCCATTCTTCTATTACACATTGATGTACTTTCGTCTTTTTATCATAATTAACCCCAACTAAAAGGATTTTCCCCTGATAATCCTTCAAACTCCTGCAGTATTCTTTCTTCTTTATTTGCTCAATCGCACCTTCTGCATCCTGATCCCACTTCAATTCGACCACTAATGCAGGATAATTTCCGAACTGCTTCCTGGGCAGGTACACAATATCAGCAAATCCTTTTCCTGTTGGAAGCTCTCTAAATATTGTATAATAATTCCGTGCTACATATAAAGCAAGAGAAATTGTATAACTCAGTGCATTTTCGTCGTTATACTGTAAATGAGAAGTTTCATAATGAGCCTCAGCGATGGCATTTGCAACCTTCTCTTCCTCTTTACAGAGAACAGCATCCAGCGCCTCACGTGAATTCTTAAGCGCCCGTGATACCTCTCCCCAATCAGAGTTGCTGACCGCCGTCACATATTCATTCAATATTTCATGATTCGGAATGAAAACCTGACCCGATTTGCTCCTGTAGCCCAAATACCCCAGGTGCACCAGCAGGGTCATAACATCATCTTTTGAGTGAAATGTCACCATGTCGTTTGTAAAGCTTCTAATATCTATAGAAACTTTTTCATTTCCGTTCATTAAACCTACGATATCGTCTCTCAGCCCTTCAAAGTTCATATCAATATAAATACGCAGCGCCTCAAATGTCTCCGTCTGATTCCAGTAATACTGAAATTTATGAAACTGCATGGCACTCACAACAGATTTGGGATTATAAATGGAACCGACATCCTCAAGGCAGTAACCATCATACCACTTCTTTGTTTCTTCAAAATCCATATCATAGCGCTTGCACAGATCTCTGACTTCCTCTTCTGTAAATCCCACATATTTCCCCAGCGGACCCGCAAATGTCATAGAAAACTCATCAAACATATTCAGGGCACTGTGTGTCCCATATTTCTTAATCGGCAGGATACCCGTCAGATATCCTAATGCTATATTTCCTCTGTCTTTGAGCAAATCCCTGAGAAAATCCAGGTATTTTTTCTGTGCATCCAAATCCATCTTATATTCCCGGAAAATACAGTCCCATTCATCAATAATAACCACAAATGGTATCTTTGTCCTGCTGTAAACATCCTGCATCGTACGCATCAGATTTGCAGAATCAAAGTATCTGAAATCAGGATATTCCTCCAATACCTCCCATAAAACAGACCTTTTTAGCAATGCCAGCATCTCATCCATGCAGCTACTCTGACTTAAAAATTCCTGCATATTTAAAAACAGCACATCATACTTGTTTAAATATTTCGTGAAATGCTCTGTTTCTGCTATCTCATACGGTGCAAAAAGTTCACAGGAATCACATCCTCTGCTATAGTATGCGGCAAGCATATTCGCTGTTACTGATTTTCCAAAGCGCCTCGGACGGCTCATGCTGATAAAGCGCTGCGGTGTACAGATTACTTTATTGCAGTATCCAAGCAGACCAGTCTTATCGACATAGATCTCGGCACTGATATCCATCTTAAATTTTTCATTTCCAGGATTCAAATAATTCCCCATGACACCACCCGCTTTCAAAAATATCATAAAAAATCGGCTACACTCTTTATAAAAAAGTATAACCGATTTTTTCATTTAATACAACCAGATCGTTACTATTCACGGCCGTAGGCCGCGCATAGTAACGGCATCTGGCTACTTTAAATACTCCGGAAATTCCTTCCCAAGTCTTCGATACATCGTCTTTTCCACCGCATTCAGGATGTTCTCATACCCCGTACACCTGCACAGATGCCCGGACAGAAGTTTCCGCAGTTCGTCCCGCGTATATTCCTTCCCGGATTCCAGGATCTCCACGGCGCTCATGATCACACCAGGCGTACAGAATCCACACTGCACGGCAGTCTCATCAATGAACGCCTGCTGGATATCTGAAAGCTCACCATCCGGTCCCATCAGACTCTCCAGGGTGCGGATCTCTTTTCCATCGGCCCAGACCGCCAGATAGATGCAGGAGTTAAAGCATTCACTGTCTATGATGACGTTGCAGGCACCGCACTCTCCTACCTCACAGCCCTTCTTCACACTGGTCAGACGGTAATCATTACGGAGCATATCCGTCAGGGATGCCCTCACATCTACCATGGCCTCGCGCTCTTCCCCATTGATCCTGCATCTTACCAATTTATACTGTATCTCACTCATGAACAACACCTCCTGCCAGTCTGATCGACTCTTTTAGGGCACGCTTGCATAATACCTTTGCAATGTGCTCTCTGAAAGCCTTGCTTGCCCGCCAGCTGTCACGCGGCGTTACATCTTCCAGGACGGTATCCCCGACGTCTTCGATCGAATCCATGCTGACAGGAAGACCTTTTCCGGCCGTTTCTGCATGGACTGCACGCATCGGGACCGGCCCTGCAACGCCATACGCGATCCTCACATCCTCTATCACACTCTTATCCTCTGACAGCTTCACATTGACGGAGCATCCCAGAGTTGCGATATCCATGGCATTTCTCATGGCATATTTGATATAATGTCCGTAATAGCCTTCATAAGCTGACTTTGGAAGAAGGATCCCGGTCTGGATCTCAGCAGGCCTTAAATCCACCTTTCCTGCCTTGATATAGAATTCCCTGATCGGAACCTGCCGGATCCCCTCCGGCCCGGTCAGCTCCACCACTGCATCCCATGCAAACAGCGTAGATGCAGAATCCGCGGAAGTCACACCATTACAGGTATTTCCGCCGATGGTCCCGATGTTGCGGATCTGAGGGCCGCCCACCTTATCCACAGCCTCTCCGAGTACATTGATATATTTCTGGATCACAGGATCCTTCGTAATATGTGAAAAACTGGTCAGAGATCCGATCCGGATCGTCCCGTCCTCTTCCATCTTCACACCGCGCAGCTCATCCAGAGCGTATATACTTACCAGCTCCACTCCTGCACGTTTTCCTTCTCTCATCTGTACCAGTACATCACTTCCGCCGGCAATGATCTGGGCTTCGGGATGCTCCTGTAATAATTGTATTGCATGAGACACACTTTCGGCCTCATATAATGCTTTCATATCATACATGATCTGATTCCTCCCTTCTATACTAAGCCCTCTTCCTGAAACCGTTTGAACAGAATATGCGGTGTCAATGGAATCTCATCGACTGCCACCCCTGTCGCCATCAATACCGCGTTTCTGATCGCCGGTGCCACAGAACATACCGGAGGCTCACCTAACGCCTTCGTTCCGTATGCACTGGTCGGCTCGTAATTTTCCACAAATTGCCCTTCCAGATGCGGATGGTCCATAAAAGTAGAAAGCTTATAGTCCAGAAGGTTATTATTCAGCGGTTTACCGGTACGCTCATCATAGATCAGCCGCTCAGACAGCCCGTACCCGATTCCCATGCTCATACCGCCGTGAACCTGTGCCAGAGCCAGGGACGGATTGATCAGCTGTCCCGCATCATGCACGTTGACAATATTGGTCAATGTTACCTTACATGCCGGGATATCTACTTCTACTTCCGCAAAGGTACATCCAAATGAAAATGCATTGGTCTTCGCCTGATAGGAAGACTCCGCTGTCAAATGCCCGTTGTTAGTCAGACTGTACAGCTTCTCCATTGCCAGATCTCCAAGGCTCATCAGCACCTTACCGTCACCAATGCGGATGATATTGCCATTCACGATATCCAGGCTTTCCTTCGTGTGTCTCGTCAGTTCCTGTGCAGTATCCAGAATATGGCTCTTTAACAGTGCCGCAGTCTGGTTAATGGAGAATCCGGCCATGTACGTCTGTCTGGATGCGTATGCCCCGGTACCAAACGGGGTGATATCCGTATCCTGATTTGTCACTACGTGCACCTGCTCCACCGGGATTCCCACGGTCTCCGCCGCCATCTGTGCAAATGCGGTGTCTGCGCCCTGTCCGATCTCTGTCTCTCCCACCTGAACCTGGATGGAGCCGTCCTGATTCAGCACCATACGGCATGCTGATGTTTCCAGTGAGATCGGCCAGACTCCGGTATTGTACCAGAATGCAGCCACACCGATCCCCTTTCGGATCTCGCCTGTCTGCCCTGCGTATTCCTTCATCTTCCTGTCGTAATCTATGTAAGCCTTCCCCTTTTCCATACATTCATGGAAAGTGTCGAAGTAATTCACATTCTTAGAAAATCCGTCCACAAACCCCTTCGGCATCAGGTATTTCCACCGGAATTCGTAAGGTGACATTCCAATGGCTCTCGCCACATCATCGGTGTGGCTCTCCACGGCAAACATTGCCTGCGGGATTCCGTATCCCCTCATGGCCCCTGAAACGGATTTGTTTGTGAATACTGTATAGGCGTCTCCTTCCACGTTCGGACACGGATACAGCTGTGGGAATGCTCCCATGCCCTTTGCCGCGATACTGTGTCCGTGGGAAGCATAGGCACCCTGGTCAGAAAAGCACTCGATCTTTCTGGCTGCAAAGCTTCCGTCCGGTCTCACATAAGAAATGATATGCGTACGGATCGCATGGCGGACTCTGTTGGAAACAAAGGTCTCTTCCCTGGACACATCCAGCTTCACCAGCCGTCCTCCGACTGCAGTGCTTAAATAGGCACAGAGCGGCTCATAGAGGATATCCTGCTTATTCCCAAATCCACCGCCGATATAAGGCTTGATCACCCGTACCTTCCCCCATGGGATCCCGAGCGCCTGCCCCACGACTCTGCGGCAGATATGGGGGATCTGCGTGGACGATACCACCACCACGCGTCCCTGCTCCATATAGGAATAACAGATGAAATTCTCAATATGACAGTGCTGTACAGTCGGGGTATCATACCAGCCTTCCACCTTAATCAGTCCCGGCTCCCTGCTGGCCTCTTCGTAATTCCCATTGCGGATGGAGGTATGCTTTAGGATATTGTTCGGGAACTCCTCATGGATCTGCGGTGCCCCGTCCTCCATGGCCTTCTGCACATCCAGCACAAAGGGCAGCTCCTCATACTCTACCTTCATCGCACGTACGGCCTGTGCCGCAGCCACCTCATTTTCCGCCACTACCGCTGCCACATCATCCCCGTAAAACCGGACATGCTTCTGCAGAAGCAGCCGGTCTGCCACATCCTGATGAGCAGGCTCCGTAGACCACGGATGTCCCGCAGTCGGAAAATAATACTCCGGCACATCAAAACAAGTGACGATCTTTACCACTCCCGGAATCTTCCGGGCCTCCGTGGTATCCACAGACTTTACGATGCCGTGTGCCACTGTAGAGTGAAGGATCTTCGCCACATATGCACTCTTATCGCACAGATCGTCTGTGTACTTTGCGCGCCCGGTCACCTTCTCAAAGGCATCCACACGCTTCACGCTTTTACCTACTGCATGTTCCCTCTCTTCCATATTTCTACCTCCAAATTATTTTTTATCAGAATATCTGAACTCCCGCCGCATATTTCGCCAGGATTTCTCTGTCATCAGAAAAGTAGATCAGCCGCTCCAGCCGCTTCTTCACATCAAGAGGCTGCGGATGCTTTAACCGCGTGTCATCCAGAACGACCGCATCCAGTTCATAACCAGGTTCAAAGCTTCCCACCTTACCAAAGAATTCCCCGCCTCCTTTCGTAGCCATATAGAATACCTCCTCCACGGTCAGTGGTTTCAGTGAATCATCCTGCAGTCTCCAGCGCAGCTTGGATGCCTGGATCGCATGTGACATTGCATGGAAAATGCTCTCTGTGGAGCCCCCTGCCACGTCACTTCCAAGACCTACATGTACACCCTTTTCCAAATACTTTCTAACCGGAGCTACTCCGGATGCAAGGTTCATATTCGATTCCGGACAGTGGGCAACATAAACGCCGTTCTCCTTCATCCTTGCGATCTCCTGATCATCAGAATGTACACAATGCGCCATCACGGTCGGACAGTCCACCCCGAAGAGTCCGAACTTATCATAAGCATCTCCGTAAAATTCGGACCACGGACAGAGCTCCTTCACCCAGGCGATCTCACCGTAATTCTCTGACAGATGTGACTGGAGAGGCAGTTCATAGCGCAGCTGGATCATTTTCAGCTTCTCCATCAGTTCATCCGTACAGGATGGTGTAAATCTTGGAGTTAGGATCGGCTTTGTATGTTTATACTTCTTATGCAGCACATCCTTGATCCATTCCACTGTCTCTGCAGCAGATTCCTCTGCATCAATCTCTCTTAGATAATCCGGACAGTTCCGGTCCATGTTCACCTTGCCGACCATGGTGCAAAGACCTGACTCTTCCATAAGATCCATCAGAAGAAGCGTTGCCTTCCTGTGCACAGTCGCAAAAATACAGGCTCTTGTGGTTGCACTCCTCTTGAGATTCTCTGCAAAGATCCCATAGGCCTGACGCGCATACTCCAGATCCTTAAACTTTGCCTCCTCCGGAAATGTGTTCGTCTCCAGCCATTCCAGAAGCTCCATGTCCATTCCCAGTCCCCTGTAAGAATACTGCGGTGCATGCACATGCAGATCAACAAGTCCCGGGATGATCAGACTGTCACCGTAATCCGTGACCGGATATCCTCCATATTCAAACGGCAGGGTCTCATAGATCCCCTCCACAATTCCGTCTTTACATACGAG
>NZ_JBZUUL010000030.1:0-65929 GCF_058819085.1 Faecalicatena sp.
CTTATCATTAAGATATTCAAAAAAATTTTTCTCATCTATTCGTAATTTATTTGATACATTGTTATTTTTTGAAGTTGAAATTCCACTGCCAAATTCATACCATATAACATTTCTGTTTATAAAACCAATATCCTCTTTTTTTACTAAAGCAAGTACTTGTACAAGATCTTCGCAATAAATAACCTTATCCTGCATTTCTTGCATAGATTGAAGTATAAACTCTCTTTCATAAAACAAACTAGCACCTGAAATATATTTGCCGAAAACTATAATATTTCTTTGAATTTTTTTCATATTTTTATTATAAAAAGAATCTATATCAAAAGGAACTGGATAATATACTAATTTATTTTCACATATATTAAATGCCTGTAACAAACCAAATGCTATTTTCTTACTATTTGATTCCATGTAAGTACACATATGATATAACACGTTGTTATCATACAGATAATCCCCAGGTCCAATAGCCTTTATATATTTTCCTCGCGCTTGCTCTATTGCCTCATAAAAATTTTTAACTGTTCCTACATTTTTTTCATTTTTTATAAGCTGATAATTGCTAAACGCTTTTTTATTAAAATATTCTTGAATATCTTCAAAGTAATCATTTTTGGATCCATCATCGCTTATAATAATTTCTAATCTTTCAAACTCTTGATCAATAATTGAATCTAACGTTTTAATGATCTTCTCTTTCTGCGAATTATAAGTCAAAACAATTACACTGCATAAAAATATCATGTTTTATCCCCTCTAGACTCTTCATTAATGTTCATCTCAAATAGCTCTCCACTTACTTACAATACTTTTTTAATAACTTTTGCTGGGACTCCTGCTGCAACACAATTAGAAGGTATATCTTTTGTAACAACCGCGTTTGCCCCCACAGTAACATTATCACCTATTGTAACACCTGGGAGTACTACTACATTTTCTCCTAACCACACATTACTTCCGATACGAACTGCTCCTTTTGAATGTAATTCTCTTTTAATAGGTTCTATCGCAGCCTCTTCCATTATTATTTTACCATGTGCATGATCTGTAATATATACGTGCCCACCTGCTAAAAAATTATTTCCTATAACAATTTTATTAATGCAACCAATATGACAATTCATGCCAAAATAAGCATTTTCTCCAATCTGAATACTTGGTTCAAAATTTTGCTTTTCGTATTTATCATAGCACTGTAGAATCATTCCCTCATGAGCAGTAAAATTATCACCAACTTCTATGTATTCCATTCCCTTTATATTAAGAGGCATAAAAACGCGAAAATTTTCACCACTATTTTTCAAGCAACGTTTTATTTTTTCACTATATAAATACCTATTAAAAATCTTAAACGCTTTTATTAACTTTAATGGATATAAATAGGATAATAATTCTATAAACTTTAAAACAACTTTTTTATTCATTATCTTCACCTATTTTTTTCCCAACTAAACCTTTCACCTTTTCTTCAATAAAAAACCAAGTCTTCCCTTTAATTGCTCTCTCTCGAATTCTTTTATACTCTACTACCCAAAAATACGACATCATCCAGCATCTGTGAGCCAATAATGACAAAGCAACTTTTTTTCTGATGGATGATTTCCAAATATGTTTCCTAAATAAAATGACCTCTTTAAAGTTGTTCTGATATATTATTTTCTTTATATGCTTTATTTTTTCGAATAATCTCCTGTCATTCTTGCAACTCCCTTCATTTAACAGCAACTGTTCAAACATCGTGCACACTTGATAGTTTTTATAGTGAGTTAGTATACTATTGTCATAATTAGATTTTTTCAACATACAGATTACATCATCTATAAACTGCATATATTTTCTTTCAAATCCTTCTATATATTTCCAATTATAAGTTTCAGATTGTAAGTTTATTCGCCATTTATATCCCATATAAGAAAGTGTACAAACTTTTTTAGCGTGTAGCATTATATCTAAAAAAAACAACAAATCATCTTCGAAATCAACATATCTTCGAAATCTTATATTATTACTTACAATCAGTTCCCTCAGTACCATACACTTCCAAATACTTCCGACCCATCTTTCGCTAGGGGCTCTTCCTAAATCAGAACCATAAAATAAAACAGGTTCTATTATCTCCCTATTAATCTCCTCTTCCGGTATTACTTTATCAGCAAACTTTTCCAGTGGGATTTCTTGGTTGTTGATATATCTAGAAGTCCCACAAATCGCAATATCACCATCATTCTCTTTTAATGTTTTTAATAAAAGAGAATACATGTCTTTATTAACCAAATCATCTTGATCACAAAAAGAAATATACTCTCCAGAAGCTAGTTCTAATCCTAAATTGCGGGCTGATACGATTCCACCATTCTCTTTTTTAATATACAAAATATTGTCATTGCTATCCATTAAATCTTTACATATTTTAGCGCTACTATCTTTTGAACCATCATCTATTATAACTATTTCAATTTCCTTTAAGCTGGAATTTAATATAGAATCTAATGTCTCTTTTAAAAACTCTTCCCCATTATAGACTGGAATAATAACGCTTACATAATACTTTTTATTACTTTTCATATACACTCTTTTCTGGCAATATTTCAGCAAAACTACTTTTTATTTTATCTTTTACATTATTAAATACTTCATTAGTACAATCATCATTCAAACAAATAACTTTATATTTTTGTTCTTTAATTGCCTTATATATCTTTTTATTGTCTTCATGAATAAAAAAAGCATGCCCCATTTTGAATATATTTCCAGGCACAAATTCTCCTTTTAATAAATTCCAAAGACGGAAAATATATATATTAACATCTCTCGCATCTCTGAACTTATTCATACAAACCTTATTTAAAATCTCGCCTTCTTTATCCCACAAATCTAAGAAAGACGACTTTAAATATGGTCTTGAGAAATGTGGCGTTAGCAAACCAAAAAACCTGGGATATGGTATGCAATACAATATTAAGTTGTAGAAAAAATACATCCCGTATTTGGGTGTTAGAATTTTACTTCGTAATTTTCTTTTATATTCTTTCCTTGAAAAGTATTTTCCAATCAAATTGAAATCATTGGCTAATACATTTGAAAAAACCGCAGCATTTCCTCCACACATAATCGGATATTCCATAAAAATATCTTTTGGTAACCCTTTGTCAAAAAAGTCTTCTGGTTTTACATAATTTGTCAAAAAGCAATCATCATTAAACACAACAAATTTCTCACTCAGTCCTGGTATTCTATGCAAATTCAACTCTATTGGATGTGAACTAAAAACAGGTAAATACTGCTCTGGAATATAGTCTTTATGATCAATAATACATACTTTTGGATGCTCTTCATTTAGCCAAAATGGAACCTGCTCATCAGAAATGAAATAAATCTTATTTACCCAAGGTGCAAATTTTTCTATCCCCCTAAATAAATATTGTAGATTATCCCAATCTCTATATCTATTTATTCCATTATCTTGTTCTGATGAGTTGCAATACTCTTGGCGTTTTTTCTGCCATCTTTTATCATTACCATCTACCCAATAAATAACAAAATCTATAGTTTCATTACATACCATAGTTCCAATCTCTCCTAAAATTCGCTCCATTCATAATTTCCCACATTTCTATCTTTCTACTATTATTCTTTTCACTACATCATTTCATAGTTCTAAAAATATATTTACATCATAAACACGTTTTTATTAATTCTGCATACTCCTGTCCAATTATAGCATAATCATATTTTCTTGCAGTATCTAGTGCTCCTTCTTTTATTTTTTCATACATTTTACTATCATTCAAAAGAATATTTAACTTATTTGCAATGTCAGAAGCATTTTTTTCTTCTGTAAGCAATCCGTTCTGACCATCTATAACAACTTCTGGTATTCCTCCTGAATTGCTTCCCACTACGGGTAACCCCGAAGCCATAGCCTCTAAAAAAACTAACCCAAACCCTTCTTTATCCCCATCTTTTGCGGTTATAGAAGGAGCAGCAAAAACATCTGCAGATGCATATATTTCTTTTAACTCCTGATGTGTTTTAGGTCCCAAAAAAACAATTTTATCACCTTGCTCTTTGGCCTGTTCTTTTAGTTCTACTTCAAGATTCCCTTTACCTACAATTACTAGCTTTGCATCAACTGTCTTCATTGCATCAATCAGATAGGTTACTCCTTTTTTTTCTGCAAGTCTTCCAACAAATAGTACCACCTTTTTATTTCCTTGTTGAAAATAATCATGCACTTTATATTGAGGACTAAACTCATTCACATTGCATCCCATAGAACGAACATATATTTCCGATTCTGGAACCAATTTATGTATTTCCTCTTTTAGCGCATTCGAAACAACAGTCACTTTTGCAGCATTTCTCAAAGATTTAATTTTTAGTTTCTTTATTAGCCCTTTATTAAGTGAAGTCACATCTCCCCCATGACCTGTAACAATATATGGCTTCTCAAAAAATGATTGGACAATCCCCTGAGGGATTAACCAATGTGCATGGATAATATCAAAATCCTTAATAATTTTTGTCATTTTAATCCATAACCCCAAAAATAAAAATGGCACTAAAAAAATACGCACCTTTTTTTCCTTAATCCGTGGTAAAATAGCCCCTGGATAACATAATGTTTCCCATTTATGAATTGGGAAATAGTGATAACGTATTACATTTATTCCTTCCATAACCTCTATATCTTTGGCTTCTGGACAGCTAGGAACAAGCACGGTTACCTCAAAATATCTTTTCATAGCTATACACAAATCTAGTATAAATCTAGGTTCTGTATCATTAATCCATCTTGGAAATGTTGAAGCAGTTACTAATATCTTAGGTTTACTCATTTATTCTTCCTCATTACTATTTATCTTCTGTTCTTCATGCCCTTTGCCATAATCCATTTTTCGCAATTCGAACTGTATTTCCTCTAACAATTTTCTATTTGCAGAAATAACATCTCCTAAAAGTCCAATCACTCCACAAAGAACTGAGATAATAATTAACATACTTGCTAAAATCAAGGACTGAATATGTCCAGTTCCGGCACCTAAAGCCATATAAACTAAGAATCGAATCCCTAACGCCAATCCTGCAATCCCAAACACAGCCGCAATACAAGCAAAGCAGTACAGAGGCTTATACATCATCAAGGCCCGACCAATCGTCAGCATAGACTTCTTCACATACCCAAACATACTGCTGAACAGCCTGGATGGTCTAAGCTCTGCATTCGTACGAATCGGAACAGAAGTAACTGCCATTTTCTGGCGCCCGGCCTGCACAATTGTCTCCAAAGTATATGTATACTCATTAATAACATTCAACCGCATAGCAGTATGTCTGCTATACGCTCTGAACCCGCTCGGTGCATCCGGTATATCCGTCTTTGATGCTTTTCTTACCACCCAGCTTCCCAGATGCTGCAATTTTTTCTTAAGCGGTGAAAAGTGTTCCGTATCATCGATCGGACGCTCTCCAACTACCATTCCTGCCTCTCCTCTAAGAATCGGCTGGATCAATTTTTCGATATCGGCACCACAATACTGATTATCTGCATCAGTATTTACAATGATATCTGCACCGTTCCTTAAACATGCATCGAGACCTGCCATGAATCCTCTGGCAAGTCCCTTATTATTTCTGAAATTGACGACATAATTAACACCCCAGTTTTTTGCTACTTCAACTGTATTGTCCTTACTTCCATCGTTAATAATCAAATATTCTATTACATCAACACCATCGATATGTTTCGGCAGGTCATTTAACGCAACCTCCAGCGTCTCAGCTTCGTTATAACATGGAATCTGAATAATTAACTTCATTTGCTTATCCTCTTGTTTCTTTTTATTTATTTCTTAAGTAATTCCTGATTCACAACACTACGGCCAATTGAATCATAAACTACATTTGTATTCCTCATCTGCTCTAATGTATAGCAATTTCTTCCATCAAGCACAATCGCCTTATTCATCAGGTCTTCATACTTATGAACATCAAACTGCTTTACTTCATCCCACTCAGTCAGAATCAGACAGAGGTCAGCACCTGTGATGGCCTCCTCTATACTATCACAGTACTGTATCTTTTCGGGGTAATGCTTCTTAAAGTTCTCCATACCAACCGGATCCCAAATTCGGACATGTGCTCCGTCTTCCATAAGAAGAGGAACATTGACCAATGATGCGGCCTCTCTAAGATCATCTGTTCCCGGCTTGAATGTACACCCAAGTACAGCCACATTCAAGAACAGGAAATCATCATAATATTTCTTCGCTTTTTTAATTAGCTTAAACTTCTGGTTTTCATTTACTTCAATAGCAGCACGGATCGTCCTGATCTCGTTGTCATTAAAATTAGCAAGCCAATTTAATGCTTTTGTATCCTTCGGAAAACAGGAGCCGCCATAACCAATTCCCGAATTCAGAAACTTATTACCGATTCTGGCATCATATCCCATTCCACAGGTAACTTCCTCAATGTCAGCACCGACAATCTCGCACAGATTGGCGATCTCATTAACATAACTGATTTTCAGGGCCAGGAAGTCATTGGAAGCATACTTGACCATCTCTGCACTTCTTCTCTTCACAACGAGCTTCGGCGCTTCAAATTTTTCATATACCTTTTTCAATATTTCCCCAGGTACTTTCTCCTCCACACCAATAACAATCCTAGATGCATGAAGAGTATCCTTCACTGCCGTTCCCTGTGAAAGGAATTCTGGGTTGGATGCAACATGAATCTTTACATCGTTTTTCTGTTTGTCATGGATATAGGCTTCTATCTTATCATTGGTTCCGATTGGGACCGTTGATTTTACTACTACTACACAATCATGTTCTACACTTTCTGCGATCTGTTTTGCCACTTTATACACATAGGAAAGATTTGCAGAACCATCCTGCTTCTCTGGGGTACCGACACCGATAAAGATAACCTCCGCGTCTTTATATGCAGATGCATAATCTGTCGTAAATGTCAGGTGCTCCATACTCTCCGTCATCAGTTCTGACAGACCTGGTTCATAAATTGGAGATATGCCTTTCTGCATGATTTTCACTTTATCCTCATCGATGTCAACACATGTTACATCATGACCTTTACTTGCCAGGCAAACACCTGTTACTAATCCTACATATCCGGTACCGGCAACTGCTATTTTCATATTAACTCACCATTCCTCGTCCGTTTTCATAATTGATTTTCGTTAATTTTCGACATGTTCTTTAATAATATAACATACTTTTCTTGCTTTTTCCACCCTTAATGAGTGCCTGTCAATGATATACCATACTCTCCTATCTTTTCCTGTAGATTTTCGCCAAGAACATAGACATACTCATGCTCTGCAACCTGCCCCAAAAGATAGCCTTCTTTACTGAGTTTCTGCCACTCTTCCGGGTTTTGGCACAGGTAAACAGCCTCTTTCTCATTACCTGGCGGCAATTCAGAAACCACCGGATTGCCCAACATACAAAATTGATATAAATATTTTGTCTGCTGTCCTGTCCCCTCTACGCTTGCATCTTCTACATAGATTTTATCTGGCAATACTCCATCCTGTTCCAGGTTCTTAAGCAGATCTACCGTGTCATCCACATAGGAGTAATTTTTCTGCCCGCGGTATCCTTCATGATATACCGCATTGTAACAATAACAATAAACTAACATCACACATAATAACCCAAGTATAATCTGAGTTTTCTTTTTCCTGTACAAAATATAACAGATCACCAGAACCGCCACTACTACCAGTGTCCCCGGAAGGTAAGTCCTCAAACGTATGGTATCTTCAAATCCTTTTGTTAAGGAATATGGGGCAAAATCCCAACAGCTTCCGTTAAAATTACTGATATAAGGTAAAATGCACAGCACCCAATACCCCTGCAGTAATACTGTGGTAACGCAAGCAACCGGATACAGCTTCCCAAACATTTCTTTCTTATGATAAAAATAGGCAATTCCTATCATCAGCAGCGGTCCTACATAGGCACCATAATAACGAAAATAGGTGAGTGCTCTGTATTGGTCCGGATCACCATCAAAAAACATCGCATCCCTCACACCTGCAAGCCAGCTGATTGACTGTCCTCCTATTGTTGCCACGACTGCAGCAAGAAAAACACTTCCAGCCAAAATGTACGGACTTAAGTTTTGAAGCTCAATTCTGTCACTTTTTTTCCTTACAAGCCCTTTCCATAAAAGGATTAAAGCAGCAATAACTACAAATACTGCCAAACCACCTGTCACGATTACCGCTTCATTCAATTGACCCATGATGATATTCACCCAGGCCGGCCATGTTTTTATGTCCTCCAAGAGATTTCCAAGAGGCAGCGACACCCCCGTATTAGACACCTCTGAGCTTCCCACCTTCACAAAGTAATTCAGAACCGCTTCAATTCCCTTCTGGCTGACAACAAACGCCCCTGCCCCCATCACCAGGCAGACAGGAATAGATACCAGTGTCTTTCTATACACCCAGCCATAATACACAATCCCGAATGCAACGGCCATCCATACAGCCGTTGCCCGTGAATGTACGGTCGACGCATAGAACAGAACCAGAACTAAAACAACCGTATACAGAATCTTTCTCCTCTTATCATCCACACAGGCATTCAGCTTAAGCAGTACCCAGGCCAGCAGCCACATCACGAATACATAAATGAATTCCGGATAAGTATATACTGCCCGGACTGCCACCAGGTAAGAACAGCAGATAGAAGACACACACAATATCTTCTCATTATCCACATTCAAATACTTTTTCATTAAATGATATGCGATCGGAGCACTTGCGCTCTGTGCCAATGCCATCAAAAGCACCATCATACGATACAAAAGTACCGGCTCATGTATGAACTTGAAAAAGGGGATCAAAAGAGCCGTATAGCCATACCCATAATACCGGTAACTCTGCATGACCCCGCTCCAGTCATATCCGACCAGTTTTGCAGCAGGCCCCATTGCAAAGATCTCGTCCCCTCCAATAGATACTGGATCCGATAAAAATACAAAAATAAGTCTGGGCAGAAATGCCGCTGCAAATGCCAGCCATATATATTTATTTTTATAGATAGACTGTAAGGCTCCTCCGCCTTTTCGTTTGTTCTGCTGTTCCATTTCCTATCTCCTGTTCAGTTTATTCTTTATCATCTGATAGCTGCCTTCCAGCGTTGTACACACAAAGCTTTCCTTCTGTAACACAAGCATTCCTCCGTAGATCCCGAAGAATACAACCGCCGATACAAGCAGATTCAAAAACAGATTTGTGATATTTAAATAGCGCACTGCTTCCCCGCCTGCCATCGCAAGGATCACTGATATCAGTATCTTTCGCACGCTGATATCCTTGACGATCTTAGGAAGGGTATCTTTCAGATAAACACACTGCACCAGCAGTACGACCAGCTCTGCCACCGTTGTGGCGATGGCAGCACCATCCGCCGCAATATAAGGGATCAGAACCAGATTTAATACAAAATCTGTCGCCGCACCCGCAAGGATCGAATACAGGACTTTTGCCTCACGTCCTGTCGGGGTAAGCACCTGGATTCCCGTTACATTCGAAAGACCGATCAGAAGCACCGTCGGCATCAGATATTTCATCGGGGCGATCGCTCCGTAAAAGTCTTCCCCAGCCAGCAAAAGAATGGACTCCTTCGCATACATCCAGAAGTACACCGTCACTCCCGCACCCAATAAAACGACAAAATTGCAGGCCTTCGCAATAATCTTGTAAAATTCCTCTTTATTCCCCTTTTCCGCATAATAGGACAGCCTTGGAAGAAGAACTGTTCCCAGAGATGTGATCAGAGTGGACAAAACGGATTTCACCTTAATCCCTGCACTATAGTACCCTACGTCCACATTGGTCTTCATCATCCAAAGCATGACCGTATCCAGGTTTGTATAGACACTGATCCCCGCAGATGTCGCAAAGAAGATCATGATCGGTTTCAGATGCTCTTTAAAGTGGTACGGCTGCGTTTTCTTAAAATCCACATATCTGCGCAGCCGCAGAAAGTTCAGGACATAAGAGCCGCCGCCGGCAAACACGCTGATGGCACCATAAATAATATAATCATCCGGGCTTTTTACCATCAGGAACATGAATATGATGGAGATCACTTTAAAGATCAAGGTCCTGCTGGCTATATACCCGTACTCCTCCAATGCACTGTAAAGCCAGGAAACACCGATCACGTTCAGGATCAGGGAGATACTGTTGATCATAAGAAGCTCTTTCTCAGCAGCAAACTTCGGGACAACAGCCAGCAGGATCAAAAATACCACATAGGTCAATACTGTGGTTACAGTATTAATGATCATCAGCTCCTGAACAGTCCTTGAAAGCTCCTCCCTGTTATCCCGCACCCTGGCGCATGCACGGATTCCATATGTCGGGATCCCCAGAGAAGCGAACATTGCAAAATATGACAGCACAGAGGCTGCAGACGATACCGCCCCGCTTCCGGCTGCCAATAGTGTCCTAGATATATACGGGAAGGTGATCAACGGGAAAATGATAGAGGATGCCGTCAATATGAAATTCATAATGAAGTTAAACTTCACTGAATTTACCTTTAAGGCCATTACGCTTCCTCCATCCCGTTCCGCTTTTTCCCCATCGCCATGATTTTCTTGTATCCTACAAAATTCAGTTTCCGAAGCAGCTTTAAAGTCCCGCTTTCTTCTCCTGACTTCTCATAGATTACCCGATTCGTATCCCTGATCTTTTTATCAAATCCGATGAACTTTGCCTTAATCTCCTCATTCTCTACAGGATAGCTCATAAAGATCGTCACCTGATCCCCTATCATCTGGGCAATCCGTTTGGAAATAAAAGCAAGCTTCTCCGGTTCTGCCTGACTGTCCTTTTCATACCTGCCATAAAACTCCGTCAAATGCTGAATCACATCCATATGATTCTGGATATGCTTTTGAAAGCCCTGCATGCTCACGCTCTGTGTTGCCTGAGCCAGACGATACATATAGATAAACAGGTCGAAATAAGTCACCGTCCTGACATAAGGCAGCGGGTAGAGGATATACTCCACATCTACATAAAAGCTGTGCTCATCCAGGCGGATTCCATTCTCCTTTAGAATACTGCTTTTGAAGATCAGAGCATGCATAGACGGCTGAACCTTCTCCGCGATCTCTTTAAAAGTCCAGTGTCCCTCTACCCTGTCTTTTAATAATTCCTTGTATTCCTTCTTCGTTTTTTCCCCGGTCTGATTATTCACTTCATAATAGTTGGTGACAACATAATCTGCATCACAGTTCTCCAGTTTCCCGATCAATATCTTGAAGTCTTCGGTGTTGACCCAGTCATCCCCGTCCACTACCTTAAAGTATTTTCCCGTGCATTCCTCGATCCCTCTGTTGATCGTAGAACCATGTCCCCCGTTCTCCTTCGAAATAAGGCGGAAGGAGCCAGGATATCTCTCCTCAAAACGTTTTCCGATCTCTGCTGTGCCATCCTTGGAGCCGTCGTCCACGATGAGGACCTCGATAGCATCCAGAATGCTCTCCTCTATAAATGATTCCAGTGTCTGTTCCAGATATTTTTCCACATTATATGACGGAATGACAATTGACAATGTTTTTCCCATACTATCCTTACAATCCTTTCTTTATGTGCCGTGCACTCTTTTATCTGTGGCGTATGATATCGGCCTGTTTGCGGGCTTTGGACAAAAGGACCGTCACCTTGTACCATCTCCGCTGGATCAGCCACAGCATGATCTTATCCTTTATTGATAAACATTCCCCTATATAGGGATTTTTAGACGCATTGGGGAAGATCCCTTTTACATATTCCCTGAACTGTTCCAGATAGGGGCTTTTCGGGTCATACAGAAGAACTTCCTTTGTCGGTACAAAATAGGCATGCTCAAAAGCAAGATACTCCAATTCGCAAAGAAAGATATTATAGATCCCCCGTTCTTTAAAATAGCTCATGATATCCTCTATCGCTGCCCTCCGGTCCTCGAAGCTCTTCTGAAAATTCCTGCTGCGCATGATGGATCCCTCGTGAAGGATATAATGATACAACGGCTTACTGTCCAGATATATGATCCGCTCTGCATTCGAAAGCAGCATCGGGATCAGAGTCAGGTCCTCGTAGTTCCTCCCCAGCGGATATCTAAGCCCGCTCTCCCTCCAAAATTTTGTCCGGTACAGCTTATTCCAAGGGCAGGGCGTGGTGATCAAAAGCTTGGGGACCAGCCCCGCATTGATCGGAGTATCCCGTTCGACGTTCATACTCCATCTGTCCACACGTCCCGTGCTTTCTTCGATCTCATCAAAATCCAGGATCACTACGTCTGCCTGATGCTTAACGGCCGCATTGACGGCATACTCCACGAACTCGGGGGCCACGTGATCATCCCCGTCCACGAACATCAGATAATCACCTTTCGCCTCTTCAACTCCCAGGTTTCTCACATCTGCGATCCCGCCGTTTTTCTTATGTATGACTCTGATGCGCGGATCTGCTTCTGCTAACCGGTCGCAGATCTCTCCGCTTTTATCTGTCGAGCCGTCATCAATCAGTAATAGTTCCAATTCCTTCCAAGTCTGGTCTCTCAGACTTGTCACACATTTCTCTATATAGCGTTCCACATTATATGCTGCTACGATTACACTGACTAGTGGCATACAATCCTCCTTAGCTGTTCTTTTTGTCTGTCCAAGTCATAATTTGCTGCTTCCTCTGTCAATTTCACCTGTGCCCTGTCATATCTGCTATGTTCCAGGATGAAGTCAGCCCATTTCCCTGCATTGTCCGAAGGCGGCAGGAAATAGCAATGGTCCTGTATCTTTGCCTCGCGGGTAATGGTATCACTGAATATACAGAGAAGCTTTGCACATTGCGCCTCCACACCCACGATCGGCAGTCCTTCAAATCTGGAAGGGAGCAGGAACAGATCCATAGCCTGATACAATCTGTCTGCATCCGGCCTCCATCCCAGGAATCTGACGCAGTCTGCCAGCCCTTTTTGTTTCACCAAAGCCCGGACCTCCTCCTGCTCCACGCCTGTTCCTACAAGCAGGAATGTACAGTCCTTCCTTTTTTCATAGACGGCTGAAAATAACTCCACCAAAAACGGATAATTTTTTGCATAACAAAAATTCCCGATATGGCCGACCACAAGCTGATCATCTGTAATCCCAAGCTCCTGCCTGACCTGACTCCTGATATCAGCCTGATATTGAAAACGCTTACGATCCACAGCGTTATAAATCACTTCGAATTTCTCTGACCGGACAATCCTTTTCGGGAAAATCCATTCCCCCGCTTTGACAGAGCAGCCATAAAACCGGGTCCCCGCACGGTAAAAAAACATTTTGCAGATCCGATGCACTGTATTATAAATCAGGCGCTGCAGCGTACTTTCACAGTCATTCCCACTGGAATGGCTGTGGATCGCCCGCTCCCTAACCCCCATCTTCCTGGCTGCGAATGCCGCGATACAGTCGATGGCGGTAGACACATTCAGGTATACCATGTCATAGGGCTTTTGTGCCAAAATGGAACATACCTGCCGAAACTGTCTGACCGGATGCCTTAATCCGGCGATCGCATACAGTTCACAGTTGTACTGTGCCAAATATGTCTTCAGCTCTTCGTGTATCTCATCTGTCAAAAAGTCGATCTGCACATCCTGGTCCTTTACGGCATCCAGAAAATTCAACAGATACTTATCGACTCCTCCTGCTTTGCCGTCCATAATAAATCCGGCTAATATCCGTTTCATACCGTTTCTTTCTCTCCTAACTGGCAAAACCTCATCGCATATCCTAAAAACAGCCAGAAGCATAGGTTTTGAGGTGTATTTACATAAAATATAAAGGATAAAAATGTCCCTGCCACAAACAGCGCCCCTGACGCGGCCACCGCAAATACTGTTTCTGCAGTATCTTTGGATGCTGTCCGGTGAAGCCTCTTAAACAGGACCACGCAGGTATTTCCGACCAGAAGCAGGAACAAGATCCCGCCTAAGATTCCCTGGCTTACCAGAACATCCAGTTCCAGATTATGCATGGAATCATACTGGATACCAGAAGAATTTTTCATCAGATATCCTTCCGGAAAATGCTCTTTCGAATATCCCACGATGTTCCGGTAACCGATCCCGACAACAGGAGAACTTTCTACGATCTGCAGACCGTTCTTCCAGATTTCAAAACGTCCATTGCTGTAATCCTTCTGTATATCCGTTTTTCTGTTTGTCTTGCTGATCGGTTTTACAGGCTTTTTCACAGTTAACATGCTTACGATTTTCTTATCGATCGGCTGGTATGCCTCATTTAAAGCATATGTTCCTGCAAGCAGGACACCTGCCGCAAGTACTGTACACAACAGAGCCGGGATCACGCGTCTCCTATGTTCACCGCTCCGAGCCTTTATCCAGACATATGCGATCCCTGCAAGCAGAACCCCTGCTGTCAAAGTCACTATCCCCGTCCTGGAGTCTGACAGGACCAAATACAGGTAGTTTATGACAAAGCATAGGATAACTACTGCCCTCTGCCAAATTTTTCTCCCCCTGTAAAACAGATATATCAGCAGAAATATCGCAGCCACCGTGATCGTAGCCCCGTGGTTTGGATCATCATAAATTCCCCACAGACGGTTCCAGCGGTAACCAATGGAATGAACCATCCCGGTTCCGTCTGTGTAATCAAGCTTACGCCCCCAGTACACCATCGTCAGGCTGACAAGGTTGGCCGCCGTACAATAGAGAATATAAATAACCGAAAACCACTTTAATTCTCTTCGGATCTCCTCTCCTGACATATCAAACGCAGCAATATAGGCAAGAAAAATCGGAAGCACCAGCCAGATCAGACCTTTCACATTGTCAGATACTCCATAGGAAAGATGCAGTACTGCACTGATGACATAGCTTACGATAAATGCCCCCAGGATCCATAAGTGATACGCCCGCCTGTAACGCTTATACTGGAAGAACATCCATAGGATCAGTACGAGTCCTGCAGCCGTGATCACATAGGATGCAGCATTCATCCAGGCCATCCCGTTAAAGAATGCATTGAATGCGAGCAGTAAGTACACCAGGTAACAAATCTTGAAAATAAATAATGTCTGTTTAAATTTTTTGTTTTCTGTCATAATACCCCTTATTTCTTTTCTTGAATCCACTACCTCCCTGATTTAATCTTTGAATAAACCATTGGCAGAAATTTACGAATTACATAGATCCCCCGCCCCATTATCAAACAAAGGATTGCCCTCTTCCACCTGAATAATACCAATGCGATGCGAAGTGACAAGCTTTCCTTTGCCCTTGCTACTGGTATCAGCTCATTGAACAGCCCGTCTGCAAATACAGATCTGCACCATTTGTAGCGCTGTGAATGGTCCATTTCGGAACGTTTGTCACAGTTTCGTTCCAGTGCAGATAAAATATATCGGGCATATAAACTTCCCAGTATGCTTCTGATTTCCTCTGTACAGATTCCCCAATAGGAAAACTGGTCAAACAGCATCTCGATCCTGCGCTTATGCAGTGCAAAATAGTCCGGCACAAACTTATTCGTCAGGTTTGCCTCCATACGCTTCCCATAGTGGTAAGGTGTGATCGGCAGTATATTCAAGGATTCGATATCCATGAAATATTTCACATTGAATGTAATGTCCTCTATCAGCCTGATATTTTCAAAATCCAGCTTTAATTCCCGGATATAGTCAAGCAGATAAAACTTATTCCATGCATATCCATACAGCGTCTCCTGTTCTAACTCGATGATATGCGGACGGAACTGCCGGGCACTTTTAAAATATTGCTCCTTTGGACAGATAGAATGTGTATACTGAAGCTTTCCCCTCTTATCGTAGTACTCTTCCACATGTCCAAACAAGATCACCTGCGCAGGATTGTTCTCTATGGAATGGTATACCTTCTCTAACAAGTCCGCATCCACATAGTCATCCGGATCCATATACCAGATGTATTTTCCGGATGCCGCCCTGGTTCCTGTATTACGTGCCGGGCTTAAACCCTTGTTTGTCTCATGATGCAGTACATGGATCCGGGAATCCTCTGCGGCGTACCGCTCCGCGATCCGTCCGCTTTTATCCTTGGTACAGTCATCAACGACGATGATCTCCCAATCGTCAAATGTCTGCTTTTGTATACTGGAAATCGCCCTGTCTATATACTTCTCCACACCATATGCCGGCATGACGACCGTAAAAAAGGGGGTTCTATTCTCTGCTTTATCCATAGATGTACCTCGTCGTATTTCTTTTTTGACCAGTTTCCTGATCTGTATTCCACTTTTTTCTCATTCCGTTAGACCGTCTTTTACTTTTCGGTCAGCCCTCTGATCAGCTCTTCAATCTTCTGATAGGACTTCGGCCTGTCGAACTGTTCCTCTGCAATCTTTCTTGCCTTTCTTCCCATCTCAAGACGGGTCTCTTCATGACTGAACAGCTCTTCGACAGCATCTGCAAGGATCTTCACATCCTCCGGTTCAATGTTCACCCCGAAGCCGTCATGTTCCACTTTGTCACGGAACTCAGGGCTCATACAGGTATTGATCATTGCCTTCCCCGCTGCCAGATAATCTCCGATTTTTGTCACAATGCTCTGAGGCGCCTTCTTCACAAAGGAATTGACTAAAATATCTGATTTTTTCAGATAAGCCGCCATTTTATCATAAGGTGCATATCCGACAAACTCGACATTATAGATCTGACGCTCATTGGCAAGTGTCTCCAGCTCCTCTTTCATAGGGCCGCCGCCCAGGATCTTGATCCTGATATCCTGATACCCTCGCTTCGCCAGCTCTTCTCCGGCAAGGACCATTGTCCTGATATCATAGCTTGTACCGATCGTCCCGGCATAGGTTACCCAGAACTCTTTCTCCAGCTTGACCACGGCTGCATCATGATCTGCCGCACCCTGATCAAAAACAGAAATTTCATTTCCCACATATACCGTTGCCTTCGGTACATTTCTGTTCTGATGCTTAAACGGCCTGTCTCTGTACTCATCTGATGTGCCGATCACGCCGGAAACCAGGGAATATACCTTCTCCGCATCTCTTAGCAGCGGATAAAAAAGAATATCACTGACTACCGGGATATCAAGGACCATACGCATAGCCTCCGGCCACAGGTCATTGACATCCGCCACGAACGGAATTCCCTTCTTCTGTGCATACTCTGCAGCGGCAAGTGCCACATCATTGGGAGGGATTTCCGCATATAACAGATCATAATCCCCTTCCCTCTCCAGCATTTTAGTCAGATTTTCCGCCGCGATCCTGTGACTGCGGATCCTCCGCAGATCTACATTCTTCTTGTAGCCCGGTTCATAAATAAACTTTATACCAAACTTATAATCTTCTTTTTTGATTTTCTCAATATCGCGCTGTGCCTTTTCCCAATGCTGGAATGTTGTCGTGATCAGGTCCACCTGGTATCCTGCATCCGTCAGGAAATCGCAGAGATACCGAAATCTCGTATACCCCTTCTCACCGTCCAGCCTCACGCCCATCGTAATAATTCCTATCTTTTTCATATTGTCAGTGTTCCCTCATTTCATCATCTTGTCCGGTATTTTCCAGATGTAAAGTTATCGTATTACAGCGAAAGCCGTATCTAACATAATTTTTATATCTCCCCAGAAGCTGAATTGCTTCAAGTACTGAAGGTTGTGCTTCATCTTTAACGGAAGGATATGCTCCACATATACCTCATCGACTGTTTTTCCAGTCTCTCTCTGGTACTTTTCCATTAATTCATCCTCATCCTTGAACAGGATGCTGGTCCTTGATGTGATCCCCGCCGGAAGGAGCAGTGTTGCCATCATCTCCTCGGAATACCGGTCCACATACTTCTTCACCTCCGGCCTTGTCCCTACAAAGGACATATCCCCCGTCAGTACATTGAACAGCTGCGGCAGTTCATCCAGCCTGCACTTGCGCAGGAAGCTGCCCGCCTTTGTGATTCGGTCATCCTGCTTCTTCGTCACCAAAGGTCCCTTTTTGTCGGCTCCGGTGACCATAGTCCTGAACTTGAAAATACGATATGGTTTCCCATATCGTGTAATTCTTTCCTGTCTATAAAAGACAGGACCTCTGCTGTCTAATTTTATCCACAAAGCGAGTCCTGCCATGACCGGGGACAGGACGATCGTCAAAATAAGCGCAAGTATAAAATCCGCCGCGCGTTTCAGACGCAGGCTGGCTTCCTTCCTTTTCAGCTTTTCATAATATGGCCTCACATATCCATTACGCATGGATCTTGGCAGCTTATCCCAATGTGGTATCATCATCTCTGTCTCCTAACCCATATGAATTATGATCATAAAAGATCACGAAATTTCTCTGCCACGTATTGAACCTGTTCATCCGTAAGACATGTATGAAGCGGCAGTGTAATCTCGTTTTCAAACTGTGCGTATGCATTCGGAAAATCCTGGATGTGAAATCCCAGATTCTTGTATGCACTCAGCAGAGGAAGCGGCTTATAGTGAACATTTGCTGCAATATCCGTTTCTGCCATTTTTGTAATCATATTGTTACACTCTTCCCGCGATTTGTCAAGCACGCGTACTAGATATAGATGCCCGCTGGATTTGTGTGTCTCCCCATAGTGGTCAAGCACCTTGACCGGACATCCTCTCAACACCTCATCATACTGCGTGATCAGTGCCTTCCTGCGTCTTAAGATCTCCGGGTAGCGTTTCAGCTGCACTAATCCGATAGCAGCCATGATATCTGTCATATTACATTTGTAGTAAGGTGCCACGATATCATATTCCCATGCCCCGGCCTGTGTCTTTGCCAACGCATCCTTAGACTGTCCATGCAGAGATAAGAGCATGTATTCTTTATACAGCTTTTCACTGTCGATCCCTGCGTCTGTAATAGCCGGAGACCAGGTAACAGCACCGCCTTCAGCGGTTGTCAGGTTCTTGACTGCATGGAAAGAAAAACAAGTGAAGTCGGCGATCTGTCCGCACTTCCTTTCTTCCCGTTCTGCCCCGAATGCATGTGCGGCGTCTGCCATGATCATGATCCTGCCCAGTGCTTCCTGGCGTTCATTCGTTGGATGGAACAGTTGCTTTTTCTCTTCCACGATTTTGAAAAGCTCATCATAGCGGCTGTATATTATCCCCGCCAAATCCACACATATGACTGCCTTTGTGCGCTCTGTCACGGCCTCCCGGACTTTTTGCGGATCCATATCAAAGGAGCCCGGCAGTGTATCCACCAGCACAGGAACGGCACCCACGTGGCAGATACAGCTGCAGGTAGCCGTATAGGTATAGGCCGTGGTGATGACCTCATCCCCCGGTCCGATCCCCATGACCCGAAGCGTCTGCTCCAGACACGCAGTCGCGGAGTTCAGGCACACTGCCCGGGACGTCCCGCAGAACTGTGCGATCTGGCGTTCAAATTCCTTGGTCCTGGGACCGGTGGTGATCCACCCGCTTCTTAATGCTTCTGCAACTTCTGCGATTTCTTCCTCTGTGATATCCGGTGGTGAAAATGGTACCTTCATTGTTTTTATGCTCCTCTTTCTTTCTGATCCTTTTCTTCCTCGTTATCTGCTGCCCCCCTATTTAAAAAGGCACTGGGCAGATTCGAACTTGTGTCTGTGAACTCCTTTTTCCATCCTGCCTGGATCTGCTGGTCACGGATAATATCCGCTTCACGAAGATGATAGGTGGGCACGATCTTATGCACGATCCGTTTCATCTGGTCATTCTCCGCATATGCTTCTCTGTACAAGTCTTCCAGATCCTTTAAAAACTCTTCTTCGTCAAACTCGATCGGCTTTCCAATATGGATTTTTTCATTTTCCGTATTCTCAAGGCCTTCCTCTGCCATCAGAAGCTCTTCATATAATTTTTCCCCGGGACGAAGGCCGGTATACTTGATCTCAATATCTACCCCCAGTGTATAACCGGAGAGCCGGATCAGATTCTTTGCCAGATCCACGATCTTCACCGGCTGTCCCATATCCAGCACAAAGATCTCTCCGCCCTTCGCACTCGCACCCGCCTGCAGGACGAGGGAAACGGCCTCCGGGATAGTCATAAAATACCGGATGATCTCCGGATGAGTCACGGTCACTGGTCCGCCTGCTTCAATTTGTTTCTTAAACAGCGGGATCACACTTCCGTTACTTCCCAATACATTTCCGAAACGGACTGCAACATACTCTGTCCTGGAACGGTTATTAAACACCTGTATGATCATCTCACACATCCGCTTGGATGCGCCCATGATGTTGGTGGGATTTACTGCCTTATCTGTTGAGATCAGCACAAATTTTTCCACACCATAACGGTCGGACGCCAGAGCCACTTTATAGGTTCCAAATACATTATTCTTGATCGCCTCATTGGGACTGTCCTCCATCAGCGGCACATGCTTATGTGCAGCCGCATGGTAGACGATATCCGGACGGTACTTCTCGAACACACTGTTTACCTTACGCCCATTTCTCACAGATCCGATCAGAACGACCAGATCCAGATTCGGATATTTGGCTTTGAGCTCCTGCTGGATATCATAAGCGTTATTCTCATAAATATCAAAAATGATCAGCTGCTTCACTCCATTGGCTGCGATCTGGCGGCAGAGCTCACTTCCGATACTCCCGCCGCCTCCTGTGACCATAACAACCTTATCAGAAACATAACGTCCGATCTTCTCGGTCGTGATCTGAATAGGGTCTCTGCCGAGCAGATCCTCGATCTCCACATTGCGCAGCTTGGATACGCTTACTTCCCCGTTCACCAGCTGGTAGACCCCCGGCAGGATCTTTAGCTCGCAGGCCGGGATCTTCTGACAGATTTCCAGGATCTTCTGCCGCTCTCTTTTATCTGCGCTGGGAATGGCAATGATCACCTCGTTGATCCCATATTTTTCTGCATATTTCAAGATCTCATTTCTGCCGCCTACAACCTTTACTCCATGAATATAGGTTCCATGCTTTCTCGGGTTGTCATCGATCACGCAGCAGATCTTCGCATCCAGCTCTGTACTCAGCTCCAGCTCCTTCATGACCACGTTGCAGGCCTCCCCTGCTCCGATGATCATGGTGTTGCGCACATGGCGGCCATGGATGTTCCCACGGTACAGAAGACGCATCAATCTGTAGGAAAACCGGCTCACACAGGTCAGCAGAAAGAGTGCTGTCGCATAAAGCAGAAAATAGCTTCTGTAAATAATCTTATAAGTTAAAAAGTACGCTAAAATATTAAATAATACAGATACCGCACATGCTTCAATGATGTATACCAGTTCCTTGATGCTTGCAAACCTCCACAGACTTGTATAAAGTCTGAAAGCCGCAAAGATCAGGACGGTTACGATCGTATTCGCAATGGCCACATCCCAGACAGAAGTGTAATATTCGATCGGTATCTCTGAGATATGCATGTTAAAGCGGACCCAAAGTGCTAAAAAGGAGCTTATATTAATAAATGCAATATCAAGCAGCACTAAAAACACTTTATAAATGATAGACAAGTCCCACTTTTTTATTAATTTCATCATATCTTTTTCCTCTGTATCATCAGATTTATTCGGCAACTACGGAATCCGGAAGTGTCTCACCCTTCTCCACAGCGTCAATTGCCTGTTTGATGGCCGTGATAGAATTCATATCCGGCTGAGTTACATATAACATATTGCCCGGTGAGGAATAGCATTCCTGCTGGTCGCCTGTTCCCTCGGCAGACATGGACTTGATATTCCAAGCCGCACCTTCTGCAAGCTGGCTCTTGATCAGCTCCTGAATCTGCTCCTGGGACATATTTGTGTCCACATTTCCGCTCACACTGCTCAGAAGGCCGTTTGCCCCGGTCAGGATGGCAGGTGAGATCGCCTTCTTGATCATCGCTGTAATGACAGCCTGCTGGTTCCTTCCTCTCTGGAAATCACCGCCGTCCACATTATATCTCTCACGTGAGAAGGCCAGTGCCTGCTTTCCGTTGAAATGGTTCATTCCCTGTACCACGTCCATGACCAGACCGGAATCATCGCTTGTTGTAAATGACTGTTCTGATTCCACATCAACTCCTCCCAGCGCATCTACCATCTGGATCAGAGATGTAAAGTTTACTCTTGCATAGAAATCAATATCTGTATCATATAAAGTGGATAAGGTTGTCATCGAAGCATCCACACCGTAAATCCCTGCATGGGTTAGTTTGTCCTTCTGCCCTCCGGATATTCCCGGTATCTCAACATAATAATCACGCGGTGTTGAAACAAGCAGGATCTGGTGTGTCGTTGGATTCACAACTGCGATCATATTTACATCACTGCGGCTGTTCGTCTCGATCGCTCCAAATACATCGATACCACTGATGTATACAGTAAAGCAGTCATCATCCACCTGGACATCCGCCGCCTTGTTGACCAGCTTGCTCGTGATCTCGTGAGAATAAATGATTTTTACATTGTCACTGAAGCCTTCAAAGGATTCCTCCAGGATCGATGTATACGCATCATTGTAAATGATCGCACTGACATCCCCGTCATGCAGTGCCTCAGCCTGCTCATTCAGGCTCTTATACTCTACGGTGTTAATATCTCTTCCCGTCTCATTGTTGATCTCTTCGATCGTTGCCCGCATGTCATCGCCTTTTAAGGCATACTGCACACCAAAGCTGTATTTCTTTGCATCATCGATGGTCTCTGCCGGATCACTGGATAAAACAGCAACCACCATCTTATCTACCTTCTTATCTCCGCCGCTGATCGCTTTAACAGTACCATTCGTCTTAAAGATATAGTAAGATCCGAATACCAGCACGATCGACATCAGTACACTCAGTACTTTCCCGGCGATGGCCTTCTTCTTGGAAATCAGCTGGCTGGCCAGCGGAATGACCCACAAGAAGACAAGCACTCCGATGATGATCCCCAGATATTTCATAGGCAGCATATTCAGGATAAACAGTGCCGCGATAAACACAAGCGTAACTGCAAACTGAATGCCGCATAAAATGATCCCGACCTGTTTACTTATTTTATTGGAAGCGCCCTTTCTTCCTTTTGCATTCCTGGAGGCTGTATTTCTGCCCGGACCGCTCTTTGGACCGCTTTTTGGACCACTCTTCGGGCCGCCTGCCGGTCTGCCCTTCGCAGTGCTCTTCGCTGGATTTCCTTTCCCAGTGCCTGTTCTGCTTCTGTCAGAAGCACCCTTTGTACTGCCTGCCGTCGTTCTTCTTCCGGCAGCATTTTCTGTGGTGCTGCTCTTCGGCCTGCGCTTTCCTGGCGCGCCTGCTCTTGCAGGGCTCCCGCCCGCGCCTTGTCTGTCGTCCATTCTCCGGCGCTTTCTTGGCTGCTCCTTTCTATATAATTCACCGTCACTCATGTTTTTCTGGCCCATTGGTTCTGCCCCTTCCATTTCTTTATTTTATCAATTCCATCAGTTTACACTCTGCTGCAATCATACGTTTCTAGTATACATACCAAGACATAATATCATTTTTCAACAATTTTCGCAACAAAAGGAATTTTTCTTTAAGAAAATTTAAGGAACCGCCTTCCTCACACTTATGCGCCGGCCCTTCTTACCGGCCGGCGCGGAGGATCCAAAAGCCCGTTCTGTGTTACGCTTTTATTTTTTTATCTGCTTTCTGTCTTTCCAAGTCACCCAGACAGCACTGGCAATACAGACAGAGGAATAGCAGCCGCTGATCATTCCGGCCAGCATAGGGAGCGCGAAGATCTTGATAGATTCAATATTATATATGACCGCAAAGACAAGCACGATAGCAACGCATAATACTGTAGTAAATGCGGTATTGACCGACCTGCCCAGGGTTTCTGTGATGCTTTTGTTCACCAGAGGCACCAGGCCCTCCCTGGAGTGCTCTCTCATATGCTCCCTGATCCGGTCATAAAGTACAATGGTGTCGTTGATGGAATACCCGATGATCGTCAGAGTAACCGAAACGAACGCATCATTTAGCGGAATCTTGCATACACCAAATACAAGGAATACGATAAACACGTCATGAACAAGTGCGATCACCCCGGATACCCCTGCAGACAGCCCCGACAGTGCTGCAAAGCGCAGCTTGATATAGATCACGATAAACAACGCCGCCAATCCGATCGCCAGGACTGAATTTTTCAATGCCCTCGCTCCGATATAAGGTTCCACCGCATAGGTCTCGGAGGACTGGTAATTTTGCCCCGGATCCGTTTCTCTGATCGTCTTTAATACTTTTTCCTGTTCCTTCGGAGTGATCCCCTGATTGCCGCCGAGATTCAGCACCAGCTTCTTCTGACCGGACACGAAATCTTCTCCTGCCTGGACGCTTACTGGGCGTCGGATGGCCTGCTCAACGGCTGCGGCTGTCTTCTCTGTGTTTGGAGAGCCTTCACAGGTATACTTTAGGATCACCCCTCCGGTAAACTGGGTGTCCAGCGTTACGCCGCGCACTGCGCTGATGAGCGTCCCGGTAACCAGGACCATCGCGGTAAACAGAAAGATCTGCTTTCTTTTCCCCAGAAAATCGATGGTCTTTTTCATCTTTTTTACATAAAAAAGCTTCGGATTCTGGAATCTCGGATACAGGATGATCGAACTAAGCATGATCCTGGACAGCCAGACGCCTGCCAAAAGATTGATCAATACACCTGTCAGCAGGGTGTACCCAAAGCTCAGCATGGTACCCGAGCCAAATATCATCAAAATGACTGCGACCGCAGCCGTTGTCACGTTTCCATCCAATACAGAAGAAAAGGCATTTTTATAGCCCCGCCTCACCGCGGATTTCAAACTGCTTCCCTGGCTAAGTTCTTCCCCGATCCGCTCACTGATGATCACATTGGCATCCACCGCCATTCCCAGTGACAGGATCAGACCCGCGATCCCGGGCAGGGTCAGAGTATACTGGGGAACGGAAAGAGCCAGTACCTGCAGGCTCATCTGGAAGACAAGTGCCAGGCAGGCGATCAGGCCCGGCAGACGGTAATAACCGATCATAAAAAGACAGACCAGGGCAAAGGCGGTCCCTGCTGCCATGACCATCGCTTTCAATGCCCCGCTCCCAAGCGTCGGGCTGATGGTATTATAATTTGTAGTTTTCAGGGAAAAGGGCAGTGCTCCGGCATTGATCTTATCGGAGAGAGCCTTCGCATCCTCCTGGGATTTCATCCCGTTAATGACGGCCTCGCCTCCCTGGATCGGTTCCTGAACGACTGGATCGGAGATCATTTCCTCATCCATAAAAATCCCCATAGGCTGTCCGGTCAGCTTTTTGGTGGCCTCATAGAAATCTTCTGCCCCCGTTTTATCGAATTGAAGGGAAACCTCGCAGGCATTGGTCTGCTTGTTCCTTACAACCTGGCTGTCCTTCACATGCTGCCCCTCCACCAGCACGTTTCCCTTAGCATCCCGGAAGGTCAGCCTCGCAGTCTCACCAAGCTCTGCGATCGCAGCCTCCGGGTTGAATTCCTTCTCATCGGATTTCCAGGGAAACCGTACGATGATATCGCCGTGGTCCTTATCAACGGTCACTTCCCGATCCAGGATATTCTGAGCATCCAGCCTGTTTTCAATGACGGTCCTGGCAGACTCCATATCCTGTGCAGATGGAGTCTGTTTTTCTTTGTCCGGTTCAAAGACCGCTTCCACTCCGCCCCGGATATCAATCCCAAACCGCATATCCATAGCGCCCTTGAATCCGCTGCCCAGCCCAAATGCAGCAGCATAAAGGAACACTGCAATTACCAACAGTGTGATCCATATATTTCTTTTATTTACTTTCAAATTAAGTCCTCCTATTCTTTTCGCCTGGTTTATTAAGAATGTGAGAACCCTTTCTTTTTTCCGTCCCATGACTGGAGTATCTGGATCTGATACATGGTGCTGTCCTGAAATCTCATGCAGATAGACTGGACTGCTGCCCACGGCCTGCCGTCCAAAAGAAAATAAAATGCTGTTAAGATAAGAAAAATACCCAATAGAAACAGAACCGACTCCACGGTTTCCTCTCCCTGTCTGCCCGTCCTTATGAGAGAAACGCTTCCTGACTCAGAGGATAAGACTCCGTCAGGTATCCCGAGGCTGTAACGGCTGGAGGAATCCAGAGCCTGACTGCCTTTGGAACTATGCATGGAATGCAGCCCCGGCTGAGCCTCCTGTGTATAAGTCGGATCACCAGAGCACCAAAATGCACCCAGGAGCATTACGATAGCCAGGATGATACCTGCTGCCAGTTTTAAGCTTCTGTTCATCATAATGCTGCCTCCTTTTCTTATTTTCCTGCGTTCCAAAGATACTGTTTTAAAATTCACTTTATCTGACTATACTCTAGGTACATTATAACGATTCCTGGTGCCTCATACAACTGCAATCTGTCATAAAGTATTTATTTATGAAATATATCATACACTTTTCTTCCCATCGGTGCTATAATAAAAACCATACGAATTACAACCATGAAACTTAAGGCACACACGAAGGAGGAATTCATATGAAACTAGTGATTACAATGAGCCGCCGTTTCGGTACGGGCGCGAGCGTGATTGCAAAGGAACTTTCCGAAAGGCTTGACATTCCCGTATATGATAAGGCATATATCGAACAGCAGATTGACGACCACATGTATGAAACTGAGGCAGAAGCCATTCGTGAGTTAGCCAGCCAGCCATGCATCATTCTCGGCCGCTGCGCATCTGATATTTTAAAAGACAAACTGAATGTCCTGAATATTTTCGTCTGTGCAGACAAGGAAGACCGCATCCATCGTATCATGGGGCTGGAAAATCTATCCTACGAGGACGCCAAAGAGAAGGTTGAACGCACAGATAAGGAGCGTTCCGAGTATTATTACGAGCATACCGGCAAGACCTGGGGTGATGTGAACGACTATCACATGATCTTAGATACCACAGAATTAGGTGTGGAGAACTGCGCGAATATACTGATGCAGTATTTTGAAAAACTGGAATATATTTAATCCCCCTCATATCTGTTTACATAAAGAAGGATAAGTACCAAAAGAAGCAGGCGCATCACCGGCCTGCTTCTTTTTTCTTTCTTCTAACCCATGCGGTCAAATACTTCCCTGTTCAATGACTTGTTCTGATGAGCCACGATCGTTGTGCACACTGCATCTCCTGTGATATTGACTGCTGTCCTGGTCATATCCAGAATTCGGTCAATTCCCATGATCAGAGCGATGCCTTCTACCGGAAGGCCGACAGAGTTAAATACCATTGACAAGGTGATCAGGCCCACACTCGGTACGCCCGCTGTTCCGATGGAGGCCAGGGTTGCTGTCGCGATCACCGTGATATAATCCGCCGGTGTCAGATGAATCCCAAATGCCTGGGAAACGAAGACAACTGCGACGCCCTGCATGATAGAGGTCCCGTCCATATTGACAGTAGCACCCAGCGGAACTGTAAAGGATGAGATCTTCCTGGACACTCCCATTTTTTTATCCAATGTTTCAATAGACAGCGGGATCGTTGCGTTGGACGTGGCCGTGGAGAATGCAAATCCCATGACCGGCAGGAATTTTTTGATGAATTTCACCGGATTTAATCCTGTGAACAGCTTGAGAAGTATCTGATATACGCCGAAGCCCTGCAGGAATAAAGCCAGGAAGACCGCTGCCATATATTTCAGCATCGGCAGAAACGCATCAAACCCGATCCCGGCAAATGTTTTGGCGATCAGGCAGAATACACCGAATGGGGCCGCCTTCATCACTGCCATAGTCATATCCATCATCAGATCATTGAACTCCGCAAAAAACTGAGAAACAGATGCTGCCCTCTCTCCTCTTTTCGCCAAAAGGATCCCGATAAAGATCGCGAAAAAAATGATCTGCAGCATATTTCCCTCAGCCAGTCCCTGGATCGGATTTTTCGGGATAATCTCTAAGAGGGTGTCTGCAAAGCCGGATGACTCAGCAGCCGCTGTCTCTGCCCTCTCAATGCTGCTGATGTCCAGTCCGACTCCCGGATCGATCAGATTGCCTACTCCCAGTGCAAGGGAAATAGCCGCTGCGGTCGTAAACAGATAGAAACCGATCGTTTTCACCCCGACCCTGCCAAGCGTTTTCGTGTCCCCGATCGCCATGCTCCCGCAGATCAGGGAACAAAAGACAAGCGGCACGACCAGCATCTGCATGGCCCTTAAAAAACCGTTTCCGATTACATAGAAAATCCCATTGATGATCACCGTATCCCTTAGATACCCTTCCGGCACCCAGTAGTGTAATATCACGCCAGCCAGCGCTCCGAGCAGCAGACTGATAAAGATCAAAGTAGTAAGGCCTAATT
This sequence comes from Faecalicatena sp., assembly GCF_058819085.1. Taxonomy (NCBI): domain Bacteria; kingdom Bacillati; phylum Bacillota; class Clostridia; order Lachnospirales; family Lachnospiraceae; genus Faecalicatena; species Faecalicatena sp. Next base: position 28,318 of record NZ_JBZUUL010000030.1, read on the forward strand.
TCGTTCTCTTCTTTTCTTTCATCTACATTCCCCTTCCTTTTCTTTCATTCCTATTGATGTCACTCTTTTCCGAAAAATATTCCCCCATATATTCCGCCAGTGCCTCCTGCCAGGATGCCGGTGTCTGTATCCCGCACATCCGAAGCATCATGTTATCTAATATGGTGTATTCTGGTCCTTCTAATGTGGAATGCACCTCAGCCATTTTGACCGGAGTCAGCTTCTCATCCTCTCTGCCCAGAAGTCTTAACACCTCCTGTGCCAGCATATAACGGCTGCAGTATCCCGAGCAGACAGCATGATAGATTCCCTCCTGCTCCTCCTGGATCAGACGCAGGATCACTCTGGAAAGCTCTCTGGCACTTGTCGGACATGCAAAATCATCCACCGCTGCCTCGATGGGCTGACTGCTCTGCGCCTTTTCGATGATGGAATTCACGAAGTTGTCCCCCTCTTTTCCATAAACCCAGGAGCTTCGGATGATCAAATGCTTCGGGGCCAGCTCCTTCACAAAGTTCTCTCCCGCCAGCTTTGACTTCCCATATACAGTCCGCGGATTCGGGGTATCAAATTCATGGAAACTTCTTTCCTTTGTATCCCAGAAAATATCGTCTGTTGAGATCTGGATGATCCTCGCGTCTATCTTACGTGCGATCGCACTTAAGTTTCTGGCTCCCAGAGCATTGACCTTATAAGCCTGTTCCATATTTTCCTCACAGGCTTTTACATCTGTCATCCCGGCACAGTTGATGATCGTATTCGGACGGTTTCTCAAACCAAATAGATTCACTTCCTTGGCATCGGTGATGTCCAGTTCCTCAATATCTGTCTCGAAAAGCTCCACATCACGCATATCCAGCATGTTATGGATCATCGTTCCTACGCGGCCTGATGCTCCTGCGACCCATATCTTCCCATAATCATATCCCATAATCTTCTCTCCTCTATCCTTTTTCATCTCATCACTTCTGCTTAAAAACATAACTTCGATATTATAATGTGATTCCTTTTATTTTTCAAGACCCAATCTCATTCCCTCTTTTCTCTTGTCTGCTTCTTCCCGATTCTGTCCTGCTGCATATAATATAGTAAGAACAGCTGCAGGACTTTGAGCATGTACTACTTAATCCCAATCCCTATCGTACTTTTATTTGTCTTATTTTTACTGAATTACCACAGAAAAAAGCAGGCAGCCGAAAAAATCAGCCGCATGTCTTACAGAAAAAAGTGTGACCTGCTGAATGAACTTGCGAAGCCATATGGATTTTCCTACCAATTCGTCCAGGATATCTTTACTGCCCGGGACGATGCCTGGCAGAAAGAATTGGGGTATGAGGAATCTCTTGCTGCATCGGCACTGTCTATGCATATGGTGTTAGACTGTGAGCCCGTCTACTTTAACTATCAGGGTAAAACCTGGCTGATCGAATTTCGAAAGGGCCAGTACGGGATCAATACCGGGGCAGAGGCCGGATTCTATCACGCAGACACCGTCATCCCGCCTGCACTGCGCCCACAGACCGTTTTTAAAGCCATATCAGACAAGGAAATGCTTCCTGTCAAGCTGCGCCTGATTGGGCCGGACTGTCCCTTTTTCACCCTCTCCCAAAAGCACTGGTGGGCAGCCGGATTTGTGATGGGCATCGCCGCCCCGCCTGATGACCTGATACTGGAGGTGACACTGTCCTTCCCGGAAGCTTTAATGTGCCGCGCTTTTGTCCGGGCCATGCAGGGACTTGGCTATAAAAGCAGTGAACTTCTCGTCTCCTCTGCCTGCGTGCAATTTTATTTTACACGGCCGAAAGCCGCACCGCTTGTACCTCCTGATCCTTTGAAAAAGAAATATATGCTCTTTCAAAACCGCACTCTGTGTGACCTTTTTCTGTGGACCGCAGAGCCCTTTTTCACTACTGTGGACCGTCTGCTCTATCTGAATGAGACTCATCCCTTTCTCTTTCGAAGGCTTTTAGTACTTCGGACGTTCCAAAAGCACAGGAGGTGGAAAAAATGAGCTGGTATGAACGGATCTCCCGGGCCTTTGACAAGGCACCCCAGATACCTTTTTACAGCAGCTCCCGGTTTGTATTGATCAGTGACTGTCACCGCGGGTGCGGCAATCACAACGATAATTTTTTAAAGAACCAGAACCTGTACTTTGCTGCCCTGAATTATTATTATGAAAAGGAGTTCACTTACATTGAGCTCGGAGATGGCGATGAATTGTGGGAAAACCGTTCCCTCTCCCAGATCATCGATATACACAGTGATGTCTTCTGGCTGATGACGAAATTTCAGGAGAAAAACCGCCTTCATCTGCTCTATGGCAACCATGACCACAGTAAGAAGCACTGCTCTTACTGCCACAGGCACTGTTCCACGTATCACGTAAGCGGTCAGGAGGTAGAAACGCCCCTTTTTCCGGATCACTGTTATCTGCAGGGATTGATCTTAAAAGATATGGAGCTTGGAAATGACCTGTACTTAACCCACGGACATCAGGCGGATTTTTTGAACAGTACCCTCGCCCCTGTGGCGAAATTCCTGGTCCGGTATGTCTGGAAACCACTTGAAGCAGTAGGACTTTCCGATCCGACCAGTACGGCCAAAAACTATACGAAAAAAAAGAAAACGGAAACACGCCTGACTAACTGGGCGATGAAAGAGAATAAATTTCTGGTGACAGGACACACGCACCGGCCCATGATAGGGAGCACCAACTCCCCTTACTTTAATACGGGCAGCTGTGTGCATCCCAGATGCATTACCTGTATTGAACTCCAGAACAGAAAAATGACTCTCGTCAAGTGGACGCTGCACACCCGGGAAGACCGGACCTTATATGTAGCCCGTGTGGAGCTTGGAGAATTTGAGATCTAAGTATGTAATAAAACTCTAAAATATTCCGAGGTGTTCCAGCAGGATCTTGGTGCCGAGCAGGATCAAGATCACCCCTCCGGCCAGCTCTGCCCTGGCCTTATATTTGGTCCCAAACACATTACCGATCTTCACTCCAGCCACTGAAAGGAGAAAGGTGGTCACACCGATGAAGGAGACCGCAGGAATGATCTCTACCTGAAGGAATGCAAACGTGATTCCCACTGCAAGGGCATCGATACTGGTGGCAACCGCAAGTACGAACATCGTTTTGATGTCCAGGGAATCATTTGCATCCTCACAGTCACCCGAGAGAGCCTCTTTCACCATATTCACGCCAATGGCTCCCAGCAGGATGAATGCGATCCAATGATCCACAGCCGTGATCTTATCCTGAAACTGAACACCCAGGAAATATCCCAAAAGCGGCATCAGCGCCTGAAATCCGCCAAACCAGAGCCCGGCAGTGGAGGCACTTTTTATTGTGACCCTGCGCATTGCCAGCCCCTTACAGACAGACACCGCGAAAGCATCCATGGACAGTCCCACTGCCAATAAAAATAATTCTATAAATCCCATTTTGTTTCCCTCCTGCGCAATTAGGTTTTTATTTCATAGGAAATTCTTATGAAATAAAAAAGACCATGTACAGTCCGTCTGCTGTACATGTGTCTCTTTCTTTCAGATAAGCCAGGCTTTTATTCCTTACTCCTGTCCAGCTTCCTCACTCTGCTTTACTGTTACGCCCTGCTCATTAAAGTCTACTTTCTTCCAGACCTTTTTATGTTCTTTAATGTCAGTATCTTTTCTCCATTTCTTCAAAAGGGAGTCGTACTGCTCCTGCTTTCTTTGCTGCACGATAGATTCCTTCTTTGCATCTGTGGCTTCTCTGTCCAAAAAGCTTGTAACCTTTGCCACATAGATCCCGGAATCTGTCTCTACGATATCCGTGACATCCCCTTCATTCTCCAGCGCATCTGCCGCCTTAATGAGATCCGCATTCGGCGAAGTGGATTCGGAATCAAAAGCCGCCGTCTTAACCTCCAGTCCGGCTTCCTTTGCTGCCGCTTCAATGTCCTTTGTCTCGCCCGCCTTTAAGTTATCAGCAAATGTCTGTGCCTGCTCCTTCAATGCAGCCTTCTCGTCATCGGACAAAGCAGTGGAGTTTCCCTCCTCATCGGTCTTGTTATATGAGAAAAGCACATACTGCATACTCTTCTGTGCCGCTTCCTCATCGGATACGTTCTCATCAACGCCCTCCTTCATCGGCTGGTCCATCTTACTCTGAATGGTGGCCAGCTCAAGGAACCTCTTAACATTCTTCTCATAACCGGAAACTGCCTCTTTGTCCTCTAAGGAGTTCGCCTCCACAAAAGATTTGGCTGCCTTATTGATCGCTTTTTTATCCTCATCAGTCAGTTCTACTTTATAATCCGGGGCATGCTGTTCTAAAAGGTACAGGTTCTCAAGAGCCTCTAAGATGCTTTCCTTTGTGCTGTCTTCGTAGGTCTTCCCGTCTTCGATCTCCTGTTTCCACATATCCTCGCCGGTCATTCCCATCATGCCTGCATAATAAGTCTCATACTGTGCCTGCTGCATCCTTGCATAAAAATTCGCTACTCCCAGCGTGATCTTATCCTTACCGACCTCAGCAACAACTGCATCGTTATCCATAGACCGGCTGCAGCCTGCCAGAGATGAAACTGCGAGAGCACCTGCCGCTGCCGCGATGATCAATTTTTTTCTGAACTGTCCCATAACATCCTCCTAAGTACATTCTAACTTCATTATTATAGCGTTTTTTTGCTATTCTAACAAGCCTTTTATATCATTTAACACCTTTTTCACCAATTCCAGAACGTCCTCATCCTTGGATTTTTTGCTGCGTCCCTTCTTCTGGTACATAAAATACGGCGGTGTCTCGGCTTTGAAGACAAGGCTGCCATTGTAGGCCTTTAAAAGCCCCGGTATCTTCTGCGGCTGCACCTTTGCCTTTTCATACATAGTGAACTGATATGCATCCCCCTTCTGCTCCACGGCTGTCACATAAGCTGAATGAGCAAGGGCTTTCAGGCCTGCAATGTTAAGCAGCTGCTGTACTTTTCTTGGAATATCTCCAAAACGGTCGATCAGCTCCTCGATCATATCATCCATCTCATCTTCATTTTCAATGCTCGCGATCCTCTTATAGACATCCAGCTTCTGGTATTCGTTCGGAATGTAAGATTCCGGGATATAAGCGTCGATATTCAGGTCTATAGTAGTGGTGTACAGTTCTTCCTCGATCTCGCCCTTCAGCTGTTTGACAGCCTCATTGAGCATCTTACAGTAAAGATCATACCCTACCGCTTCCATGTGTCCGTGCTGTCTTTCGCCAAGAAGGCTGCCGGCACCGCGAATCTCCAGGTCCCGCATAGCGATCTTAAATCCGGAGCCCAAGTCCGTAAACTCCCGGATCGCCGCCAGACGCTTCTCCGCGATCTCTTTTAGCATCTTATCTCTTCTGTACAGGAGAAATGCATATGCCATGCGGTTAGAGCGCCCCACTCTTCCCCGAAGCTGGTAAAGCTGTGAGAGTCCCAGCTTATCAGCATCATGTATGATCATCGTATTGACATTGGAGATATCCAGCCCTGTCTCGATGATGGTCGTTGACACCAGAACGTCAATATCTCCGTTGATAAAGTCGTACATGATGTTCTCCAGCTCCCGCTCATTCATCTGCCCGTGGGCGAATGATACCACGGCCTCCGGGACCAGCTTCTGGATCCGTCCCGCCACATCCGCGATATCACTGACGCGGTTGTAAACATAGTAAACCTGTCCGTCCCTGGAGAGCTCCCGTTCGATCGCCTCCCGCACCATCTCATCGTTATACTCCATGACATAAGTCTGGATCGGCATACGGTCCATGGGTGCCTCCTCCAGGACACTCATGTCGCGGATGCCAATGAGGCTCATATGCAGCGTCCTCGGGATCGGGGTCGCAGTCAGGGTCAGCACATCGATATTTTCTTTGAGCTTTTTGATCTTCTCCTTATGGGTCACACCAAAACGCTGCTCCTCATCGATGATCAAAAGTCCCAGGTCTTTAAACCGGACATCCTTTGATAGGACTCTGTGGGTTCCCACCACGATATCCACCAGCCCCTTTTTCAGATCCTCCACTGTCTTTTTCTGCTGTGTGGAAGACCGGAAACGGCAGAGCAGGTCTACGCGCACCGGAAAATCCTTCATCCTCTGCATAAAGGTGTTATAATGCTGCTGTGCCAGGATCGTGGTCGGCACCAGGTAGACCACCTGTTTTCCCTCCTGCACGGCCTTAAAAGCCGCACGGATGGCGATTTCTGTCTTCCCATATCCCACATCTCCGCAGATCAGACGATCCATGATCTTTCGGCTCTCCATGTCCCGCTTCGTATCCGCGATCGCCTGGAGCTGGTCCTCCGTCTCCTCAAAGGGGAACATCTCTTCAAATTCCTTCTGCCAGACCGTATCCGGCTCATACATATATCCTTCGGCCTGCTGTCTGACGGCATACAATTCCACAAGATCCCTGGCCACCTCACGGACAGCTCCGCGCACCTGGCTCTTGGTCTTCGCCCACTGGCTGGTTCCCAGCTTGTTAAGCTTCGGCTTCTTTGCATCCGCTCCCGCATACTTCTGGATCAGATCCAGCTGGGTCGCCAGGATATAGAGGGTGCCTCCGCCCGCATAGGAAATCTTCATATAGTCCTTTGTGACCTTATCCACTTCGATCTTCTCAATGCCCTGGTAGATCCCAAGTCCGTGGTTCTCATGGACAACATAATCTCCCACCTTGAGCTCCGAGAAATTCTGGATCTTCTGGCCCTCATAGATCTTACGCCGTTTTTTCTTTTTCTGCTTACCAAAAATATCGGTCTCTGAGATGACCATGAACTTCAGCATCGGATATTCATAGCCCTCTTCCACATGGCCGTAGGCCACCATGATCTCTCCTGACTGCACCTCACGGTCCATGTCCTCGCTGTAAAAGCTGCTCAGGTCATAATCCCTTAGATCCTCCGCCAGACGTCTCGCACGTGTCCTGGAACCAGAAAGAAGGATTACCCGGTAGCCGCTCCTCTTTAACCTTTTCAGATCCCTGGTCAGCATCTCAAAGCTGTTATTGTAAGGATTCACGCCCTTTGTCTGAAGACTATAGGTATCCCGCACATGGAACTGTCCGCACCTTGATTCCAGTGTGGTAAATGCGATCCCATGATACAGATTCATTTTCTCGATCAGCATCTTGGTGGAGAATACCACCAGCTCCTCTTCCCCGTCCGTAAGACCGGCCTCTTCCCTGTTCTTCTGGCTGCTTAAGAATTCTTCTTCCACCTCGTCCAGCCGTTCGGTCAGGCGGATCGGCTCATCCAGGAAAAGAAGGCTTCTCTCCTTCGGAAAATAATCCAGAAAAGAGACGCATTCATCGCCCTTTTCCTGGAGCTCTGCCGCAGGGTAGATGGTCACCTCATCCAGGTTCTCAATAGAACGCTGGTTCTCCACATCGAAAGTACGGATGGAATCCACCTCGTCCCCCCACAGTTCGATCCTCACAGGCTGCTCCTCTGTCAAAGGATAAACATCCAGGATCCCGCCGCGCACCGCAAACTGCCCCGGTGCATCCACCTCGATCTCCCTCTCGTATCCCATGGCGGAAAGCTTTTCCTGAAGCTTTGTAAAATCAACCGCACCATCTGAAGCAATATGGACTCTCTTTTCCTTGATCTCTTTTAGCGGGGGCATTCCGTCTAAAAATGCATCCACTGTCGTAATGACCGTGATCCCTTTTTCCGCCCCAGACACTTCGCAGCTCTCTTTTGTCTCCCCGGCCTCGATCAGCGCGCGTACTACCTCCATGCGCTGCTTTGCCAGATATTTCCCCTTGATATCCGCATGATAGAACAAAAGGTCCTTTGCAGGGTAAAGATATGCCTCCTTATCCAGGAACCGGTACTCCTCGTATGCCTTTTTTGCCTTCTCATCACTGGAAAAAGCGATGATCTTGTAAAAACAACCATCGCCAAGTGCATACATCAGGTGTGTCTTCTGGGAATTGACACAGCCTGCGATCTGCAGTATTCCATTGTCCTTCATTCGTCTGCCGAATATCTCCTTATATTCCGCCAGCTCGGCAAGCGGCGCTAAAAAAGCCTGCATATTCTTTACTCTTCCTTCTTTTTCCGGTTATATTCATTCATGGCTGCCTGGATCTCCCCGGCCGTCATCATCTCCACGGCATGTACCGCATTGCGGTAGCCCTCTTCCATCAGCTCATGCTCTGCCTTGGTAAAATGTCCCAGAACATAGTCCGCCAGATCATACCTGGGCGGCTTCTCTCCCACGCCTACCTTGATCCGAGGAAACACCTGGCTGCCAAGATGCGCGATGATGCTCTTGATCCCGTTGTGCCCTCCTGCGCTTCCCTTGGCGCGTATCCGAAGCTGTCCGACTCCGAGGCTGACATCATCATAGATAATGATCAGCTCCTGCTCGATATCCACCTTGTAATAATCCACAAGGCTGATAATGCTCTCCCCGCTAAGATTCATATAGGTCATCGGCTTCGCCAGAATCACTTTCTGGCCGCCTATGATTCCTTTTCCGATCAGTGCACGGTGTTTTCTTGTGTCCACTGATATATTATATTGGTCTGCTATGGCATCAATGACTTCAAATCCCACATTGTGCCTTGTGCCTTCATATTGTTTATCCGGATTTCCTAATCCTGCAATAATATACATTGCCCTTCACCTCTACATTTCATACTTCCTGGACTGCTGATATCCGATCAGATCTCACCACATCTCAATCCATTTTACAGGATAGTCTTGTGTTTGTCACGCAAAAGAAGCGAATATTTTTCAGGTTCCCGTCATACACTTATAAAAAGCGAAATGGGCAGAGCTTAGGTTTCTGTTCCATTCACCAAAAGCAAAAATGACGAACATGGGAGGTCTTTTTCATGGGTTCCAAAACAAAAATCATCGTTCTGCATATGAAAGAAATCATTTATACCGCTGTTTTCGCGGCACTGGGCATACTGCTGATCATTCTTTTAGTAGTCATGTTCCGCCCCGGAGGAAAAGATAAAAGTGCAGATGCGAAAAAGCAGTATACTCCGGGAGTCTATACCTCTACACTGACTTTGAACAACACAAACCTTGAGGTTGAGGTGTCCGTGGATGAGTCCCATATCAACTCCATCCGGTTCTCCAACCTGGATGAGGCGATGACTACCATGTTCCCGCTCATTCAGCCGGCGATCGAAGATATCGCAGACCAAGTCTACGAAAAGCAGTCACTGGAGGATATCACCCTATCCGACGATACCCCGTACACATCCCAGGTGATCCTGGACGCCATAAAAGAGGCCATAGAAAAAGCCGCAGTGAAATGATGCTGCGGCTTTTGTATGTGTTGACTAACCCTCTACGATCAGATACTGACCATTTTGCAGTGCAAATACTTCTGATGCTTCTTCCAGTTCTTCTTCTGACATTGCATCCACATCGATCCCATTCTCTTCAAAGTATTCTCTTACTTCCTCAATGGAATCTACAACCACTGCCATGCAGTCTTCCAGGAAGGCCTCTGCCTCCTCCAGTGTCTCAGCCACTGGTTCATCAAAAAGCTGGGACTGCTTCTTTAAAAATGTAAGTAGACATTCCTCATCGTATTCATTCATGACTTTCCACCTCCCTATTCTTGATAAATTCCATGATCTCCTTTGGAGAATCTATGATTAGACCGGCTCCTGCCTCCTTGAGTGCTTCTCTTGTGCGGAAGCCCCATGAGACCCCGATGGTCTTCATCCCTGCTGCCATTCCCGTTGCGATGTCCACCTCAGAGTCCCCGATATAAAGAATCTCTGATGGTGCTGCCCCAAGTGTCTTAGCGATCTCAAGCGCAGCTGCCGGGTCCGGCTTTCTCGGTATGCCCTCTTTCTGTCCCTGTACCCGGGAAAATGTGTCTGTTCCGAAGATTTCCTCTACCACGCTGCGTGCATTGCTGTCCGGCTTATTCGATAATACGGCACACGCAATCCCTGCTTCTCTCAAGCCTTTCAGCATATCAAGGATTCCATCATATGGTACTACATGATATGTGCACCCTGTGCGAAATATGCGCTCATATCTTTGAAGCGCCTCCCCGATCCGTGTTAAGCCCTTATCACCTGCCGCTTCCAGGGACTTCTCCAACAGTACCCTTGAGCCATTCCCCACAAACGTCCGGCACTGCTCTCTCGTGATAGCAGGAAGTTCCATCTCCTTCAATGTCTCATTCACAGAAAAAGTCAAAGAATCCAACGTATCTGTCAAAGTTCCGTCTAAATCAAAAATACAGGCTTTATACATGATTCCTCTCCATACCTTTCTATCTCCTATTCCCCTGCCATGCAGGTTCACCTCTCATCTGCCTTAAGGAGCCAAGCCGGAAAGCTTGACCCTGCATCGTCTGCAGATCAGGCTGGTGCATCGCAGACTTTTGTATCTCACCCTGCTGCGATGTACTAGAAATATCATAGTATGAAGTCATGGAAATTTCAACCATAAAAAAGAAAAATTTACTAATGAACTTTCCAGGGGCATACTCTAAAGCTCTGCTTTACTTATCCTAACAGGTACTGCTTCATGACTTTCAGGGCATTTTTTTCTAATCTGCTCACCTGAGCCTGGGAGATTTTAATCTCTTCGGCCACCTCCATCTGAGTCTTTCCCTCGAAAAACCGGAGTGTGATGATGTACCTTTCCCGTTCATTGAGCCGTTCCATGGCAGCCTCTAAGGACAGCTCCTCCACCCAGTTTTCCTCTTTATTCTTTTTATCACTGACCTGGTCCATCACATAAAGTGTATCCCCTCCATCGCTGTAGACCGGCTCATGCAGGCTCATCGGCATCTGGATGGCATCCAGGGCAAAAACGATGTCTTCTTTGGAGATCCCGATCTCCTCTGAGATCTCCTGCACGGTAGGCTCCTTTAAATGCTTCTTCATATACCCTTCCTTGGCATAGATCGCCTTATAAGCCGTATCCCGAAGCGAGCGGCTGACACGGATGGAATTATTATCCCTAAGATACCTTCTGATCTCCCCGATGATCATGGGCACTGCGTAGGTTGAAAATTTAACTGCCCGGTCAGGATCAAAATGGTCCACTGCCTTCATCAGCCCCACACACCCTATCTGAAACAGGTCATCTGCGTTCTCATTACTGCTCGAAAACCTCTTGATCACACTTAAGACCAGCCTTAAGTTTCCCTTGATATACTGCTCCCGCGCTTCCTCATCCCCCTGTTTGATCCGCACAAACAAAGCCTCCTTCTCCTCTTCCTTTAAGAGCGGAAGCTTTGCCGTATTCACACCACATAATTCAACTTTATTCAGAGCCATATTAAGAATCCTCCTGGACGAAAATTTAATCTAGTAAAATGATTCTCAATTCATCTGCCAGTTATTCTTAAGGGAGGGAAATTAAAAAAAGTTTTAGTCCTTGACAATGAAAAAGATGCCATGCTTTCTGATCTCAAAACATGGCATCCTTTTCCTTCATATCGGGCTTGAGAGACCTGTCATCCCCTGCCCAGAGGGTATGAACGAAAATTCCGCAAGAGATGGCTTTAGAGCTCTGTTTTCATCATCCCTTTGTCAAATTCCGGGTTAAAGTAGTAGAAATTCTTAGAATCAAGTTTTTCCTTTGTCTTTTCCAATGCCTCTCCAAACCGCTGGAAATGCACGATCTCTCTTGCACGTAAGAATTTTAACGGCTCTCTTACTTCCGCATCCGGGATCATTCTTAAAAGGTTATCATATACGGTACGGGCCTTCTGTTCGGCCGCCAGGTCCTCGGTAAGGTCTGTGATGGCATCTCCCTTGGATTGGAATTCGATAGCCGTAAAAGGCAGTGAGGATGCTGCCTGAGGCCATAATGCCGTCGTATGATCAATATAATAGGCATCAAAGCCTGCTTCTTTTGCTTCCTCGATCGTCAGGTGCTTCGTCAGCTGATAGACCATGGCGCAGATGATCTCCATATGCGCCAGCTCCTCGGTCCCGATATCAGTCAGAAGCCCGCCTACCTGCTTGACAGGCATCGTATAGCGCTGTGACAGATACCGCATAGATGCTGACAATTCTCCGTCCGGTCCGCCATACTGGCTGATGATCAGCTGCGCCGTCTTCGGACAAGTTTTTGTGATCTTTACCGGAAACTGTAATCTTTTTTCATAAGTCCACATTTACACACACGCTCCTTCCCAGGGCATCGGACCTTCCTGCCAGCAGAAAGCCCCTCCCTTTCCACAATCATTGATGCAGTCTCTTGTCAGCGGATAAAAGGATGCTGCAAACTGCTGTTTCAATTCTTTTCTCTCTTTCGATTTCTTTTGATACATTTCCATTGCCTGGCTGTCCTGGCAGTGTGTATCCAGATACAAGGTCAGATCATCGAGGACAAAGCTTACTTCCATGATCTTACTCAGCATTTCTTCCCGCTTTCTCTGCTCCTCTGACTTTGGTGCAGCCTCCTTAAGGCTCTCTTTTTCAATTTCTGCTGCGAAAAAGGGTTTGTTTAACTCCTGAAAGACCGTACCTGTGCACAAGGCTTCTTTTTCATCATACAATGCACCCCACTGCTGTATCGGTACCGATGCGATCGCCAAATGTTTTTCCTGCATAAAAAAATCTCCTTTCTTCACATAAATGCATACACAACTGTGCACACTTAGTATGTGGAGAAAGAAGATTTCTATATTAGTTTAACATATCCATTTTTGCCAGATCACAATTTACTCCCAGCTGTCCCACTTGTCTGCCAGGTTGTTGATCTGATTCTCAAATTTGGCCTTATCCTTGTTGGCAATGCCTTCGTTTTTGTAGATCACATCCAAAAGTCGTCTTCCGGCTGCAAGCAGTCTCTCAAACGCCGCATCCGCCTTCTTCTGGGCAGGCTTTTTGCCCTTTACAGGAATCCGTACGCCTTCGCTTATGATCTCATTCTTTGCCAGATCCACCTCTGCGTTGGGATAAGGCGCCCATGCCTGACATCCAAATTTTTCTTCGATCGTCCTGGCAAATTCTTCCGTCACCTGATCCTCTCCGTGAACAACAAACACATGCTCAAATGGTGTCTTAAAGCCGCTCATCCAGTCCAGAAGTCCATTCATATCCGCATGGCCGCTGACACCGTGAAGGCTTTCGATCCTGGCATGGACCTCGATCGGTTCCCCAAAAAGCTTTACATTTTTCTCGCCCTCTAAAAGCCGCCGTCCAAGCGTTCCATTGGCCTGATAGCCCACAAACAGGATCGTACACTCCGGCCTCCACAGATTGTGCTTTAAGTGATGACGGATACGTCCCGCATCACACATTCCTGATGCAGAAATGATGACCTTCGGCTTCTCGATCAGATTGATCATCTTGGAATCCTCACTGGTCGTGGAGGTCTTTAATCCAGGGAACACCAGCGGATTGATCCCCTGGTTCACGAGTGCAAGAGCCTCCTCATCAAAGCATTCCCTCATATTTTTAGAAAATACCTTTGTCGCCTCGATCGCCAGCGGGCTGTCCAGATAAACCTCAAAATCCGGGTACTCCTTAAGCAGGTTCTTCTCCTTGATCTCCCGGATAAAATACAGCATCTCCTGTGTCCTGCCGACCGCAAAGGACGGGATCACCACATTTCCTTTTCTGTCAAATGTTTCCTTTAGGACTTTCGTAAAATCTGTCAGATAATCGATCTTCTCCGTCGCATGGACCCGGTTGCCATAGGTGGACTCGATCACGACATAATCCGCAGACTCTGTATAGCTGGGATCCTTGATGATCGGCTGATCCGTATTCCCCACATCACCGGAAAATACGATCTTCTTCGAAACACCATCCTCTGTGATCCATACCTCGATGCTGGCCGATCCCAAAAGATGCCCCACATCGGTAAAACGGATCTCGATACCGTCGCAGATCTTAATCCGCTGTGAGTATTGGCACGGAACGATCAGCTCGATGGTATCCAGTGCATCCTGTGTAACATAGAGCGGCTCATAGACCGGCTGACCGGCACGGCGCCCTTTCCTGTTCCTCCATTCTGCCTCAAACTCCTGGATGTGTGCACTGTCACGCAGCATAATGTTGCAAAGATCTGCTGTGGCATAGGTCGTAAATATCTCCCCCTTGAATCCTTTCTTCGTAAGAAGCGGCAGTAAACCGGAATGATCGATATGCGCATGGGTCAAGAACACATAGTCGATGTCCGTCTCCGGGATCGGAAGTCCCGGGTTCTCATACAGGTCAGGTCCCTGCTCCATCCCACAGTCAACCAGAATATTCTTTCCCGCTGCCTGCAGCAGATGACAGCTGCCTGTCACTTCATGGGCTGCTCCAATAAACGTCAGTTTCATAAGCTTCACCAACCCTTTTCTTTCTATTGTAGCATCTTTCCTGCCAAACGAACAGAGGAACTTTGGGGAAATGTGAGGGGGACGTGATTTGTGGGTAGTCCGCCGGGAGGGAGGGGAGCTGTCGTCCTTAGATGCTGTTATTTGCGGATAACTGCCCCTAATCAAAAAGAGGGACAAAATGACGGACACCGCCGGCACTCGAACGGACTCTTGATGAGTTCGTTCTGCGGGCCGGCTTTCTCCCAGGACTTGAAGTCCTGGGAGAAGTCTGCATTTCGTCTCTCTTTTTGATGAAGGGGCAGTAATCTGCAAATGACGCATCTAAGGTCGGCAGTTCCCCTCCCTCCCGGCTGCGTTCATCAAGTCAGAAGTTACATTTCCGGGGGGAAGTTCTGATTACTGTGAACCACCGCTTCACTTTTCCGTCTGCGGCCACTCTGTAAAACAGGCGGCGGACGGACCGACTTGATGCGCGCAGCCGCTGAGAATTCGGATATGGCGTGCGCAAAGGCGTTTAGGAGAATGGGATAAGCGGCTTACATAAAATATCAGGTGAAATGCGGACCACTTTACGGACCACAAGTCCGTAAAGTGAGCGGACCTACAGGCAAAAGTCATCAAGACTTTTGCCGCATGTCCGCGCTGTCCGCTATTTCACCTGATATTTTATTTAGCCGCTTACCCATTCTCCGACAGCCGCTGCACACGCCATATCCGAATTCTCAGCGGCGTCCCCCCTCACAAATCATCCCCCCATTTTACTCATAACGCACCATCTCGCGTTTCAGGCGCTGCATGATTTTTTTCTCTAATCTTGAGATATAGGACTGGGAGATTCCGAGCAGGTCTGCTACCTCTTTCTGGGTTTTTTCTTCGCCTTCGGGGTTATCCAGGCCGAAACGCATCTTTACGATCAATTTCTCACGGGCTGACAGTTTATTGATGGCTTTTATGAGTATTTTTCTTTCTGCCTCGGTCTCCAGATCTTTATAGATCGTATCTTCCTCGGTTCCCAGGATATCTGACAGAAGAAGCTCATTGCCATCCCAGTCTACGTTTAACGGCTCATCAATGGATACCTCCATTTTCGTCTTGCTGTTCCTGCGCAGATACATCAGGATCTCATTTTCTATACAGCGGGATGCGTAAGTCGCGAGCTTGATCTTTTTTGTAGGATTAAAGGTATTGATCGCTTTGATCAGGCCGATGGTTCCTATGGAGATCAAATCCTCGACTCCGACTCCCGTGTTGTCGAATTTTTTTGCTATGTATACAACTAACCTTAGATTATGTTCGATCAGAAGCTTCTTCGCCTCCTCATCATATTCGGAGCCGAGATGCTGTATCACCTCTGTCTCCCGCTCTGTCTCCAAAGGGGCCGGCAGCACCTCGGAGCCTCCGATATAATGTATTTCCTTATGGTTTGAAAAGAAAATACTTCTGATGTCTGGTATTACTTTGAGTTTAAACTGTTGGGGTACTGCTACTTTTACTACCATTTTATATGCCTCCTAATAGGTCAGGATTTAAAATCATCTGATATTCTTCTTGCTCTGAAACGTGCTCCTCACAAACTCCTATGACCGGCTTATCTATCCACTTTTCCTCTTTCAAATGGATACACATTTTTCGAATGCGGAAAACGGGCATAATGCTTTCTTTTCCGACGGTACGGTACGGTATGTAATGAAAGCCGTTTTTCATATCTTCATCTGTCAAAATGGATCTTGCCAGAGCTTTATCTACAACACTTACCGGCTCCTTTGACAGATTGTCTTCCAGAGCGTTTCCGGTGTCAATTAACGCTTTTATTTTTCGTTCGCCAGCACTGGTGTAAAGTGTGATCTCGCATATTTTTTCCTGCAGTGATTTTAGTCTGATGAGGAATCTCCAGATTCCTTTCAGCAGATAATAGCATCCGACAGCAGCTGCAAAAAACAAGCTTCCTATGCGCACATACGGATGCAGCGCCTGCAGGATCCCTCCGAAAAGAAAAGATGCGATATACAATAAACCAAATGCTTTTCCAAATTCTCTTTTTCCTTTGATCTTCAATCCTGTTTTGATCATGATTGTATTGACTGTTGTGTGGAATAGAATGAGTTTTATAACTCCCGGAACCGGCATGGCGATAACGGCGCATGTCAGCCCCGATCCAACTGCTCCTCCTAAAAAAATGCGTCCATGTGTGGTAGGACATTTCAGCACTTGGTTAACGGATAGAAGCAATAGGGAATCCATCATAAAATTCACAAGAAACAACACGTCTATGTATAATTCATAGTACATGCTCCACCCTCTTTCTCGTTGGTACTAAATCGATTTGGCACTCAAGCAAGATTCATTATAAAGGCTGATACCGTAGAAAATTTGTCAGAAACTGACAGCAGCATCGAGATTCTTTCGACAAAATTAGAGTTGGCTTTTCGAAGGCTTTTAAGTGAGCCGTACAAGCCGTTAAAGAAAAAGAACGAAAAACAGAGGTCAGAATTCGTCGTTCAACGACGCAATTCTGTAGCATATTTGCCAAGAAATCCTGATGATTTCTCGGCAAATATGCTAGTGCCTCTGTTTTTCGTTCTTTTTCTTTTATGGATTGAAGGCAAACAGGTCAGTCTTCGAAAAGCCATACACAGCCACCGGTCGTAAACTTCGGCTGGATCTTTTTAAGCGCCCCAACCTGCCCTCAAAATTTCATTTTCACACTTATTTCTTGAAAAAGTCCGGAATCTTAATGGACTGTTCTTTTACTTTGCTTGAAGGTGTTCTCGGCTGATCGAGAGTCGGCATTGTACCTCCTGCCGGTCTGCTTGTCACACCTGACGGTCTTGCTGCAGCTCTGCGCTGTTCAGGATCGATCTGGGTCCTGCCGCTTACCATATCTCCAGACGGAAGGATAGAACCTACCTTCTGCTGTCCTTCCAGTCTTGCCTTTAACTTGGAAGAGCTTCCGCCTACGTTATGTAAGCCGGTAGCGATAACGGTGATCGTCGCTTCATCTGATCTGGAATCGTCGTACATCGCACCAAAGATGATGTTTGCATTCTCTCCGGCAAGCTCCTGTACATATTCTGCTGCATCGGATGCATCCATAAGAGTGATATCACCGGAAATATTGATGATGACATGGGATGCTCCCTGAATAGTTGTCTCAAGCAACGGGCTGGCAACAGCCTGTTTTACTGCCTCTAAAGCCTTGTCGTCTCCGCGGCCCGCACCGATACCAATGTGTGCGATACCCTTGTCCTTCATAACGGTCTGGATATCTGCGAAGTCCAGGTTGATCAGAGAAGGTACGTTGATCAGGTCAGTGATACCCTGGATACCCTGCTGTAACACCTCATCCGCTTTCTTCAATGCTTCCGGCATGGTTGTCCTTCTGTCAACCACTTCCAAAAGCTTATCATTCGGGATGACGATCAATGTATCTACATTTTCTTTTAATTTATCAATTCCTGCAAGAGCATTAGACATACGTGTTCTTGACTCGAAACGGAAAGGTTTCGTAACAACACCTACTGTCAGCGCTCCCTGCTCTTTTGCAATACGTGCTACGACCGGAGTTGCTCCTGTTCCGGTTCCGCCTCCCATACCGCAGGTAACAAATACCATGTCAGCACCTTTGAGTGCTGCTGATATCTCTTCAGAACTTTCTTCTGCAGCCTTCTCCCCTACTTCCGGCTGCGCTCCGGCACCAAGTCCCTTTGTAAGCTTCTCACCAATCTGCATCAAGGTTGGTGCTTTACACAATTGGAGTGCCTGTTTATCTGTATTGATCGCTATAAATTCTACACCTGCAATCTGCTCATCGATCATGCGGTTCACTGCGTTATTACCGCCGCCGCCGACTCCGATTACTATAATTCTTGCAGCTGCTTCTGATTCGTTGGTTTTAATTTCTAACAAGAGTATTTCCTCCTTCGTCGTCCTATTAATATTATTTTATACATCCCTTGAGATTGAACGATATAATTCAATAAGTATATAATATAGTCTTTTCAGTAAATAATCAATAGATTTTTATTTATTTTCTCTTTTTTTTATTCAATTCATACGCATTTTATATTGGGGTATTTTTCCAAAATGACACAATCCTTGCTGCATAGACAACTATATGTCTGCCAGACCTCTTACCAGGCTCTTACCACTGGTTATCCTGGCTTTCATCCCCCTGACCGGACGCATCCCCGGTTCCATCCTGGCCGGCCTCACCCTGAGAGTCATTCTGGTCCCCCAGACCGGATTCCTCCTGAGCACCTTCCTGATCTCCCCCGTCTGCCCCCTCCTGGGAGCCATCCTGCCCTTCCTGATTTTTCTCCTGTTCTTCTGCCTTCTTCGGTACAAAACGGATTGCCTTGTCCGAGGCCTCAAAATTCTCCAGATGCAGAGTTCCCTCCTGATCCGGGTACTTTTCTTTCAGCTTCTCAAGAATTGGGGAAACCTGAGCAAGGCGTTCCTCATAATTGGATTTACCGAGCAGCACCTCCACCTTTCCGAAGTAGAGATTTAACTCACTCCCGGAACTGGTGACACGGTCCGGGTTCAGCTTGTATTTCACAAGAAGCTGTGAGATCTCCACGATCCGTTTAAAGAAATTTTTATCGGATACCGGAAGCACCTTTCCCAGCTTCACCTTAGACTCGTCAATATCCATGCCTTCAATATAAGCCGCCCCTTTCAGCCTCTCAGCCGTCTTTAAAAGGGCCGTCCCGTCCTTGTCAAAGTAAAGATATTGGTCTTTGTAATCTATATATCCGGTGATCTCTTTTTCTTTTACCGTTATCCGTACTGACCAGGGTGTCTTTAGAGAAACCTTTGAAGATTCCACGACAGGCAGCTGCTTTACATCTGTATGATTGTACTTCCACCACGCATAGACGGAGTTCATCGCATATTTGTCTTCCCGGTACCAGCTGATCACTGCATTATCACTACTGTACTGATTGCCTTTTACTTCGATCTTTTGTACATGAAACAAAAGCAGAAATGCAAAAATGATAATTGCAATTCCCAGGACAAAGGTAAGAAGTCCTAGAAAAACACCCTGCCTTTTTCTCTTTCTTCTCTCGGGCGGACGATAGCCTTCTTTATATAATACTTCATTTATATATGCTTCATCGTCAAACTCTTCATACTTTTCACGCCTGCGCTGGTTTCTGCTCTGGCTTTTTGACAGCTTTTTGCTTCGCTTTCCAGTCTGTTTACTGCGTTTCATCAAAAGTCCTCCTTATATCATTTATCTTCCCCTTCCTTATTCTACCAAATTGGAAACACTTAATACAAGCCCCATTTCCAAAAGCAGGAACAAAACTGAGGTTCCTCCGTAACTGATAAAGGGAAGTGTGATTCCCGTATTGGGGATGGAATTCGTCACAACCGCGATGTTTAAGATCACCTGGATCATCATATGTGCCATAGCCCCCGCTGCGATCAGCGCCCCCAGCAGATCCTTCGCATGGGTTGCGATCACGAAGAAACGCCAGATGAGGATCAAAAACAGCAGGATGATCAGGCTTGCCCCGACCAGACCTAATTCTTCACATATGATGGAAAAAATCATATCGTTTTGTGCCTCCGGGAGAAACCCCAGTTTCTGAACGCTCTCGCCCAAGCCTCTGCCGAACAGGCCGCCGGAACCGATCGCATACAGCCCCTGCAGGGTCTGATATCCCTTCTCAAACTTTTCCGGATTACGCCAGATAGCAAGCCGCTCCAGACGATAGCTTTCCAGGGCCAGAAAAATCCCCATAAAGCCCGCGCCTGCCGCTCCCATCCAGATGAACTGGGCATACTTAGGACTCGCTACAAAAATCAGGACTGCTGCTATGCCAAGAATAATGATCGCAGTGCTCAGGTTACTGGCACCAACCAGTGCCACGATAGGCAGTACCGGCACCATCACTTTTACCAGTGTCCGAAACTTTCCCATCTGTTTCACATTCTTCGTAACCAGGCAGGCCAGGAAGAGGATGATCGCCACTTTTGCAAATTCTGACGGCTGAAAAGAAACAGGGCCCAAAGAAAGCCATCTTTTGGACCCATTGTACTCATCTCCTATAAATATAACCGCTACTGATAACAGGATGGCTGTCAGATAACCAAGTGCAGCAAGCGGCACCCATTTATGGTAATCTATCTGCGCCACGATCAGCATCCCTGCAATCCCCAGTGCAGTGGCAAATCCCTGTCTCCTCAGATAATAGAAAGAATCGTGAAATTTCACTCGTCCGTTATAGGCACTGGTGCTGTACAAAAGGACCAGGCCGATGATCACCAGCAGTAATACCACGATCAACAGTGTGTAATCATACCGCTTCTTTTTTTCAGGACGTTCCAATATAAATTCACTCCTTATAACTGGTTTACAAGTTCTTTGAATTTATCTCCACGTTCTTCGTAATTTTTAAACATGCCCCAGCTTGCACATGCAGGTGACAAAAGCACCGCATCGCCCGGCACCGCGTTCTTTACACAGACATCCACCGCTTCCTCGAATGTATCTACCAGAATCGTATCTGTAAAGCCAAGCTCTCTGGCTGTCTGATCTATCTTCTCCCTGGTCGCTCCCAAAAGCACCAGCTTCTTCACCTTACCGTCAAATGCCCCGATCCATTCTTCATAAGAAGAATCCTTATCATAACCGCCTCCGATCAATAAGGTCGGACGGTTCATCGCCTGGATTCCTTTGATCGCCGCATCCGGGTTCGTTCCCTTGGAGTCGTTATAGTATGCAACGCCATCCTTCTCTGCCACAAATTCGATCCTATGCTCCACTCCCTGGAACGCCATGACCGTCTTACGGATGATTTCCATCGGGACGCCGTATGCAGCCGCCATCGCTGCAGCCGCCATCACATTTTCATGATTGTGGGTCCCCAGAAGCTTTAACTCATTGACATGGCATATCTCAACCGGCTCTCCTGCATAAGACAGCATCATCCTGCCGTCTTCCAGATAGATACCTTTCTCTAGTTTACGCTGGCTGCTGAAATATAGAACCTCTGCACTGATCTTTTTTCCAAATTCCCTGGTCACTTCGTCTTCGTAATTCAGGACACAGGTATCTTCCGGAGTCTGGTTCCTGGCAATATTCTGTTTTGCCTCGATATATGCCTCCATCGTATGATGACGGTTCAAGTGATCCGGAGAGATATTCAGCACTGCACTTACCTTTGGACGGAATGTATGTATGCTCTCCAGCTGGAAACTGCTCATCTCTGCCACGATCACAGAATCCTCTTTCGTTTCCAGTGCAATGCTTGTGTAAGGATTTCCGATGTTGCCCACCACAAAAGTGCTTTCACGGTAATTCTTCATGATCTCACCGAGCAGCGCCGTAGTCGTGGTCTTTCCGTTTGTTCCTGTGATCGCCAGGACATCTCCTTTTCCAAACACATATGCCAGCTCGATCTCTCCCCATATCAAAATGCCCTGCTCCCGCATCTGATCCACGATCGGAAGGTCTGTCGGCACCCCCGGGCTCATCACTGTGAGACTTAAGGTATTTAAGAGCTCCCCTGGAAGTTCTCCTAAAACTACCTGAATATCTGCACCTTCCGGCTTCCCTGCTAAAATCTCCTTACGGATATTTTCTGCATCCAGTGAGGGATTCCCATCATAAAGTATCACACAGGCTCCTTTTTCCAAAAGCAGCCGGCTTGCTGCCACACCACTTAATCCGGAACCAAAGACCAGAACTTTCTTATCTCTTAAATCCATAATTTATACCCCCATAAGTGCGATCAGACAAAGGATCGCTGTCACGATCGAGAACACCGCAACAACCCTCGTCTCAGACCATCCGCACAATTCAAAATGATGATGGATCGGCGCCATCTTAAAGAAGCGCTTTCCTCCTGTTTTCTTAAAGTAAGTCACCTGGATCATAACGGAGGCCACCTCCACCAGATAGATCAGACCTACAATGATCACATATAACGGCATCTGCATCATATACGCCGTTCCGATCACAAAACCGCCCAGCGCCAGTGAGCCTGTATCTCCCATAAATACGCTCGCAGGATACACATTAAATAGAAGAAATCCAAGCAATGCCCCTACAACTGCACAGGTGATCGGCTCCACTCCGCTCTTCGTACCGATCGCCACCACGGTAAAGAATGTTGCCACCAGCACGGTTACACTGGAAGCCAGACCGTCCAGGCCGTCTGTAAAGTTCGTTCCATTCACTGTTCCGATCACTGCGATAAACAGAAGCGGGATCGCCACCCATCCGATATCCCAGTACTTTCCGCCGGAAAACGGGATCAGCAGAGTCATTGGAATCTTTGCTACCTTGATAATATAGTATGCAAAGATCGCTGTCACAACGATCTGAAGTGCCATCTTCTGTTTTGGATAAAGCCCGTCAGAGCGTTTCATGACTACTTTTAAATAATCATCCAAAAATCCGATCAGTCCGAATCCGATCGTCAAAAATAAAACCGGGATAATGTTCGGATAATCCTTTACATAAAATAAGGAAGTAACCACAACACTGCCGAGGATGATCACACCTCCCATCGTGGGGGTACCCGCCTTTTTTAAGTGGGACTGCACGCCGTCTTCCCTCTCCGTCTGTCCCATCTTCAGTCTTCTAAGAAACGGTATTACAACTGGTCCCATCAACAAGCTGAGCGCAAATGAAATCAATACCGGAATCACTACATGATAACTCATACATCCACCTCTTCATCTCTTTTGTTAAGCAAAAATTTACTTATTCTTATCATTTCTGCCGTCCCTGCGCACAAATGCGCAGAACACCTCATTCAGTATACCTCAATTCCCTGTGTTTTTCAACCAAAACTCTACTCTCCTGCTTCCTCTCCCTCTTCGTCCTTTTCCGGAACCGTTCCCGTTTTTTCAATCCCCAGATAAGGGAGTACATTATCGTAAATACTTTTAAGCACAGGTGCCGCAATAGTTCCTCCATAGTAAACTCCCTGTGGATCATGGATCAAAACCATCCCCAGTATCTGCGGATTTTCCGCCGGTGCAAATCCAAGAAATGAAGAAATGTATCTGTTCGCACTTCTCGGGATCGTCTGGGAAGTCGCCGTTTTCCCTCCGATCGTGTAGCCCTCTATATAAGCATTTTTCCCGGACCCTTGTGATACGACACTCTCCAGCAGTGTCCGCATTGTTGCAGATGTATCCTCTGATACGATCCCGTCCTTTTCTTTATATTTGAACGTCTCGATCTTGTTTCCGTCTTTATCAAGCACTCCCACGCCGAGATGGGGAGTGACCCTTCTTCCTCCATTGATCAGAGAGCTGACTGTTGCAGCCATTTGGATCGGCGTCACCTGGAAGGACTGTCCAAAGGACATCGTTGCCAGCTCTACAGTACCGATATTTTCTTTTTTGTGCATGATCGTGCCTGCCTCGCCGGGCAGATCCACATTGGTCAGACTCATCAGCCCAAATTGCTGAAAATAATCATAGAACCGGTCGGGTCCCAGCCGAAGTCCGATGTCGATGAATACCGGGTTGCACGAATTCTGGATGCCCTGTACAAAGGTTTCCGCACCATGTCCACCGACCTTATGGCACCTGATCTTACGGTCTTCCACCACCCGGTATCCCGGACAGGAAAAGGTATCTGTCAGCTTTACCACACCTTCCTCCAGGCAGGCGGATGCGGTAATGATCTTGAAAACAGACCCAGGTTCATAGGTGTCATTGATGCAGCCGTTTCTCCACATCTGGTTAAGCTGGTTCTGCAGCTCCTCATCTGTCAGCGTATCCGGATCAACTCCTGTATTCAGTATATACGGTTCGTTCAAATTAAATTCCGGTACGTTGACCATTGCCAGAATTTCTCCGTTCTGAGGGTTCATTAACAAAATTGAAACGCTGTCTGCCTGCTTTTCCTCCATCACCTTGAGCGCCGCCTGTTCACAGAAGGACTGGATATTGTAATCCAGGCTGATCTGGAGAGTATTCCCTGCCACAGGCTCGATCCGGTCCTCTGCGATTCCTTCCAGCTCGATCCCTCTGGCGTCTGTCACAGTCAGGATGGTTCCGTTGATCCCTTTGAGATATTCTTCGTATTTTACTTCCAGGCCGATGATTCCCTGATTATCGCCTCCGGTAAATCCCAGGACCTTCGAAGCGATTTCATTATATGGGTAATACCGCTTGAAATCCTCGTCCACTTTGACCCCCGCCAGATTGTAGTTGCGGATCCGGTCTCCCACTTCCTTCTCCACATTTGTCTTTACCTTTTCCATGGAAGAAACCTTCTCCACTCGTTTTCTTACGGTTTCCTCATCCAGCTTTAGTTCTTTGGAAAGCGTCTGGATGACCATTTCCGGGTCTTTGATTTGATTATGGATAACAGATATGGTACACACTGTCTTATTGGTGGCAAGCACTGTCCCATTTCTATCCACGATTTCTCCCCTTGCCGCCTTGATCGAGCGTTCCCTCTCATGCAGTGATTCTGCTTTTTCCTGATAGTACTGTGCATCAAAGATCATCAGATATACCAGCCTTCCGATCAGTACCAGAAGAATGGCCGAGGCACATAAAAACACAACGAGTATCTTCCTTTTATTATATGTCTTGTTCTTCATAAATAAAAAAACCTTACAAAAGACGTTTTTATAACATATTACATCTTTTGTAAGGTTATTCCATTTTTACATTTCCCCGTTACTCCACAGGATCCTGTGATGCCCAGTCCGAAAGATCCGGATTATAATTATCATCGATATAGGCACCATCAGGCTTGTCATAGTTGTCCTCAAAGGTTGTACCATTTTCCTGGCTGTCAGACTGCTGAAGCTGTTCCGTCGGCACAGCTCCCTGGGTCGTACCTGTATATCCTTCCATCGTTGTGATGTTCAGATAGGGGAATGCCTGGGACATGATTTTTCTGGACAGCTCCAGCACATAGGAGCTGGTTCCCTGGTCTTCCACATTCGGTTCATCGATCACAACATATACGACTACTTCTGGATTTTCCTGCGGCGCATAACCGATAAAAGACAGAATATACTTCTCGTTCCCTCGCGGAAGCTTTTCTGCTGTACCAGTCTTACCGCCGATATCATAGCCCTCTACACTGGCACTTTGTCCTGTTCCGCTGGTCATAACAGCCTTCATGTATTGTTTCACCTTTGTGGATGTCTCTGCAGATACCGTTTTCTTAAGAAGGACCGGATCCTTTGTCTCGATCACTTTGCCGCTCTCATCCTGGATCTGCTTCACCACATGAGGTTCGTAATAATTCCCTCCGTTAATCAAAGAGCTAAATGCTGCTGTCATCTGTGTCATCGTAACATTAAAGCCCTGTCCAAAAGAGCTTGTCGCCAGCTCTGCGGGATTCAGCTGCTCTTCTGTATAAAGCAGGGAGGCGGTTGAGGCCTCTCCCGGAAGATCGATCCCCGTATATTCCCCAAATCCAAAAATATGCTGATAACGGCTGAAATCCTTTGCGCCTATCGCTTCGACCATATGCATCAAAGCTACGTTACAGGAATTCGCAACCGCCTGTTCGACCGTCTCTGGCCCGTGCCCGGACCTTAAATGACAGGCAATATCATAGTCTCCAACGTGCAGATAACCTCCACAGACATATGTCTCATTTCCTTTCAAAGCCCCCGTCTCCAGCCCTGTCGCCACAGTAAACGGCTTGGCTGTCGAACCCGGTTCAAAGGCATCACTGACGCAGAAATTCCTCCAGACTTCATTCAATGCCTCCAGCTTTTCGTCTTCAGACATCTCCTTAAGCTTTTCCTTTGAATAGATTCCTGACAGATCTCTTGGTTTATTCAGATTAAAATTTGGATAAGATGCCTCTGCCAGAATCTCTCCTGTATTCGGGTTCATGATCATGACCGCTGTATTCTTACTTCCCGGCTCTCCTTTTCTGACCTGGCCGGCATGTTCATCATTAAATTCTTTGATGCACTTTTCTACAATGCTCTGAAGAGTCACGTCTATTGTTGTGACAACTGTGCTTCCGTTTTTCGGCGGCTTGACCGTCCGCTCCGCATTGGAGGCGTCATCGAAATATCCATATTCCCGGCCGTCTGTCCCGTTTAAAATACTGTTATATGCACTCTCGATCCCGATCGAGCCTTCATTCCCTGAGACAGTAAATCCGATCACATCACTGGCCAGTTCATTGTACGGATACGCCCTCTGATAATCATCCTCCAGCCAGACTCCTTTGACATTGGGATATTTTTTGGTATTCTTCTCAATCTTCTGAAACTCCTGTGCCTTTTCATACGATACCCCTTTTGCCAGGATCTCATACCTGCTCTTCGGATTCTTTTTGATCCGCTCCCTGACATCCGACTCCTTAATTCCAAAGACATCTGCCAGGACCTCGATGGTGGGATCAATATAGTCCTTATCTGAGGTGATGACCACCACATCCAGGATCACATTGTAGACCCGCTGACTGACCGCGATCTTGGTGCCGTTGCGGTCCACGATATCCCCCCGCTTATATGGAATGACCCTGTTATCATATTCCTGCTGGTCGAGCACGATCTTCGTATAACGTTCTCCCTTGGAGGCATTGATATATGTAATTCTTCCCACAAGAACAACAAAAGCCAGTATAATTGCCATGAATAGCATTACCAGCTTTTTTTGCATCCTTTTCGGAAATTTTTTAGTTAAAAACTCAAATCTGTTTTTTCTTTTACGCTTTGCCATATTTTTTGTCCTTACTCAGCTGCATCCTTTGACTTGGCGAGAACTCCATCTGACGGGATATCATTATACTGCTTTACATAGTCACTGGTAGGGCTTTCATACTCCACCACGTTTCCCTGGGAAGCATAGACCATCCCCATCTCATTCATTGCCTTGTCTCGGATCTCTTCCAGATTCACAGAATCCGCTGCCGCATTGTATGCAGTATCATTCTGTTCTGTTAAATCTGCGAGTTCTTCCTGCAATGCAGAAATATTCTCTGATCTGCTCACCATATCTGACTGAATCTTAAGATATCCAACACAGATCAAAACTGCACAAACCGCTGCAACCGCTAAAAATACCGTATATGCAGGGCTCATATTCATTGCACGTTTTCTGTTTCTGCGCACCTGACGGCTTGTCCTTACCGGACGCTCCGGCTGTGCGGCTGATTTTCTCTTTGGCAGAACTTCCGGCTTTGGTACGGTATTCCCATAAACATATGCCTGTCTATAGCTGCTTCTATTGTACGATTGTCTGTTACCATAAGCTTGTCTTCTTGCAGCCATTCGTCTGCCCCTTTCTTAAAACTTGATTCCGTCGGGCTCTCCCCTTCCCGGCGGATATATCTTATATACTCCTTATTCCAGCCCTCGTTCGAAAATCCTCAGCTTTGCGCTTTTTGAACGGCTGTTATGTTCCAATTCTTCCTCACTTGGAAGGATCGGCTTCTTTGTGATCACTTTTCCCTTTGAAACGTTCCCGCATACACATACCGGAAAATTTTTCGGACAGATGCATGGATCTTCATTCTTCCTGAATGAACTTTTCACGATCCTATCCTCCAGTGAATGGAAGGTAATGATACAGAGCCTTCCTCCGGGATTCAGTAAATCAATCATGGTATCCAGGGTATCCTTTAGAACGTCCAATTCATGGTTCAATTCAATACGGATCGCCTGAAATGTCCTCTTGGATGGATGTCCCGATGTTTTTTGTATTTTCATCGGGATGGCCCTTGAAATCACCTCATTCAACTGGCCGGTTGTTTCGATCGGCCCTTTTTCGCGTTCCATTACGATATGCTTTGCGATATTCTTCGCAAATCTGTCCTCCCCGTAATCCCGGATCACGCGAAAAAGGTCCGCTTCGCTATAGTCATTGACAATGTCCCTGGCCGTCATCTTTTGTCTCTGATCCATCCTCATGTCCAGCGGGGCATCTGCGCGATAGGAAAAACCTCGTTCTGCCGTATCTAACTGATAAGATGATACGCCCAGATCAAGTACGATCCCGTCGACCCTGTCAATGCCTATCTCATGGAGCCTCGGCTTCATATCACAATAATTGCTCCTGATTATTGTAACTCTCTCCCCGAAGTCGAGTAATCGGGCACCAGCCGCTTCAATCGCGGCAGCGTCCTGGTCTATTCCTATAAAACTCCCCTTGCTGTTTAAGCGCTTACACACTTCATAGGCATGTCCGCCTCCTCCGAGTGTAGCATCAACGTAAATCCCATCCGGCTTGATCGCCAGACCGTCTACAGTTTCCTCAAGTAAAACTGATGTGTGCTTGAATGCCATAAAATCCTCCATCTGCTTATTGAAGCTGCCATCACTTTTAAATCCTGATGCCAATTGCCTCCATACGTTCGGCGATCGCATCCAGATCTTCTTCGCTGACCATGCTTCTCTCTTCCCAAAGTGCTTTATCCCAGATTTCAACGCGGTCCTGAACTCCCACCAGGACAACATCTTTTTCCAGATTAGCCGCTTTCCTCAGAGAAGGTGGTACCAATACTCTCCCCTGCTTGTCAAAGCTGCCCTCTGAAGCACTTCCGAAGAAATAACGCTTGAATATTCTGGCATCTTTATTCATACGTGGTAAGGTCTCCAGTTCAGCAACGAATTTGTTCCATTCGTCCATAGAGTACACAAAGAGACAGCCCTCCAAGCCATTACAGATCACGAAACTCTCTCCCAAATCGTCTCGTAACTTGGCTGGGATGATTAGTCGGCCTTTTTCATCAATTGTGTGATTAAACTCCCCTAATAACATCCGGAACCCCTTCTCTTAAGTGAGGTCTCCACTTTTC
Source organism: Faecalicatena sp. (assembly GCF_058819085.1). NCBI lineage: Bacteria > Bacillati > Bacillota > Clostridia > Lachnospirales > Lachnospiraceae > Faecalicatena > Faecalicatena sp. The sequence continues at coordinate 57,368 of NZ_JBZUUL010000030.1, forward strand.
ACCCCACTTTGTGCCACTATCTACCACTTCCTACCACTTGCCTCCATTGTAAACCACACTCCCCCCATTTTCAAGTGTTTTTTCAAAAAAATTTCTGGGGAGGGAGAGGGGATTCGGAGAATGGGGGGGCGCTGCGGGAAGCGAAGGACCCGGGATGGCGGGGCAGGTTAGCGTGGATAAGCGGGACTAAGTGGGAAAAGGTGGGAGGGGGTAATTAGTTTTTAGAAATAGGGAGGGGTGGAGGGAAGTGGGGAGATTTTTGAAATAGTGGGGGGATGTGGGGGCGATTATTAATATTCTTCTGATTTTTTGGATTTTTTTCAAGATTTTTTATGGTAATGATGGGGATGATACCCAAATGAGATGGATTAGATGTATTTTGGTACTCCACAGTCCTTTTATCTCTTTGGATGAAAAAAGACGAAAAAGGCAGGGGCACTCGGGAATCGGGTTCCTGGTGTCAGACTTTTAAATCTGACACCAGGCGGGATTCGTCGAAAGGCGCTGCTTTTTCGTCTTTTTGTTTCTATTCATCCTGCATGTATGTGTAAAGGGATGAAGCTCCCTGCAGGCGGGCTGCATAATATTTTTACTGAGATAGACCATTCAAGTAATTATTAACCGCATTGTAGTCAACTTCCGCTACCGGACGTTCCTGTTTTGCCTCGTGTGTCTGATAGGCGGAAAATCCCAGCCATGCTACTAATGCTAGTGCCGCTAAAGTGAGGACTGCTTTTCGGACAACACTCATGATGCGCTGCTTTTTGATGATCTTTTTTCTATTGGCTTTTTCTTGTTTATAGCGATCTACTTTTTCCTGGCTCATTTTTCAAACTCCTTCGTGCTTTAACGTTCTATAGAGCATTTTATCACAAAGTTTTCTATACCACAACTATTATTCCGCCGTCATTGGCATACATGGTGCTGATTCCTGCCGTGTCTATAATGAAGCTGGCTTTGAACTTGGCTTTTGAAAGAAGAGTCTGCTGAACCTCAAGCGCCCGCTCTCTGCAGTTGCAGTGGGAGATCGCCAGGATCTTTTCTTCTGAATTTTCCAATTCTTCTATAATATGGTCTGTCATCTTTAACAATGCTCTCTTCATACCGCGTGCCTGTCCCAGCTGACAGATGATCCCTTCTGGTTTAGCTCCCATTACAGGCTTGATGTTGAGAGCGCTTGCGACAAGCGCTTTGATGCCTGTCAGTCTTCCGTTCTTTTTCAGTGTATCCAGAGTCTCGAGTACAAAGTATGTGTGCTGGGCTTCGATATATTTTTCCACAGTGTTGACTACTTCCGTAAAGCTCATGCCTGCTTCTTCACATTCCCGGATCTTCAAACCGATCAATGTCTCACCGATCGATGCGGAGCGGGAATTGAAAACATAGATATCCTTTTTTCCATATTCCTCTTCATAAAGCTTACGTCCAAGCTCTGCACTATTATAAGATCCGCTCAGTTCCGCGGATAATGTCACTGCATATACGCGCTCTGCATCGCAGTGATAGCTCTCCATATATTCTTCCGGGGATGGACAGGAAGACTTAGGACATTCAGAGCTTGCCGCAACCCGCTTTAAAAAATCCGCCTGGTCAAATGTCTCGTCATCCACAATACGGACGCCATCGACCTCCATGCTCAATGATGCAGTCTCAAACAGGCCGCTTGCCTTCATCTCTTCCGTTAATTCTCCACAGCTGTCTACAATCACTTTATAACTCATACTATATCCTCCCACACTACACTTAGTGCATTCCGCTTCTATTATATGTAGTTTTAAATACTACATACTAATATAGCACACTTTATATCGTATGAAAAGACTTTTCTTTCTTGAAACCCAAGATTTTATCAAATACAAAGGCATTGAAACAGGACACAAACTGCTTTGACTGCCCTGCCAAACTACTGACTCATTCATCCAAATACTTTCATAAAACAGAATGCAGGACAAATATTTCGTCCTGCATTCTGCACGGCAGACCTTAAAGCGGGTCACCTTGTGTCCTCTTCTATTTTTATCTTCCGTGAGATCCCCAGCGCGATCCCCATCTCTGTCATCAAAAACAGGATGGAGGTTCCTCCGTAGCTGATAAACGGCAGTGTGATACCTGTTGTCGGGATCAGATTCGTTACAACTGCGATGTTTAGGATCACCTGCAGTGCGATATGGGCGAAGATTCCTGTTGCGATCAGAGAGCCGTACATATCCGGCGCATTTCTCGCAATAAACATTAACCTGTATAGCAGCATCCCGAACAATACCAATATCACGATCGCCCCGAATACCCCAAGCTCCTCGCAGACAATAGTCAGGATCATGTCGTTCTGAACCTCGGGAATGACCCCAAGCTTCTGAGTGCTGTTGCCCAGGCCTTTTCCCCAGAAGCCGCCGGCGCCGATCGCATACAAGCCCTGCATTACCTGGAAACCGCCTTTATCCGCATGATTTTCGGGATCCAGCCAGGTAATGATCCTTCGAAGCCGGAAATTTTCACTTGTGGTGATCGTAGCCGCCATAATCGAGATTCCCACCACTGCCACTACTGCCGCTGCTCCTGCGACTGCAAGGAAGGGCTTTGTTTTTGGATGAGCCACAAAAAACAGGACGCAGGTAATCGCAAATACGATGATAGCGGTACTGAGATTTTCAGTCAGAAACATGACCCCGCCGGCTGCTGCCACACCAAATGCCATGATCCTCACAAATCCATCTTTTGTATTGATCTGCTTTCCCATCCTGCATATCTCATATGATATAAATAAAATCACAGCGATCTTCGTGATCTCTGACGGCTGAAGTGTCATATTTCCCGGCAGCTGTATCCAGCGCCTTGCCCCGTATATCTCAATCCCTAATGGTGTCTTTACTAAGGCCATCATGACCATGGCAAATATGTAACACTCAAACGCAAATGCTCCATAGACATGATAATCAATCTTCGAAACTACAAACATGATCCCAAAACTTAAGACGCTGATGATCGCCTGTTTTGTAAAATAGTACATGTCATTCTGGAAATCAGACTGTGCGCTGTAAGCACTTGTGCTGTACAGCATCACTAATCCAAAGCATGACAAAAATATGATCACGAGCAGCAGATCATAATCAAAATATGCTGTCCCTTTTCTTGTCCGTGTCCTTTTTCTGCTGCCGGATACGGGCGGCTGCGGGGCGGGTGCAAATCCCCGCATGGGCCGCGTTTGATCCAAATTTCTGCTCCTGCCCTTCACAGCCGGTGTACTGCGCCTTGGCCTTACGCTGCTTTTCGCACCGCCTTTTACGCTCCTGATCGGCCTTACATTTCCACCCGGTGGAACAGTCCTCTCCTGCCCGTTGTTGTGAATGGGCCTCACTGTTCTGCTTCTCATAGTATCTCCCCTGTCTTTCAAATACCGTTCATACTCCGCAAATCCCCCCGTGATGCCAGCTCACCTTTGCATGTTGTGGTATTATCTGGCATTCATTACCGGATGGACTGGTTTTCCATGTCCAAAAAACCGGTCGTACCATACAAGGAATATATACACTGTCCAGATCTTCCTGCTGTTATCTGTCTTTTCGTTGGCATTTTTTCCATTCTTATGGTCATCCAGCATTTTCACGAGCTGCTTTGTGTCGAAAAATTTTCCTGCTGCTTCTGACAAAAACATCTCTTTCACGATCTGATAATATTTCTCTTCCTTCAGCCAGACACGGATCGGAATCGGGAAACCAAGCTTCTTTTTCTCTGCTGTCTTGCTTCGGATCACCTTCTCTGCCGCGCCGCGCAGAGCGACCTTTGTCTTCGGTGCGCGGACCTTATAATCAAGCGGAAGTGTCTCAGCCAGTTCCAATACCTTCTTGTCCAAAAACGGCACCCTCACCTCCAGTGAATTCGCCATCCCCATCTTGTCCCCCTTCATCAGGATATCGTGGACAAGCCAAAGATGAAGATCCACATACTGCATCTTAGTAACCGAATCCTTCCCCTTCACCCTCTCATACAGCGGGCGGGTCACTTTCTGGATTCCTGGCTCACAGCCTTTTTTCAGAATCTTATCCGCCTCACGCTCCGTAAAAATATTGGTCGCATTTGCAAAATAACGCTCCTCCAGTGTCTTTCCGTGACGCATTAAAAAGCCACGCCCCTTCATCCCCCTCGGCAGGCAGTTCTCCGCAAACTTACCCAGCAGCCTGCGCAAAGGCATCGGTATTTTGTTGAATCCTGTATGCTCCAGAGGTTCACAGTAAATATTATATCCGCCAAACAGTTCGTCCGAACCTTCCCCCGAAAGCACCACCTTAACCTTTTTGGATGCCTCTTCACTCAGAAAATAGAGTGCGATGGCTGCCGGATCTGCTACCGGCTCATCCATATAATACTGGATATCAGACAATTTATCCCAGTATTCTTCCGGTGTGATGACCTTGGCATCATTCTGCATATTGATGCTTGCCGCAAACTCCTTTGCATCCCGGATCTCGCTGTATTTTCCTTCATCGAATCCAACCGTAAATGTATGGTCCACCTGGCCTAAATAAGTCAGGTAGCTGGAATCAACGCCGCTGGAAAGATAAGAAGCAACCTCAACATCACTGATCTTGTGCTTCTCCACAGATTCCTTCATCACACGCTCCACATCGTCCACCACTTCCTCGAAGGATTTCTGGCAGTCTCCCGTAAAACGTGGCTCAAAATATCTGGTAATGTTCATCTCACCATTTTCATAGGTAAAATAATGTCCCGGCTGCAGGCAGAATACGCCTTTGAAAAATGTCTCATTGGTCGGAACAAACTGGAAGGAAAGATAATTTCCAAGTGCCGCTTCATTGAATACCTTGTCGAATTTGGGGTGTTCCAGAAAGGACTTGATCTCGGATCCAAACATTAAAGTGCCATTCATCTGTGCATAATAAAGCGGCTTGATCCCAAAAATATCCCGGGCGGCAAACAGCCTTTTTCTCTTGGTATCCCAGATCGCAAACGCATACATTCCCCGGAGGCGCTCTACCAGACTAACGCCCCATTCCTCAAAGCCATGGATCAGGGTCTCAGAATCCGTATTAGAAACAAAAGTATGCCCGGCCTCAACTAATTCCTTCCTCAGATCCTGGTAATTATAAATCTCACCATTAAACACGAGGACCATGCTCCTGTCTTCATTATAAAGAGGCTGGTCTCCGACAGAGGAAAGGTCGATGATGCTCAGACGCCTGAATCCCAATGCCGCATCCTCATCCAAATACTTTCCCTCACTGTCTGGTCCACGATGAATGATCGTATTCATCATATTGACCAATACCTGTTCTCTATCTTCAACTTCGCCTACAAAACCTGCAAATCCACACATAAAATCATATCTCCTTTAACAATCGCCTTTTTTATTTTACAGTGTTTCCCCCTCAGGCTTACATTCATAAAAAGGTGTGTCATACATAACTTGCCCTTTATTATAGCTTTTTTTACATCTAAAAACAACTTTTTTAGAAAAAAGCAAAATTCCTCCTTTTTACAAAAGAAAAGCAGTGCTTCATATGCACTGCCTCTTAGCATCGGGGTGACAGGATTCGAACCTGCGACCTCACGGCCCCCAGCCGTGCGCTCTAACCAAACTGAGCCACACCCCGCCTTTGCCTCTCCTATTATATAAAATTTTTGAGCAAATGTAAAGTGGAACCTTTTTATTTTTCTTCCATACTATATTATTGTAAATGTCAATGGAAGGAGATATCGCAAAATGGCGAATTATCAAAACAATATGCGTTATGGCAGACCGATGAATCCCAATAACAGCCGCCGCAATATGCCCGGCAATATGAATGATGGATGCTGTAATACGCCTGGCAGTGCCAGCGGCGGATGCCATAATATGCCCGGTCATATGAACGACGAATGCCGCAGCATGCCTTCCGGCAGTAACCGCATGGCTGACAACCGCCGGCCGGCACCTATGCCAAGGGAAGACGTAAGAAGACGCAGCCCGGAAACTGGCGGATGTCATACACCAGAACCTTGTAATCATGACTGCGATCAAAGAACACGTAAACCTATGGAGGTGCGCAGTGATATGGAAAGACGTAATTGTATGGAATCCCGTAACTCTATGGGAAACCGCAGAGCTATGGAGAAGGGCCCCTGTGAATGTGAAAAGCCGAAGCATAAAGCGTGTGGCTGCCGTTATGACGCTTTAGAGGATTTTGCACTGGCTATGGCATACGTGCCGTGGCAGAGATGGCAGAATTTATTCGAGCCATGCAAAGCCCTGCAGTGCGGCACGATTTTTGAAGACCTTTCCAAACCATTTTATGGAAAAGGAGGCTGTAACCGATGAGTGAACGTCCATGTAAAAAAGATCTGCTGAACAAAATTAATGTAGTCAGCTTTGCTGTCGATGATGTAAAGCTTTTCCTCAATACCCATCCGTGTGATGAAGATGCCCTTGCTTATTTTCGTGAATACAGCCGGATGAGAAATGAAGCATTAAAAGAATATGCCGCAAATTTTGGCCCGCTTACCATCGATACTGCAGTCTACTCCTGTACTGATGTATGGGATTGGACAGATGAGCCATGGCCGTGGCAGGAAGGAGGATGTTAATTTATGTGGGGTTATGAAAAGAGATTACAGTATCCGGTAAAGATCACACAGACCAATCCAAAAATCGCCCAGATCATCATGAGCCAGTTTGGCGGTCCTGACGGTGAGCTTTCTGCTTCCATGAGATATCTGTCCCAGAGATATACAATGCCTTATAATGAAGTCACCGGGACCTTGACTGATATCGGAACTGAAGAGCTGGCCCATATGGAAATAGTCTGCTCCATCATTTACCAGCTGACTAAAAATCTGACACCGGAAGAAATCGAAAAATCCGGTTTTGGAACTTATTATGTCGACCACACACTTGCTCTCTGGCCGCAGGCAGCAAGCGGTACACCGTTTACGGCAACCTACTTCCAATCCAAAGGTGATCCGATCACCGATCTTCATGAGGATATGGCAGCAGAACAAAAGGCAAGAACCACCTATGATAATATTTTAAGACTCGTTAAAGACCCGGAAGTATGTGACCCGATCCGCTTCCTGCGGGCACGCGAGGTTGTTCATTATCAACGTTTCGGTGAAAGTCTGCGCATCGTGCAGGATCATCTGGACAGCAGAAACTTCTATGCGATCAATCCTGAATTTGACATTCGTCAGGACGGAAATTGCAAATAGCAGGTTCCTGGAAATAACAGGATCGCAGAAATAAAAACCAGGTAAAAGACTAAGAGGGGGACGGCTTTTATATGTTGTCCCCCCTGTTGTGATCAAAGGGAACCGTCCATCTTATGATGTCTTTCTTACGCATACTTTGGTATAATATAGAAAAGATGTGGGAGGTGGATCAAATGGGAATGATCAAAGTGTGGACAAAGCAGCACAAACACGTACTTGAATCATTGAAGGCCAATGGCAGATATACCGCCAGGCGGGAGTACGTTGTAATGGAACTAAAAGAGCACGCGCCGCTTGTTCTGGAAACCTATGAATGGCTGGTAAAGAATGGCCCAGACGCAGCGAACCGCCCGGCTGATGTGGAATTTCCGATCTGGGTCTCCTTTGACAGGGACGCCGTGATGATGCTGACCGACAACACCGTCATTCTGGAGCTGGAATTAGAAGAGTCTATGATCACAAAGATCAATATTGCAAAATGGGGAACGATCCTGAATTACGGATATATCCCTGCCGATGAACTTGATGCAGCCCGACATCAAAGGCTTCTGAAAGATTATCGGACCAGTGACGTACAAGCTTATATGAGCCAGTTCTATCCGCAGATCAAAAGAGAAATTAAAAATAGCTGGAGCCGTCTGTTTGACCCGCAGATCAAATTGGGGTACGACTCTGCTTATGGAACTATATGGGAGGTAAGACAAGAATGGGTGAAACAGGTCATACAATAAGGCTTTATACATATCAGACGGATGCTGTGCTGGATGCGATCCATAAAAACGGGGTCTGTTTTTCCAGAAAGTCATACGTGCAGAAGAAATACAAAGAAAGTGCAGGAATTTTTACCACCGCCTATTCCTGGTTCGTAAAAGAGGCAGAAAAGATAGTTCCAAAACCGGAAGGAGCCGAATACCCTTACTGGGCATTCAAAGAACTTTATAGTATGGATCAGTCTGGCAAAGGCAATGTGATGGCCCTGGAAGTTCCGATCGATGAGGTCATCCTGTTTGACTTATATGACTGGAATAAAATTATCTGTATGAAATATATCGGTGAAAACCCAGAAGAGGAAGAAAGTTTTCATCAGCTGTTGTCCCAATGTGGTTTAAAGGAAACCGATGTAATGCTCACAAACTTCCATCCTGAATGGAAAAGGAAGATTTTGGAGAGCTGGAGCAGGCTTTTTCGTTATGATGCCCGGATAAAGAAGGGTGATACAAAAAAGGTGGGAGGAGTACAGGCGGGACTGTGGCAGATAAAGAAGGAGTGGAATCGAGTAGGAGGGAGTGATTAACTCCCGTCCTCTCACAGCACCGTGCGTACCGTTCGGTACACGGCGCTTTCAATAGTTGACGCGCACAG